>NZ_CP165727.1:4777500-5094642 GCF_041200175.1 Streptomyces sp. R33 | reverse complement strand
TCGCGCGGGACGGGCCGAAGCCCACGTTCCGGATGAACGCGGGCAGTTGGACCAGCGCCATCAGCAGCCCGCCGACGGCGACCCCGGCGGCCGCGGCCCGCACCCCCCACGCCGCGTGCAGCGCGACCATCGTCCCGATGATCCCGACGTTGTACGAGACGTAGATCGCGGCCGGTGGAACGAACGAACGGTGCGCCCGGAGGGCGGCGCTGAAGTACCCCGCGATGCCGAACGACAGCACGGTCAGTGCGGTCATCCGGGTGCACTCCACGGCCAGGTCCGGATCCGGCAGTCCGGGCGCGAGCACGGCGACGACGAGCGGCGCGGCAACGACCAGCACGGAGGCGACGGCCGCCAGGAGCACCGCCAGCCGCGGCAGGGTCGCCCCCACGAGCAGCCGTACGGGGTCCTGCGCGCGGGCCTCCTTGCGGGTGAGCCCCGCGCGGCCGGCCGCCCGCCGGGCCAGGGCATGGCTGAACGCGGGCACCATCAGCAGCGCCATGGCGTCCTCGATCAGCAGCGTCGAGGCCATCTCGGGCACGGTCCAGGCGATCAGGAACGCGTCGCTGTCGTGCCCGGCCCCGAAGAGATGCGCGATGGTCTGGTCCCGGACCAGCCCGAACACCGCCCCGGCGGCGGTCAGTCCCGCCGTGACGGCGGCGGCCTTGGCCAGGAACCGCCCCAGCGGAGCCGGCGCGCTCCCGCCTCCGCTCCCGCCGGCTCCGCTCCCCCCGGCCCCGCCGACCGCCCGCGCATGGCCGGGGCCGAGCGGGGGAACGGGGGGCACCGGCGGGACCGGAGCCGGGTCGGGGTGCGGCGGACGGCCCGCAGCCGCGGCGACTTCGGTCGCCGCGGCCGCGGGCCGCCGCCAGGGCGTCGTATCCGTCACCGGCCGTCCGCACCCGGTACGGCGCGCAGGCCGGCGGCGAGGCCGGTGCGCCCGTCCGCGGCAGCGGCGAGGCCGGTGGCGTCCTGCCGGGAGGGCAAGGCCCACCAGGCCGCCAGGCCGATGATCACTCCGGTCAGGACGGTGGACGGCCCGCCGATGTCGGCGTACAGGAAGTCGGTGAGCTGCCAGACGAACAGCCCGATCGCGATCAGGCCGCAGTCCTGGAGCCCGGACCCGCCCGTGGCGCACCGCCGCAGTCCCGCGACCAGCAGCGCCGCCCAGCCTCCCGCCAGCGCGGTCAGCCCGATCAGGCCCTGCTCGCTCAGCACCAGCAGGTACATGTTGTGCGGGGAGAGCAGCGGCTGGCGGATGTACGCCTGCCCCGCGCCGGCGGTGTCGCTGCCGGAGGACAGCCCCAGCGAGGAGTGCCCGTCCCGGTTGGCCGGGAAGCCCTTGAGGCCCACGCCGACCGCCGGCCGCTCGCGCCACATCGACTCGGCGGCGGCCCACATCGTGTAGCGGTCGGTCACCGACTGGTCGGGGGCGCTGGAGACCTGGGTGATCGAGGTCAGCCGCTCCGCGACCATCTCGGAGCCGACCCCGAGCCCGCCCACCAGCACCACACCGGCCGCGGCCAGCGCGAGGAGCACCTTCAGGGCCCGCCGGATCCCGGCCAGCAGCATCACCAGCACCGCCGCGCCGGCGGTGGCGATCCAGGCGCCCCGGCTGAACGACAGCACCAGCGGCACCACCAGTACCAGCGCAGCGGCGCCCGCCGACTGTCGTACCCGGCGGGGCAGTCCCGGAGCCAGCGCCGCGGCGGTCGCCACGACCAGCCCGTACGCCACCACGGTGGCCATGCCCATCACGTCGCCGGGGCCGAACGTGCCGACGGCCCGGACGTCCTCGCCCTGGTACGAGGCCCCGGTGTGGGTCGCGTACTGCACGACCCCCACCGCGCCCTGCACCAGCGCCAGCACCACGAAGCACCCCGCAGCCAGCCGGAACTCCCCGGCGTCGCGCACCAGCAGCACGATCGCCGCCGGGACCAGCACGAACACCTGGAGGTAGCGCACGAAACCGGGCAGCGCCGCGTACGGGTCCCCGGCGGTCACGGTCGCGACGGCCAGCCCCACGGCGGGCACGCCCAGCACAGGCACGCCCAGCGGGCTCAGCTCCCGCACCCGCCCGCGCAGCGCCTGCACCACGCACACGAACACCAGCACCAGGGATGCGGCATCGGCCGGTCCGACCTTGCCGGAGGTGCTCGCGTCACCCGCCGCGATCGGGGCGAGGAGCAGCAGGACGGTCGCGGCGAGCGGCAGCAGCGGCCAGTGCCGCCGCAGCAACCCCGCGGCGTCGGGCGGCCGGGAGCCGCCCAGGGATACGGCGACGCTCATCAGCTGCCCCCCAGCCGGAAGCGGAAGAAGGAGGCCGCGGTGCGGGCGAGGATCCACAGGTCCTGCCACAGCGACCAGGTGTCGATGTAGTGGTTGTCGAAGCGGGCCCGGTCCTCGATGGAGGTGTCCCCGCGCAGGCCGTTGATCTGGGCGAGCCCGGTGATGCCGACGGGCATCCGGTGCCGGGCCTCGTAGCCGGGGTGCACGGCGGCGAACTTCGCCACGAAGAACGGCCGTTCCGGCCGCGGTCCGACCAGGCTCATGTCACCCCGTACGACGTTCCACAGCTGCGGCAGCTCGTCGAGCGAGGACTTGCGCAGCAAGGAGCCGATGGGGCTCATGCGGTGGTCGCCCGCGACCGTCCACCGGGTGGCGGACTCGTGCTCGTCGGCGCGCAGGGTGCGGAACTTCAGCAGCGTGAACGGGCGCCCGTACAGGCCGACCCGCTCCTGCCGGAAGATCACCCCGGGCCCGTCGGAGATCCGTACCGCGAGCGCGCACACGCCCATCACGGGCGCGGCCGCGATCAGTGCGATCGCGGCCAGCAGCCCGTCGACGGCCCGCTTCACCCAGCGCTCCACCGGCCGGGACGGGCGGGGCAGCAGCGGCTGTACGGCGTACCCCCACAGCTGGTCGGCGGGTTGGGCCACCCGCATGCCGGTCACCTTGGCGGTGCCGGCCGGGTCGGCGAGCCAGAGCCGGCAGCCGTGGTCGTGGAAGAGGCGGACGAGGGAGGCGGTGCGCTCGTCGGCCTCCGGCGGGCGGGTGAACACCGCGTGCCGGACCGAGTTCTGGATGACCGCGCGCCGGATGTCCTCGTGGGTGGCGAGCACCGGCACGCTGCCGCCGCCCTCCTCGCCGGCGCCGGTGTCGGCGAGCCCGACGGGCCGCAGCCCGTACTCGGGGCGCCCGTGCAGGGCGGCGGCGACCGCGCTCGCCCCGGCTCCGGGGCCGACGACGAGGGCGGAGTAGGGGCGGCGCCGGGCGGAGCGGCAGCGGAGCCCGTTGGCGAACCCGCGGCCCGTGCACGTCAGCAGGATCTGCAGGCAGACGGCGCTCAGCAGGGCGGACCAGCCCAGGGCCCGGCCCCCTGCCGTGGCGGCAACGACGGCGGCGACCCCGCACCACAGGACGGCGGCCCGCCCGGCCAGCGCGGGCAGGTCCAGCAGCGCGGAGGGCGCGAGTCGCGGCCGGTACAGACCGGCCTGCGCGTGCAGCGCGGCGGCCAGCACGGCGATCGGGGCGGCGGCCTCGGCCGGCAGCGCCGCCCCGGGCCGGGCCAGGACCGTCGTGGTCAGTACGGCCGCCAGCGCGTCGGCGGTCAGCAGCGGGACGACCCCGTCGCGGCGCCGGACCCGCTGCGGCCGCGCCAGGGGCCGGGCCGGGTCGGCCCTGGGCCGGCGCGGGGGGTGGATGGCGGTCACGGACCGTCGGACGGCTGCGGTGCCGGCGGTGCCTCCGGCGGGCCCCGTGCCGCCCTGCCCGGTGTGCCGGGCGGGTGCGCTGTCCATCGTCATCGGCTGATGCGCTCCTGGTTCAAGGGCCGGGGCCTGCCCAGCAGTTCGTGGTACAGACCGGTGACCGCGTCCGTGGTCCGCCGCACGTCGAAGTCGGTCCGGGCGTGCTGCTGGGCCTGCTCCCCGAGTTCGGCGAGCAGCCGCGGTTCGGCGAGGAGCCGTCCCAGGGCCTTGGCCAGGGCCGTCGGGTCCTCCGGCGGTACCAGGCAGAGCCGTCCCTGGCCGGGCGGCAGACTCTCCCGGGCACCGCTGACGTCGGAGACCAGGACCGGTCGGCCGCAGGCCATGGCTTCGAGCGGGGCGAGCGCCATGCCCTCCCACCGCGACGGCAGTACAACGAGATCGGCGGCCCGAAGCCACGGTCGGATGTCGGGGGCGGCCCCCGCGAAGAGCACCCCGGGTGGGGCGGTGCGGCGCAGCCGCTCGGTGTCGGGGCCGTCGCCGACGAGCGCGAGACGGGCCTCGGGGAGGTTGCCGAGCACCTCTCGCCAGGCCCGGAGCAGGATGTCCTGGCCCTTCTGGTGACAGAGCCGGCCCACGCAGACGGCGAGCGGCCCGTCCCCCAGGAAGGCGGTGGGCAAGGGCAGTTCGGTACGCGCCCGGGTCCGGTCCGCGGCCCGGTCGGGCCCGCCGGGGCGGAAGTGGTCGAGGTCCACGCCGTTGCGGATCACCGACCAGTGGGCGGCGATCCCCTCGGCCTCGCCGGCCCGGCGTTCGGCCTCGCTGACGCAGAGCACCCGGTCGGCCCAACGGGCCCCGAACCGCTCCCAGCGCAGGGCGAGCGCGGCGGTGGCCCCGCCGACGGCGTCGAAGGACCAGGCGTGCGGCTGGAAGACGGTGGGCACGGCCCCGCGGACGGCGAGCCGCCCGGCGAGGCCCGCCTTGGCGCTGTGGGCGTGCAGGACGTCGGGCCGGATCCTGCCGATCACCCGCCGGGCGCCGAGCACTTCGGCGGGCAGGTCGGGCCCGGGGGCCCGCCCGGCGCGCCAGGTGAGCACCTCGGCTCCGGCGCTACGGGCGGCGTCGGCGAGCTGTCCGCCGCGCGGGCAGCCGACGGCGGTCCGCAGACCGGCGGCCGTCTGCGCGCGGACGAGGTCGACGACGACACGGGCGACACCGCCGTCGACGGGCTGGACGAGATGCAGGACGGACAGGGGACGGGGAATCGGGACCTGCGCAGGGGAGAACTGCGCAGGGGGAGGCTGTTTCGGCACGCGGAGCGGTCTCCTACGTTCAGCGGCGCGCGTCTGTCTGAACGAAGAGCACGCCGAGGAATTGACCCTGGCTTTCGCCCGCGAACCTGAAGCTCAGGCTGCGGGCGCCACCGGACAGGGCGGGACTCAGGTCGAACACGTCCGCGTCATATCCGAGATTATTCATATGTTCGGGCTGTCGCACGAAAGACTGATGTCCGAATTCCGTGATCGTGGAATTCATAACATCATTAAAAGGATTTTCTGCATCGCTGACGTCGACCCGGCGGCCGCTGTCGGCGGTCACCGTGAGTGAGTCGCCGAGGGTCCCACGGTCCCCGTCGTACGCGACCACCCCGGCCTTGCCGGCGGATCCGGCGGCCGCGTCGAGGCCGGCGATCTCGACCGTCTCACCGGCCGCCCCGCCCGCACCGGCGGCGAGCGACTCGAAGCCGTCCCACAGCGAGATCCGGCGTACCGGCTCCTGCGGGTGCTCGTAGGCCACGACCAGCGTCCAGCCGCCCCAGGCACCCACCTCGGAGTTGCCCATCGCGATGTTCAGCTGGGCGACCGTCCACATCCCGGCGCCGCCCTTGCGGACCAGCGGGGTGACGTCGGCCGAGGCCTGGTAGGCATCGCTGCCCGCATCCGTACGGTGGCCGATCACGGTGTCGGCGAGGACTTCCTTGTACGCCCCTCCCGGCTCGGCGACCAGCACCCGGCCGTTGTCCTGCGGCGGCTTCTGCTCGCCCACCCGCAGGTTCCCGCCCCAGTACAGGCGGGCGTACGAAACCTTCGCGCCCTGCGGGACCTTGAGCTCGGCGCGGGTGGAGTTGTAGGTGTCCGGGTCCTTGTCGACCTCGCTGTAGAACATGTCGAAGTCGCCGTTGACCCCGGCCGCGCCCCGCTTGACGTCGGCGCACGGCTCGGCGTCCGGCGCCTCCTCCCGGCGGCAGGCGATGGAGGAGTTGGAGGCCCGTACCAGCCCGCCGCGCTGGACGGCCTGGTAGCGCTGGGTGAACGGGATCTTGGGCATTTCCCGCACGGCGGGTGCCGCGGGGCCCGGCGGTGCTGCGGCCGCGGCCACAGCAGGGACGTTCGCCGAAAGTACGAGGCAGGACAGCAGACCGAGCGTGCCGAGGAATCTTCGGGACGAACCCATGAACCCCGTCTCCATTTTCGATCAAGGGGACAAAACAGGAGTGAACTTTGTCAGAAGTCGGGCGGGAAATCACGCCGGACTCGCTCGTACGGCCTTTTGGGCGATAACACGCACCCTCGCAGTCGGCGGGTCGTTATGCGGTTGCACCACCGTTCGAACCGAAAGGAAAATCGGAGATGAAGAAGAGGCTGATGCGCGGCGCCACGATGGCTGTCGCGGGCGCTGCGGTCCTGATGGGCGGCGCGGGCCTCGCCTCCGCGGACAGCTCGGCGGAGGGCGTCGCGGTGGGGTCCCCCGGCGTACTGAGCGGCAACCTGGTCCAGGTCCCCGTCCACATCCCGGTGAACGTCTGCGGCCTGTCCGCCAACCTGGTCGGCGTGCTGAACCCGGCGTTCGGCAACACCTGCGTCAACGCCTGACCGTCCCCCCTGCCGTCAACCGTGCTGCCCGAAACGACGGCATCCGGGTGAAGCCACGCAACCCGAACCGGAGCCGGGGCGTTGTTCCGGGTGCTCCACCACCGGGCAATCCAGCAAAAAAGGGACGACAATGATCAAGAAGATGATGGCCACTGCGGCTGCTGCAGCCTCGGTCGTGGGCATCGGTGCCGCTCTGGCCCCGCAGGCGATGGCCATCGGCAACGACAACGGCATCAACACCGTGAACGGCAACGGCGCTTCGCAGATCTACGGCAACCAGGCCACGTACGGGACCATGAGCCCCCAGATGGCGCTCATCCAGGGCTCGTTCAACAAGCCCTGCATCGCCCTGCCCGCGAAGGCCAACGTCCAGAGCCTGATCGGCGCCGTCCCGATCGGCCTCCAGGACATCAACGTCCTGTCGAACCCGCAGAACCAGCAGTGCACCGAGAACTCCACCCAGGCCAAGGGCGACGAGGCCCTCTCGCACATCCTGGACAACATCCCGATCCTGTCGGGCAACGGCGCCGTCCACAGCTGACCCGGACCGCGTGCCAGCGAGGCCGCCGCACCCGCTCCGGGTCGCGGCGGCCTCGCCGCTTGTCGGCGCCCCAATAGCGTCGTAAATTCACCGCAGTTTCCGTCCTCCGGGCGTTGGGGTGAATTTCGGTGAATTACGGAGCCGCCCGCAAAAATCTGCGGTTTCTTTTTCCGGACCCACTCGTTGTTATTTCTGCAGTGGACACGCCTCTGCGGGAAGGATCGAAATCAAAATGACGTACAAGAAGGCAGTGGTGCTGGCCGCCGGCGTTCTGATGGCCGCCGGTGCCGCCTCGCCCGCCATGGCCGACGCGGTCGCCGACGGCAAGGCCATCGGCTCCCCCGGCGTCCTGTCCGGCAACGCCGTTCAGGTGCCGATCAACATCCCGATCAACCTCTGCGGCAACACCGTGAACATCGTCGCGCTGCTGAACCCGGCGTTCGGCAACGTCTGCATCAACCGCTGACGCAGCGCTTGCGCCCGCAAGGGCGAACCTCCTCGGGGTGGCCTCGGAGTGCACGGCGGTGCACTCCGGGGCCACCTTCGATTCAGCACCGGCGGGAGTGCCGGAGACAGGGAAGGACCCATGCGACAGGTACTGAGCCGACAGGTACTGGGCAAGGGGGTGCTCACGGCGGCGGCCGCCTCGAGCCTGCTGTCGATCGCGACCGGCGCGGCCTGCGCGCACCCGGCGGCGATGGCCGAAGCCTCGCATTCGCCGGGTGTGCTGTCCGGCAACAGCGTCTCGGTACCGATCACCCTCTCGCCGAACGTGTGCGGCAACAGCGTGGACGGCGGAGCAGCGCTCAACCCCTCGTTCGGGAACAAGTGCGCCACCACGACCGGTACGGACGCACACCACGCCGACCACGACTACGGGCGCTACCTCAGTCCCGAGAACGCCGAGGTCTTCGAGCGCTACCTCGAGGAGCGTCAGGGCGGCCGGCACGCGCTGCCGGAGCAGCGCCGGGAGGAGCCCCGTCACGAGGAGTCCCGCCGGCCGGAGCCGCGGCACGCGGCACCCCGGCACGAGGAGTCCCGCGACGAGGGCGGCTACGGCGGTTCGGGTGAGGAGGGCGACCGGAGCCACGGCGGACCGGCCGACCACCGCGATCAGGGCGGACCGCGCGGGCAGGGCGGTCACCGCGGCCCGGACGAGGAGGAGTGCGACGACCACCCGCACGCCCTCCCGGCCCCGGCGCCCGCGGCCCACCACGCGCCCCCGGCACCCGAGCGGCCGCAGCCTCGGCCCCACCCGAGGCCGGAGGCGGAGCACCCGGCTCCGAAGCCCGCCCCGGTCCCCGAGGCGCCAGTGGCGCAGACGCCCGCGCCGCCGAAGCCCGCGCCGGAGCCCGTCCCCGCTCCGGTGACCCTCCCGGCCCCGGTCGCGGAGGCGCCCCGGCCGCTTCCGGCCCCCGCTCCGGTCGCCGAGGAAGCGCCCGTCCCCGCGCCGCCGCACGGCAGCCAGTTCGTGGAGCACCCGGCCCCGGCGCCCGCTCCCGAGGTCGTCCGTCCCGCCGACCAGCCGCCGGCCGCCCCCGCCGGCGACGTCCCCGTTTACCTGGCACCGGCACCGGCACCCGCACCGGCGCCCGTCCCCGCGGCCCCGGTCCCGGTCCCGGCCGCGCCCGTTCCCGCGCCCGCCCCGGCGCACGTTTCGGCGCCGGCGCTCGCCGAGACCGGCGCGGGTCAGCCCGCCGCCGCGGCTGCCCTCGCCTCGGCACTGATCCTGGGCGGCGCCATTCTGTACCGGAGGTCCCGTATCTCCTGACCGGCAATACCGGTAATCGGAAGAAATATCGGCCGGAGAATCCCTGACGGGTTCTCCGGCCGTTGCCGTACGCGTTTCCGCAGCGGCGGGGAATCGTTACCCAGGACGAAAGCGGCGCGACGGTCGCCACTGGTCCCTGTCCACGAAAGAAGAGGATTTCGATAATGAAGCTCACGAAGGTCGCCGCGGTCATCGCCGGCTCCGTTGCCGCGCTCGGCGCCTCCGCTCCCGCCTTCGCGGCCGACGCCCCGGCCGTGATGCCCCCCACGAGCCTGACGGGCGGGGCCACCGAGACGTTCGACTCGCTCGCCCCGGTCACCGAGTCGCTCCCGCAGACCCTGGGCAACGGGCTGGCCGAGCAGGGCGAGGCCGTCACCCAGGTCGTGGACACCGCCCAGCGCGTCAATCAGGTCCGCAACAATGCGCCGGCCGAGGTGCTCGAAGTCGCGAACGGACTCACGCAGGTGTCCCCGCTCCTCGGCGGCGTGAAGCTCAACGGCGGGGCGCACTGAGCCGGTCGGGTCGCCTCCCCGGCACAAACCACTGTGGGCGCCACCGGCCGAGGCCGGTGGCGCCCACAGTCAAGTGTGCGACAGACGTCAGTCGTTGACGCAGACGTTGCCGAACGCGGGGTTCAGCGCAGCGATCACGTTCACGGTGTTGCCGCAGACGTTGATCGGAACGTGAACCGGGACCTGGACCAGGTTGCCCGAGAGGACACCGGGGGAGCCCACGGCCGCGCCCTCGGCCGACGAGTCGGCCATGGCGGAGCCGGCGGCACCGGCCGCAGCGAGACCGGCGGAGGCCAGGACCAGGGCGGCCTTCTTGGCAGAGTTCATGGGAAGTGCACCTTCTGTTCGATGTTCTGCCCCGACGCGGGGCTCACACCGAGCGAAACGGTTCAGACTCCCGGACGACACGGCCTCGCGCGCAATCAGACCTGTTCAGCTCAATAGTCGTAACCACGCACGGTTTTCCGGCGCCTTCCTCCGCCACCCCGCCTCCCCTACGGGAGGCCCGGGACCTCCGGCACGATCTCCACCGGCGTCAGGACCGGGTTGGCCGGTGCCGGTGCCGGCTTGGCCGGGACCGCCGGTTTGGAGACCGGGGCGGCCGGCTTGGCCACGGGTGCCGCCGGCTTCGAGACCGGGGCGGCCGGCTTGGCCACGGGTGCCGCCGGCTTCGAGACGGGGATCTCCGGAACCTCGGGGATCTCCGGGATTTCGGGAATCTCGGGGATCTCGGGGATCTCGGGGATCTCGGGAATCTCCGGGATCTCGGGGAGGGAGGGGATCGGCAGCGACGGGATCGCCGGGATCGCCGGCAGGTTCGGCAGCGTCGGCAGCTGGATCGGCGGCAGCGTCACCCCCGGCAGCAGGCCCTGCAGAGACTTGAGGAGTCCGTCCAGGGTGGCGGTGATCCCCGCGAGGAGGTCGTCGAGCGGGCCGGCCGCCGCCACACGGCGGTCGATCTGCTCCTGGGCGGCCGCCACTCGTTTCCTGACGGCGGCCGACGCGTCACCGTCCGCGGCGCCCGCGGGGGCGGCCGCGCCGGTGAGTATGACGACGGCGAGGGCCGACGGGACGAGGACGCGACTGCGGAACGGCTTCGTGCGGTGCATAGGGGTTCCTTCGGTGGTCGCACAGAGGCGGACCCGAGCGATCCGCTTCCTTACCCACCGTGCGAACACCCTGCACGGAGCGCAACCGGAGCGAGCGGGATGCCGGTCGGCCGTAAGGGCTGCGTACGGGCTTCGCGCACACGTCCGCAGGAGGCTCACCCGGGGTGGGGAAAACCTCGAGCCGAGCGGGCCGTTCGGGTGAAGCCGCGGAACCAACCCCCAGGCAGGGCAGTTGACCAGGACGCTCCACTAGCGGGCACTCGTGCGACAAAAGGACCAATGATGCTCAAGAAGATCATGACTGCTGCCGCGGTCACCGCCGCCGCCGTCGGCGCGGGCGCTGCTGTTGCCGCCCCGGCCATGGCCATCGGCAACGACAACGGGGTCACCACCATCAACGGGAACGGCGCTTCCCAGATCTACGGCAACCAGAAGACCGCGGGCGACCTGAGCCCGCAGCTCAGCCTGGTCCAGGGCACGCTCAACAAGCCCTGCGTCGGCCTGCCGGTGAAGGTCAACATCCAGAGCCTGGTCGGCGCCGTGCCGATCGGCGTCCAGGACGTCAACCTCCTGTCGAACCCGCAGAACCAGCAGTGCACCGAGAACTCCACCCAGGCCAAGGGCGACGAGGCCCTCTCGCACATCCTGGACAACATCCCGGTCCTGTCGGGCAACGGCGCCGTCGGCAGCTGATTTCCGCTCCCCTGACTTTTGCAGTCCGGGCCCACCCCGCCCGTGGAGCGATGTGACGAGGGCCCCGGCAGCCTCCAGCTGCCGGGGCCCTTGCGCGTGCCGGGCCTCACCCAGTCCAGAACTCCCACCACCGGGTGAGGATCAGCATTCCGATCACTCCGATGTGCAGGGCGGGCGGGGCCCAGCCGAACTCGGCGAAGAAGGTCCGCACCGGGCCGGGAGCGGGCAGGGCGCGGGTGCGGACGTTGTACGCGGTGACGGCCCAGAACATCAGCAGGGTGGCCACCCAGGTCAGACAGCACCACAGGCAGAGCGCGTTGATCTCGTACAGGGACTGCGCCATCAGCCAGCTGCAGAAGCCGACTCCGAAGACGGTGCCGGCGTTCAGTCCCAGCCAGAACCAGCCGCGGTAGCGGGCGCCGGCCAGCAGGCCCGCGCCGAGGCACACGACCGCCCCGTACGCGACCAGTCCCAGCAGGGGGTTGGGGAAGCCGAAGGCCGCCGCCTGGTCGCTCTGCATGACGCTGCCGCAGGAGACGACGGGGTTGAGGCTGCAGGCGGGCTTGAAGTCCGGGTCCTCCAGCAGCAGGAACTTGTCGAGGGTGATCACCCAGGAGGCCAGCACCCCGGCGGCCCCGGTCAGCACCAGCAGCCAGGCCAACGCCCGGGGGGTGGCGACCGGTTCGTCCTCGTCTCGACTGTGGGGCCGCCCCTGCTGGCGGGGAAGGCCCACTGTTTTCGTAGCCATACGGCCCATGTTCTCCCGCTCCGGCACAGACCCGGGTGAACCATGCTCATCCCTGCGCAAGTTGACCTGAAGGGGTGGGGGAACCCCTGATGCTTCCCGGACGTTTTACCGAATCCCGGACGTGATGTCAGAGCCAGGGGCTACGTTGAGCGTCCGCGAAGTCACTAGCTGCGACGGCCTGGAGACCCACCTTGAGCGATCCGTACGAGACAACCGCGGCGCACCTCGAGCGACTCCTGGGCCGCGCCCTCAACTCCTTCGACCTGCCGGACCGGTTGGTCGAGCGCCTCGGTACGGCGCTCGCCCACAGCTCTTCCCTGTACACCACCCACCACAGCCCGGCGGCGGGGCGGTGGCGGGAGACCCACCGACACACGTACCTGCTGTCCGACGGCGGTTCCGCGTCCTTGTGGGAGCTGGTCTACCGGCTGGAGGACGACCGGACGATCCGGCACGAGGTCTTCGCGAGCAAGGCGGAGACCTGCCTGGCCGTGGCCCGGCTGTTCGGCGACGCCCCGGCGGAGGCCGCGTTCGACCCGGAGCTGGATCCGGCGTTCGCCGCTGCCGAGGAGGAGCCCGACACCGACGTGGCGGTACTGAGCGCACTGTTCGCGGCCGGTGCGCCGACGCACCGGCACCGGGAGTACGGGGTGGAGGAGTCCGCCGACCATGCGCGCAGGGTGCTGCGGCGTGCGGAGAACCCGGACCGGCCCGGCGAGGGGACGGCGCTGCTGTTGAGATCGGCGTACGCGCACCAGATCACCCAGGCGTTCGGCACCCGGCCGTGCAGGGCGGACGGGCGCAGTGCCGGATTCAGCCTGTACGAGCACTCCTTCGTGCTGCTGGACGGGAGCGAGCTCAGCCTGTGGGAGGTCGAGCACACGGCGACGCCGGACGGGCGGCACATGTGCGAGGTGTACGAGAGCGAGGCGGCCGCCCGCGGGGCGATGGAGCTCCGCGCGAGGGTGAGATGACACCGCTTCAGCGCAGGTTCACGGCGTGGCGGGGGCGGACAGGCGGCGGTCCGGGGGCGGGTTCTCGGTGACGCGGACCGCCTCGGGGCGCAGGTCCGCGGGGACCGGCATCGCGCTGCCGGGGAGCTGCACCGCGGCCGCGCCGTGGGCCAGGGCAGAGGCGAGGGCCCCGGGGCCGGTCCCGCCCGCGATCAGGAAGCCGGCCAGGGAGGCGTCGCCCGCTCCGACATCGCTGCGGACGGCGGCCACGGGGGCCGTGCCGTGGAAGGTGCCCTCGGCGCTCACCAGGAGCTGGCCGTCCGCGCCGAGCGAGGCCAGCACCGCGCCCGCGCCCCGGGAGCGGAGCTCCTGGGCCGCGCGGGCGACCTCGCCCAGGGTGGCCAGCGGGCGGCCGACCGCCTGGGCGAGCTCCGCGGTATTGGGCTTGATCAGGTCCGGGCGGGCTTGAAGTGCGGCGCTCAGCGCCGGGCCCGAGGTGTCCAGTGCGACCTTGGCGCCGGCCTCGCGGGCCCGGGCGACCAGGTCGGCGTACCACTCGGGCGGCAGGCCGCGCGGGAGGCTGCCGCAGGCCGCGATCCAGGCCGGTTCTCCGGCCTCGGTACGGACGGTCTCCAGCAGGAGGGCGGATTCCTCCGGGGTGAGTTCGGGACCGGGCGCGTTGATCTTGGTGAGGGTGCCGTCCGGTTCGACGAGGGAGATGTTCGACCGGGTCTGCCCGGCGACCGTCACCGCGGTGACGTCCACGCCCTGTGCACCCAGCAGTTCGGCGATCAGTGCGCCCGAGGCGCCGCCGAGCGGGAGGACCGCCGTCGTGAGGACTCCCGCGGCGGCCACCGCGCGGGAGACGTTGACCCCCTTGCCGCCGGGGTCGACGCGGTCGCCGGTGGCGCGCAGCACGGCGCCGCGGTCCAGCGAGGGGACCTCGTACGTCCGGTCGAGGGAGGGGTTCGGGGTGACGGTGAGGATCATACGAGCACGACCTCTGCTGATCACGCGCCCACCGTACGCCCGTTCCGGAGCAAACCAAAGCAAACGGGCATGTCCGCCGGCAGCAGCGGACATGCCCGTCGGGGGAACGGTGCGGGGCTACCCGGCGGGGACGGCCTCCGGAGCGGCCGCGGGCTCGGCCTGCAGGCCGCCCTCGCGCTGCTCCATCGGGACCGACTTGCGCGGCAGCACGAACATCACCGCGAAGATCACGATCATCACGGCCGCGATCCACCACAGCGCACCGTGGAAGGCATCGACGTACGGCGCGCCGAAGACGCGGTCGTCGTCCATCAGGCCGAAGAAGACGACGGAGGTGAGGCCGAGGCCCAGCGCGTTGCCCATCTGGCCGGTGGTGTTGATCAGGCCGGAGGCCGAACCGGCGTGCTCGCGCGGCACCTCGGACAGCACGGTGTCGTTCAGCGGCGCGACGATCAGCCCCATGCCGAGGCCCATGAGGATCAGGGGTGCGGCCATCTGCCAGGAGGCGATCTCCATGCCGTAGTGCTGCGCCTCCCAGATGTAGAGGAGGATGCCCCCGGCCATGACGAGCGCGCCCGCCTGGAGCACCTTGCGGCCGAAGCGCGGTACGAGCTTCCCGACGGACATGCCCGCGGCGGCCGAGACGGAGAGGGAGAACGGGATGCCGGTGGCACCGGCCTTCAGGGCGCTCCAGCCGAGGCCCATCTGCATGTACATCGTCCAGACCAGGAAGAAGATGCCGGTCGCGATACCGAAGGTCAGCTGGACGGCGATGCCGCCCGCGAAGCTCTTGACCTTGAAGAGCGAGAGCTCCACCAGCGGGGAGCCGTCCTTGCGGATCTTGTACTTCTCGTACGCGATGAAGGCGGCGAAGACGAAGGGCGAGGCGATCATGCTGACGAAGCCCCAGACCGGCCAGTCGTTCTCGCGGCCGTGCGTGAGCGGAAAGATCAGCATGACCAGGGCGAGGGTGGCCAGCACGACACCGACCACGTCGAGGCGCAGGGCCTTGGGCGCCTTCGACTCGATGATGAACTTGCGGCCCAGGATCACGCCGGCGATGCCGACCGGCAGGTTGATCAGGAAGATCGGGCGCCATTCGAGACCGAAGAGGTTCCCCTCGGTGAGCAGGGCGCCGAGCATCGGGCCGGAGACGGCGCCGAGGCCGACGACCGCGCCGAACATGCCGAAGACCTTGCCGCGCTCATGGGGCGGGAACGTCACGTGGATGATCGCCAGCACCTGCGGGACCATCAACGCCGCCATGGCTCCCTGGAGGATGCGGGAGGCGACGAGCATGTCGGGGTTGGCGGCGATGCCGCAGAGCAGCGACGCGGCGGTGAAGCCGGCGATGCCGATGAGGAAGAGGCGCTTGCGGCCGTAGATGTCACCGAGACGGCCGCCGGTGATCAGGCCGGCCGCGAAGGCGAGCGCGTAGCCGGCGGTGATCCACTGGATCGCGCTGGTGGAGGCGCCGAAGTCCTCGCGCATGCGGGGTATCGCGATGTTGACGATCGTGACGTCGACCAGGTCCATGAAGGCCGCGGTCATCACGATGGCGAGCGCCAGCCAGCGGCGGCGGTCGGCGGGCGAGCTGGAACCTGCTGCGTCGTGGACGGTGTCGTTCCGCTCTTCTTGTACGGGCCCGTTCTCTCGCTCGGGCGCTGTCTGGGACGTCTCGCTGCTCATGGAGAGAAACCTAGACGGGATGTAGGTCAGTTGGTGTCCTATTTGGCTGGCAACCTGGATCGCATGACGGACACCCCGGCACGGCTGCTCACCCTGCTCTCCCTGCTCCAGACCCCGCGCGAATGGCCCGGGAGCGAGCTGGCGGAACGACTGCGGGTGAGCGCGAGGACCATCCGGCGCGACATCGAACGGCTGCGGGAACTCGGGTACCCGGTGGAGGCCACGCTGGGCGCGGAGGGCGGATACCGGCTGGTGGCGGGGGCCGCGATGCCGCCGCTGCTGCTGGACGACGAGGAGGCGGTGGCGATCGCGGTGGGCCTGCGCGCGGGCGCCGGGCATGCGATCGAGGGGGTGGAGGAGGCGTCCGTACGGGCCCTCGCGAAGCTGGAACAGGTCCTGCCGGGGCGCCTGCGGCGCCGGGTGGGCGCGCTGCAGTCGGCCACGATCGCGGTGACGCGCGGGGACGGGGCCAGCGTGGACCCGCGGACGCTGACGACGATGGCGTCGGCGGTGGCGGGGCCGGAGCGGCTGCGGTTCGCGTACCGGGCGCGCGACGGGGCGGACTCGCGGCGGCTGGTGGAGCCCTACCGGCTGGTGAGCACGGGAAGCCGGTGGTACCTCGTGGCGTACGACCTGGACCGGGAGGACTGGCGGACGTTCCGCGTGGACCGGGTGGCGGAGCCCTTCGCGACGGGCGCGCGGTTCACTCCGCGGGAGCTGCCGATGGAGGCGGCTGAGTTCGTACGGCGCGGGCTGCGGGGCGGGGAGACGTACGCGGTGGAGGTGTCGTTCGCAGGCCCGGCGGAGGCGCTGCCGGGGTGGCTGCAGGCAGAGGCCGAGCCCGAGGGCGCGGGCTGCCGGGTGCGCTTCCCGAGCGCGGACTCCCCGGAGTGGGTGGCGGCCCGCCTCGCCCTGGTCGGCATCCCCTTCACGGTCCACGCCCCGGACGTCCTGGCGGCGGCCGCCCGTGCGCTGGCCGCGCGCCTGACCTCGGCGACGGCTCCGTAGCGGGGAGGCCGCCCGGGGGCTTCACCGCCGCAGGGGCGCAAAAGGGAGCCCCCGGCGTCTGGGGGGGGTAGACGCCGAGGGCTCGTTCGAGGGGCTTCGCGCGGGCCGGGTCAGGCCACTGCGTCGAAGCCCGTGTCGCGGGCCATGCGCTTCAGCTCGAGGAGCGCGTGCTTCTCGATCTGGCGGATCCGCTCCCGCGTCAGGCCGTGCTGCTTGCCGACCTCCGTCAGGGTCCGCTCGCGGCCGTCGTCGATGCCGTACCGCATCTTGATGATCGACGCCGTGCGCTGGTCCAGCTTGCCCAGCAGGTCCTCCAGCTCCTCGCTGCGCAGGAGCGACAGGACGGACTGCTCCGGCGAGATCGCGGAGGTGTCCTCGAGGAGATCGCCGAACTGCGTCTCGCCCTCGTCGTCCACGGACATGTTCAGGCTGACCGGGTCGCGCGCCCAGTCCAGGACGTCGCCCACGCGCTTCTCCGTCGAGTCCAGCTCGGCGGCGATCTCCGCGTGGTCCGGGTCCCGGCCGTTCTCCCGGTTGAACTCCCGCTGGATCCGGCGGATCCGGCCGAGCTCCTCGACCAGGTGGACGGGGAGGCGGATGGTGCGGGACTGGTCGGCGATGGAGCGGGTGATGGCCTGGCGGATCCACCACGTGGCGTACGTGGAGAACTTGAAGCCCTTGGCGTAGTCGAACTTCTCGACGGCGCGCACCAGGCCGGCGTTGCCCTCCTGGATCAGGTCGAGCAGGGGCAGGCCGCTGCGCGGGTAGCGGCGGGCGACGGCCACGACGAGGCGGAGGTTGGAGCGGATGAAGATCTCCTTGGCGCGCTCTCCCTCGGCGGCCAGGGCCTCCAGCTCCTCGCGCGACGGCGCCTCGCCCTCGCGCTCCGTCTCGCCGTCGAGGATCTGCTGGGCGTACACGCCCGCCTCGATGATCTGCGAGAGCTCCACTTCCTTGGCCGCGTCGAGCAGCGGGGTACGCGCGATCTCGTCCAGGTACATGCCCACCAGGTCGCGGTCGGCGAGCTCCCCGCCCACAGCGCGGGCGCTGCCCCTGGACTGACGACGGGCGACGGCGCGGGTTGCCATGCGTGCTCCCTTGCAATGAGTTAGGTCGCGTTGCGGCTGCTGGAACGCGGCTCTGCGTCCCTGGACACTCTCCCGAGTGCCCGCTTCCGAAGGAAACAACGACTGGAATCGGGACAGAATTCCCACGCCGGTCCCTCTTTTTCGAGATCTTGCAGTATCCTGCCCCGCCGCCCTCGCGCAGGGAGCGGGCGGGATACCGTCAGAGCTCGAAGAGGTGCAGGTCAGACCCGCGTTCGAGGCCGGCTCGGAAGCCTTCGCCGACCCGTACGGGTGCCGCTTCCGTGAGACCGCCGTCACACGCCGCGACACGCGCCGTGGCTGCACTCCACCCCTGAAGACGGCCCTCGCCCGTTTCCGGTTGCCTGGACAACCGGCCCATTCCTAGCCGAACTGGACCGACCGCTTCGAAAGGCCCATCCAGAAGCCGTCGACCGCGTCGGAGCGGCGGGCGAGATCGCCCGAGGCGTCCGCGGCGCCGAGGGTGACGAAGAGCGGGGCGAAGTGCTCCGTACGGGGGTGGGCGAGGCGGCCCGCAGGGGCCTTGGCCTCGAAGTCCAGCAGCGCGTCGACGTCGGACGCGGCCAGCGCCTCGCGGCCCCACGCGTCGAACTCCGCCGACCAGGACGGAACCCCAGGACCGGTGTGGCGCAGCGCGGCCAGGTTGTGGGTGAAGAAGCCGCTGCCGACGATCAGGACGCCCTCGTCGCGCAGGGGTGCGAGCTTGCGGCCGATGTCCATCAGGCGGCGCGGGTCCAGCGTGGGCAGGGAGATCTGCAGGACCGGTATGCCGGCCTCCGGGAACATCTCCACGAGCGGGACGTACGCGCCGTGGTCGAGGCCGCGGTCCGGGAGGTCCTGGACGAGGGTGCCGGGGGCGTGCAGGAGGGCCCGTACGGAGGCGGCGAGCGCGGGGGCGCCGGGGGCGTCGTAGCGGACCCGGTAGTAGTGCTCGGGGAAGCCCCGGAAGTCGTACACGAGCGGGACCCGCTCCGTGGCGCCGAGGGCGAGCGGCGCCTCCTCCCAGTGCGCGGAGACCATCAGGATGGCGCGGGGGCGGGGCAGCGCGGCGGACCAGGCGGCGAGCTCGCCCGGCCAGACCGGGTCGTCGGCGAGCGGCGGGGCGCCGTGGCTCAGGTAGAGCGCCGGCATACGGGCCGGGGGCTCGGCGGACAGGGAATCGGGGGACGGGGAATCGGCGGGGTTCGGGATGGTCGTCACGGGGCGCTCCTCGTTCGTCAGCACGGGACCGCGCCGGGCACAAAAACGACCCCGTGTTGTTCAAATTTGAACGACACGGGGTCGGCAGTCATTCCCGGGGTTCCCCGAGCCGCGTCAGTGGGCGATCACCGGGACCTTCACCTCGGCGTCGGCGCCCGCGCCGGCACCGGAGGCGACGGGGCCGCCGGCGCCCGGACGGCCGGTGTTGATGAGCGTCAGCGCGATGGTCGCGCTGGCGGCGAGGATGCCGACCGCCCACCAGATGGCGCTGGAGTAGCCCTCCACCATCGCCTGGGCCTGGATCAGCTTCGCCGCCGGGCCGCCCGCCGCGGCCTCGGCCGCGTGGTCGGTCAGGTACGCGGTGGTCGCCGAGGCGGCGATCGTGTTCAGCAGGGCGGTGCCGATCGCGCCGCCGACCTGCTGCGAGGTGTTGACCATGGCGGAGGCGACACCGGCGTCGGCCGGGTTCACCCCGTGCGTGGCCAGCGACATGGCCGGCATGAACGCCGTACCCATGCCGAGGCCCAGCAGCAGCTGCGCCGGCAGGATCAGCGCCGGGTACGAGGACCCGACCTCGAGCTGGGTCAGCATCAGCATGCCGCCGGCGGCGAGCAGGAAGCCCGGGCCCATCAGCAGCCGGGGCGCCACCCGGGTCATCAGGCGGGCGCCGATCTGCGTGGAGCCCGTGATCATGCCCGCGATCATCGGCAGGAAGGCGAAGCCGGTCTTGACCGGCGAGAAGCCCTTCACGACCTGGAGGTAGTAGGTGAGGAAGAGGAACAGGCCGAACATCGCGATGACGGCCAGGCCCAGGGAGAGGTAGACACCGCCGCGGTTGCGCTCCAGCAGGACGCGCAGCGGCAGCAGCGGGGACTTCACCCGGGACTCGACGAACACGAAGGCCGCGAGCAGCGCCGCCGAGGCGATGAACATGGCCACGGTGACCGTGTCGGACCAGCCGGCCGACTCGGCGCGGGTGAAGCCGTAGACCAGCGCGACGAGGCCGAGCGTGGACAGGACCACACCGGGGATGTCGAGCGGCGCGCGGTTGCGGCCGCCGGCGGGCTCACGGATGACCAGCCAGGCACCCACGGCCGCGGCGATCGCGAACGGGATGTTGACGAAGAAGGTCCAGCGCCAGTTCAGGTACTCGGTGAGGAAGCCGCCGAGGATCAGGCCCACGGCGCCACCGCCGCCGGCGATCGCACCGTAGATGCCGAAGGCCTTGGCGCGCTCCTTGGCGTCGGTGAACATGACGGCCAGCAGGGAGAGCGCGGCCGGGGCGAGCAGTGCGCCGAAGGCACCCTGGAGGGCGCGGGCGCCGAGCATCATCGCCTCGCCGTTGGCGGCGCCGCCGAGCGCGGAGGCCAGGGCGAAGCCGATGAGGCCCACGATGAAGGCGTTCTTGCGGCCCCACTTGTCGGCGATGCGGCCGCCGAAGAGGAGCAGTCCGCCGAAGGCCAGCGCGTACGCGGTGATGACCCACTGGCGGTTGCCGTCGGAGATGCCGAGGTCGGTCTGGGCAGACGGAAGGGCGATGTTCACGATGGTCGCGTCGAGGACGACCATCAGCTGCGCCAGGGCTATGAAGACGAGTGCCTTCCAGCGGCTGGGATCGGCAGCCGGCGCGAGGGTCGCGGCCGTTTTTGGCATGGGGATACCCATTTCGTGTGCGGAATGACTGAAAAAGATACGTCTACAACGTTTAGCCGGGTTTACGACGCTAGCGGGCGCGACCCGGGGCGTCACATGGTTTTCTGCCTCAGGTCCTCGAGGGTGGCCGCCGAGCCGGGCAGCTCGGAGCGGGCCGGAGCCCGCAACCCGTCCAGGAACAGCTGGAGATGACGGTGGACGAATCCCTCCACCTCGGTGCAGCTGATGCCCGGCAGGGGCCGGCTGAGCTGGGAGAGGGCGATCATCAGGTCGCCGACGCCGATGTCCGTGCGGATCAGCCCGGTCTCCTGACCGGCCGTCACCAGGGTCTCGACGGCTTCCGCCAAGGCCTCGCGGGCCGCGACGAGTTCGGGGTGCTCGCCGTCGAAGTCACCGGCGAGCATGGGGCACAGGGCCCCGATCCGCTCGTCCGCGGCGGCGTGCGTGAAGCGGCACAGCGCGGCGAAGGCGTCGGGCTCCTCGGCCAGCGAGTCCTCGGCCTGGGCCGTGACCCGGTCCATGACGAAGAGCACGACGTGGTGGACCAGGGCGGCCCGGTCGGGGAAGTGCCGGTAGAGCGTGGCGTTGCCGATGCCCGCCCGGCGGGCGATCTCGTCGAACGGTGCGCCCGAGCCCAGCTCCACGAGCACCTCGCGCGCCGCCACCAGGATCCGCTCGCGGTTGCGGACGGCGTCCGCGCGCGGACGCGGGACCCGCGCGGGCCGGGGCTCCGGGGCCGTCGGGCCGGCGCCCGACAGGTCCGTGCCCGGCAGGTCCGCGACCGCCTCCGGGGCGGCCGGCGCCGCCACGAGGGTGGTGGAGCGCTTCATTCGAGGCCTCCCTGGGCCTGGGACTCGTACACCGCCCCCTGTAAACGGGGAGCTGGTCCCCGCTTTGCGGGACTCCCGTACAAACGGGGATTGAGTCCCCGGTTATTTCACTCTCATGTGTGACCCGGGTCACATCGCGACTCCCGTTCGGACGCACCCGACGCGCGGGCGCGCCGCAGCCGACGGAGGGTGATCGCACAGAGCGCAGTCCGGGCCCGGCCGGCTGCCGCGGACCCGAAGGCGATCTCCATGCCGCAGACCCGCCACCGGATACGCACGCCACGCCGTGCCGGCGCCTACATCGGCCTCACCGTACTGGCCCTCGGTGTCACCGCCACCGCGAGCACCGGGATCGCCGACCGCAGCCACTCCGCGGCCGGGCCCGTGGCCACGAGCGCCGAGTCCGCGCTGGCGCCCTGCCGGATCACCGGCGCCATGGGCGTGCAGATGTCCGAGGGCATGCCGACCCCGCCGGGGTACTCCCGTTCGACCGGCGAGGTCCGGGCGCTGAACCTGATGATCGACTTCCCGGACGCCAAGGGCGAGGGCACGGCGCTGGACCGGCTCGCGGAGTTCTTCCCCCAGACCTCCGACTGGTTCCGCACCAGCTCCTACGGCCGGCTCACGTACCGGGCCGAGGCGCCGATAAGGACCTGGCTGCGGATGCCGATGCCGTTCGCCGCGTACGGGATCGAGCGCGGCTCCGCGTACGAGCCGGGCTACCGGCAGCTCGTCGAGCACATCGCGAAGGCCGCCGACTCCGAGGTGGACTTCAGCCGCTACGACCTGGTCAACATCCTGGTCACCCCGAACGCCGGACCGTCCGCCCTGGACACCGTGCTCTCGGTGACCTTCTCCGGCAACGGCGAGGCCCCGATGGCCGACGGCGTGCCGCTCGCCAACACGTCCTTCGTCTACAGCCGCCAGGACGACGGCTCGGGCTCCTACCGGGAGACCGGCTACCGGGTGCTCCCCCACGAGAACGGGCACGTCTTCGGACTGCCCGACCTGTACACCCCCGACGGCGGGGGCGCGGTCGGGCACTGGGACATCATGAGCGAGGACTGGGGCGCCAACAACGACCTGCTGGGCTGGCACAAGTGGAAGCTGGGCTGGCTGGACGGCTCGCAGATCAGCTGCGCCTCGAAGTCCGGCATCAGCGACCACACCCTGACCCCGCTCGGGGTGGAGGGCGGCACGAAGCTGGCCTTCGTACCGGTGTCGGAAAGCGCCGGGTACGCGGTGGAGGTGCGCACCCGGTCCGGGAACGACGAGGCCGTCTGCAAACCCGGCGTACTGATCTACAAGGTGGACTCCCAGGTGGACACCGGGCGCGGGCCCGTGACCGTCTCGGACAGCGCGAACGGCAGCGGCGGCTGCACCCGGCGGCCCAACGTGCACGGGGAACTGTCGGACGCGCCGTTCCGGCCGGGCGAGACGTTCACCGACGACAAGGCCGGCATCAGCATCTCGGTGGTGGGCGAGCTGCGCAACGGCAGCTTCCAGGTCCGGATCACCCGCCCCTGAGGCCGAGCGGCTTCAGCCCACGAAGACCCAAGGAGAACCCGATGACGACCGGCACCCCCGAAGAACGGCTCGCCGCGGCCGGGCTCAGCCTCCCGAAGACGCTCGCCCCACTGGGCACGTACGTGCCCGCCCTGGTCAACGGGCATTACGTGTACACCTCGGGCCAACTCCCGATGGTCGACGGCGAACTGCTGCTGACCGGCAAGGTCGGGGCCGAGGTCAGCGCCGAGCAGGCGAAGGAGCTGGCCCGGCAGTGCGCGCTGAACGCCCTCTCCGCGATCGCCTCGGTCAGCGGCGACCTGTCCGCCGTCAAGCGCGTGGTCAAGGTGGTCGGCTACGTGGCCAGTGATCCGCGGTTCACCGGCCAGCCGGGCGTGGTCAACGGGGCCAGCGAGCTGTTCGGCACCGCCTTCGGCGACGCCGGCATCCACGTCCGCAGTGCGGTGGGGGTGGCGGTGCTGCCGCTGGACGCACCCGTGGAGGTCGAGGTCACCGTGGAGCTGCACACCCCGATGGGCGTCTGAGGCGTCTGAGGCGTCTGAGGCGCAGGGTCACGCGGCTCCGCCGGCCTGGTACTCCTGCCAGGTCCACAGGAGTTGGCGGCGGGCCAGGACTCCGACGGCGTGGCGGCGGTAGCGGGCGGTGCCGCGGATGTCGTCGATCGGGTTGCAGGACGCGGCCGCGAGATCCCCGAACTGCTTCGCGATCGACGGGGTGATGACCTTGCGGGACTCCCAGAAGCCGCCCTCTTCGAGCGCCGCGGCCAGGAACTCCTCGGCCGCCTTCGCCCGGATCGGCGTGGGGGCCGCGGAGCCGATGCCCGTACGGACGGTCCGGGTCGCCGGGTGCAGGGCCAGGCCGAAGGCGCAGACGGCGATGACCATGGCGTTGCGGGTGCCGACCTTGGAGAACTGCTGGGGCCCGTCGGCCCTGGCCACGTGGACGGCCTTGATCAGCTCGTCGGGGGCGAGGGCGTTGCGCTTGACCCCGGTGTAGAACGCGTCGATCGGGATCAGCCGGGAGCCCCGTACGGACTCCACCTCGACCTGCGCGCCGGCCGCGAGGAGCGCCGGGTGCGCATCACCCGCCGGGGACGCCGTACCGAGGTTGCCGCCGACGCTGCCGCGGTTGCGGATCTGCGGGGAGGCGACGGTGTGCGAGGCGAGGGCCAGCCCCGGGAGTTCCGCGCGGAGGTGCTCCATGATCTCCGTGTACGGGACGGACGCGCCGAGCCGTACGACGTCCTCGCCGATCTCCCATTCCCGCAGCAGCCCGATGCGGTTCAGGTCCATGAGGTACTCCGGCCGGCGGTGGTCGAAGTTGATCTCGACCATCACGTCGGTGCCACCGGCGATGGGCACGGCGGTGGGGTGCTCGGCCTTGACGGCGAGCGCCTCTTCCCAGTCGGCAGGGCGAAGGAAGTCCATGGGTGTCCCATGGACCGGGGTGTTCGGACTCAAACCGAATCAGGCGGAATTCCCCCGGCCATCGCGTTCCGAGCGGCCTTCCGCGGAGCCACCGGCCCGCTCTCTGCGAAGGCTCCCTGACGGGTCGTCCTCCGCCGCAGCGGCAACCCGCGTGTCCGGCTGCTCCAGGGCCCGATCATGCGGCAGGCACGAGCCGACGTCGAGCCTCGCTTGTGGAGGCGCATCCGTGGAGCACGATCCGCTGGCCTGTCGGAGGTCAGGCCTTCGTGGCCTTCGCCTTCGTGGGGCTTGACGGAAATACCAAAACCGCAGGTCAGAAACCTGGCACCGAGGTCACTCAAAACGCTCTGCCGTCCTTTCTGGAACGCAGTACGCAACGCCCCAGGTCAGAGCCACGCTGATACCTCACCCGCCAGCGCATCCATGCCGCGGCTCCCAGGGGGCTGGATGCCCTTCCGGTCCCCCAGATGGACGCGTGAAGTCCCGTTACTGACGGCCCACCAGCCACGGCCGTGGGGCACCTGCGGGGCTGCTGTTCGCCGGCGACGATCAGAAGGGTGGTCGGCGACGGGTCACCGCGCCGGTGGCGTAGCTCCGGTGCGGGCGTGGTGCATAGGCCGACTCACGTGATGTCCAGTGCCCAGAGACACCATCCCTGACGGCTGATCCTGAAGTCGCCGCTCGGAATCACCACCTGGAGCCAATCCAGGCCTTCCGCCCGGAGGGCGGCTGCTGAGGCTGATCCCTCGTACTCAGTTTCCACGCCCCCAGACCCCGAGCAGGCCCGGTACGCGACTCCCATCGCGCACCAGGCCTGTGGTGTCGCCATCGAGACGCAGTCAGGCCTGTTCCCAAGGTGCGGGATTCGGGCGGCGGTGCCACCACCAGCCGACCGGCGTCTGCTCTGCGGAGCCGCCGGTCAGCTCTCTGCGGAGACTCCCTGACGGGTCATCCTCTGTCGCCGCGGCAAACCGTCTGTCCAGCTGCTCCAAGGCCTCGTCGAGTAGCTCAGTGACATCAAGCGGCAGGTGGGCACCAATTCCCGCCAGCTCGTCACGCGATTCCAGCCGCTCCCGGTAAAGGTCGGCCGGATACCAGCCCGACGGCGCCCACCCGGATTCCATTTGCGTGATGACCCTCTCCCAAACCACCAGGTTGCCCTTCGCGGTCCAGACGGGGCTACCGGTGCCGTCGTCGAGGGAAAGCCTCGCGAGGCCCGAGGCGGCCTGCCGCACCTTCTCCACCGATGCCGCGAAGGCCCAGGCCACCGGCGTATCCGGCCGCTGTTCCCGTACGATCTCGGCGAATCTCGTCACGGTCGCCCCGGGCAGTTGCGGCACTGGCGCCTCGACGGCAGTGATCGCGTAAAGGGGAGGCTCGTCATCGGAGAGTTCGAGCCGGGCTCGGGTGAGAACGCCTTCCGGGGTCACCGCCCAGTAGGCACTCGGCGGTGCTTCCTCAGCGGGAAACAGGACGGTCGTCATGGCGGCCTTCGCGAACCCTGCGGCGAGGTCGGACTCGGGCGGCTGATCAGCGACGTGTTCCTGGGCGTAGACGTCTAGCGACCAGGCCACATCACCTTGAACTGCCCGGTATTCGCACGAGACGGGCGCATCCCAGTTGCGGAGGTCGGGGTCGCCGTCAGAATCCGCCACGTCCACGTCACCTACCGCGATACCGAGGCATCCGGCAAGGGCGAGGGCCATGGTCTCGGGCCTGACGGGGTCGACGGTAAGGAGGTTGTATGTCACGGATACGTCCCGTTGTAGATGGCCAGCGCTTTCTCGACGATGCCTGGATTGTTCGTGAATCGTGCCCCGGGTCCACAGCCGACCAGAGCCACCCCGGACGCGAAACGGACATCCAGAAGCGCTTCGGCAACGCCGACACCGTCCCGACAGAGGCCCCACGCACCCGACATCGCCGAAACACGCAGGTCACAGGGCCCGAGATGGACGTGGCCGAGGCGCACGCCAATCGAGGCGACCTCGGCCAGCCTGATCCGCTAGGCTGTCAGCGGTCAGACGGCTACCAGGCGTGTGCCCGGGATAGTGTCCGCCAGGACGCCGCTCCGCCCGCATACGCACGCAAGCTGACCAGGGCGTTTGTCAGTCCGCGTCGACCTGCCCCACCGGGGTTTCCGACACGGTTCGCGACAAGCCCCCGCCTTCGTAGCTCAGGGGATAGAGCACCGCTCTCCTAAAGCGGGTGTCGCAGGTTCGAATCCTGCCGGGGGCACGCGGCTGAGGGCCAGTTCGGAGGAGCGATCCTCTCGGACTGGCCCTTTCGCATGCGTGCAGCGGGTTCTCCCGGGTAGTGCCGATCGGGCGTCTGACGGGGCGTCGGCCTGGTCGCGGAGCGGGTGAGGAGCGCGCCTGCGGTGCTGGGGGGCGGCGGTCAGGTCGTCAGGTCGGCGTAGAAGATGATGTTGTTCGTGCGGTGGCCGTCCTTGATCTCGCCGCCGCAGGTCAGCAGGCGGAGTTCGGGGCGCTGCGTGTCGGCGTAGACCTTGTCGGTCGGGAAGTCCTTCTTGTTGACGTCCTCGATCTCGCGGATCTTGAACTTGGCGGTCCTGCCGTCCTCGCGCGGCACCTCGACGAGATCGCCGAGTTTGATCTTCTCGACGTCCTTCATCAGGGCCGGGCCGTGCCTGGTGTCGAAGTGCGCGACCAGGACGGAGACGCCCTTCTCGCCCGGCGTGACGCCCTCCGTCCACCAGCCGGGGCTGTTCGCGTCCGTGTCGGCGTTCGGTACGCCGAGCTCGCCGGTGGCGGCGTCCACCTTCAGGTCGACCATCTTCTTCGCGTCCACGCCCGCGGCTTCGATCCTCATACCGGTCGGCTTCGACGGGGGGAGGGCGGTCGATGTGCGGGCCACGGGGGCCGCGGAGGTGCCGGCGACCTTCGGTTCCGGGGGGAGCTCGGTACCGCAGGCCGCCAGGGCGGCCGTGACGGACGCCGCCAGGGTCGTCGTCACGATCACGCGGCGCGTGCATGGGATGAGGGTGCTGGACATGGTGTGGGATCAGCCCTCGGCGCGGCGGCGGCGGAGCATCGTGACGCCGAGGCCCGCGGCGCCCGCGGCGGCCAGCCCGGCGCCACCCGCGATCAGCGCCGCGCCCTCGGTCCAGCCCTCCTGCACGACCTCCTCGGCCGCCGCGTCAGGGTCGTCGGCGGCGAAGGCCCGGGTGGCCGGGAGTGCCAGTGCGGTGAAGGCACCGGCGACGACGGCTGCGGTACGGAAGGTGGAGCGCACGGGTGGTTCCCCTCGGGTCGCAGTCGCCTCTGGTCTCGGTCCGGGCCGGCCACGTTCGATGTGGTTCGCCCTGGCGACGACCCCGACGCTACGAGGGTGATGTTTTGGTCATCCGTCGGCAATGTAACAGTTGTCCGGATCCTCGCCCACAGACCCGTCAAGGACCAGAGTCCCTGGTCACAGACGCACGAAAGCCCTCCCGGCCGGAACCGGAAGGGCTGACGCCCATCGACTGGCGACGTGGGTGTGGGATCAGCTCAGGCCTCTGCTGCGTTCACCGATGCGGTCACCCTGCGGAGTGCCGGCCCGCTTGAGGGCCGCCTTCGTGTGCGCCCCGCCCTTGACCTTGCTCCGCACCAGACCGTCGAAGCCGTGGCCTGCCGGGCGCGGCGGCCGATCCGGATCCTGGGCCTGGAAGGCCTCTCGGAAATCCCGCTTCTGCTGCTCTTTGCTCATCCCGTCGTCAACTCCCTCGGGAAGCACCCAATCGGACTATTGGGATGGTATGCAGATATCCGGAGCAACGCACCCGGACCGTGCGTAAAAACTCCGGACCCGCCTCCGATCAGGGCCGCTGCGCCGCCCCCGCCACCCAGCGGGTCAGCTCCTCCGGGCACGGCGTCCCCCGCGGCAGCTGGTACTTCGCCGCCACCCGGTACACCCCCGGCCCCGGTGCCAGCAGCTCCGTCCACACATCGCCCGCGGTGTCCGGAGCGGCCTTGAACAGGCACCCGGCCGTGTTCGCGTACTCCTTCGGCAGCGTGCCCGAGCCCGAGCCGCCGCCCCCGCTGCGCGCCTTCGACGCGAACGTCTCCTGCGGCGGCGGCACCGGCTTGCCCGCGCCGTCCACCAGCCCCAGCCACGGCGAGTGCGGGATCCGTACGAGCACCCGCCCGGCCGCCTTCACGTCGACGACCAGCTGGTCCGCACCCGCCCGCACCACCGTGGCCTGCCCGGACACCAGGTCCGTCGGTGCGTCCACCTTGAAGAGCCGCCAGTTCGCGTCGCCCCACACCTGCTGGAGGTACGGGAGCCCCGCGCGCACCAGCTTCGCCTCGTCCTCCCCGCCCGAATCGGGTTTGTCGGCCGGCAGCACCACGTAGTGCACGGCCCAGCGGTCCAGCCACTCCCGGTAGCTCTCGGCCGTGAGGGTGTCGTCGTAGAAGAGCGGGTTCCGCTCGAGGTCCGCCTGCCGGTTCCAGCCGCGCGCCAGGTTCACGTACGCGGGGAAGGCCGAGGACTCGCGGTGGCTGCTGGCCGGGACCACCTCGACGCGGCCGCGGTCGGCGCCCGCCTTCTGCAGCTGGTCGACCAGCGGGGCCAGCTCGCGGTTCCACGCGGCCACCGGGGTCGTGCGGACGATGTCCGTGATGCTGTTGGCGGTGATCCAGATGTTGATCCCGGCGAAGGCGAGCAGCACCGCGTACCAGTGCCGGGTGCGCGGGACCGCGTACGGGACGGCCGCGAGCAGCACGGCCCCGCCGAACAGCATGACCAGCCGGGTGACGTTCGAGCCGACCTGCGAGTCGATCGCCCAGGTCAGCAGGACCCCGAAGGCGTAGACGGCGGAGGCGATCCGGACCGTCTTCCACCGCTTCGGTACGAGGAACAGGATCGCCAGCCCGAAGAAGAACGGCGGCGCGGCCGAGCCGAGCTTCATGGGCTGCGTCCCGGAGAACGGGAACAGCCAGGCCGACAGCCCGACCACCGCCGCCGGGGCCAGCCCCAGCGCGTACGCCCCGGGGCGCCGCCCGGACAGGAACAGCGCGGCCGCGATCACCCCGAGGAACAGTCCGGCGACGGGGCTGGAGGCGGTCGCGAGCGCGGCGAGCGGGGCCGCCACCGCGGCCTTGGCCCAGCGCCGCTCCGCCCATTTGCGGGGCCAGCAGAAGACGGCGGCGACGGCACCGAGCGCGAACATCGCGCCGAGGCCGAAGGTGACCCGGCCGGACAGGGCGTTGCAGAGCAGCCCGTACGCCCCGGCGAGGGCCGGCCACAGCGGCTCGCGGACGGTGCCGCGGCACCGGGTCAGGATCAGCGCGAGCAGCCCGGCCGAGACCGTGCCGGCGACCATCATCGTGGTCCGTACGCCGATCATGTACATCACGTACGGGGACACCACGCTGTACGAGACCGGGTGCATGCCGCCGTACCAGGCGAGGTTGTACGCCGAGTCCGGATGGCGGCCGACGAACTCGGCCCAGGCGTCCTGCGCGGCCAGGTCGCCGCCGCTGTTGGCGAAACTGAAGAACCAGACGACGTGCAGGACCGCGGCGAGCACGGTGGTGACCGCCACCGGGTGCCGGCGGGCCCAGCCGAGGACCCCGGGGGTCCCTGTCCCGCCGGGAGCGGGCGCGGGAGCGGCAGCGGCTGCAGGGACGGCGCCCGAAGCGGAGCCGGCGCCGGCCTCGGGCACACCGGATCCGCCGGCGGCGGGTGGTGCGCTCCGGCTCTGGCTCTGGCTGTGCTGTTCAGCAGTGGTCACTGCCGTACTCCCCGGACTTCCGGGACTTCCCGGCACATGGATCGAACATCTGCGGCCCTTCTCGGGTCCCGTTCCCGGGTCGCTAGACGCGCCACGGCGCCCCGGGGTTGCCCGGGGCGCCGAATCGCGCGGTCAGCTCACCGATGCCGGCGATCAGCCGACACGGGTCAGTTTGCTGCCGATGCCGGGCGCGGCGAGATCACTCTGCAGCGCCACCGGCACCTTCACCTGGCTGGCCCCTTCACCGACGGTCAGCACGCCGATCTCGGTGCCGGCCTTGGCGCTCTGCGGGAGCTTGCCGTCCCCGCCGGCCAGCTTGATGTCGACCGTGAGCGAAGGCCAGCCGACCGCCGCCACGTCGCCGGTCGCGACGACCGGGGTGCGGCCGCCGAGACCGTCGTCCACGTACCCGACGACGTCGCCCTTCTTCACGACGGGCGCGTCCACCAGCATCTTCTGCGTGGCGAGCATGACCTGCTTGCTGGCCGCGATGGCGGTGTCGAGGATCGGGCTGCCGTGCTGGCCGAGCACCGCGCCGACGATCAGCTGCCTGGTCTTGCCGACCTGCTTCTCGGCGGCGAAGAGCAGGTTGCCGCCGGCCTTGGTGGTGGAGCCCGTCTTGATCCCGAGGGCGCCGTTGTACGGGATGAGGGTGTTGTAGTTCCGCCACTTCTTGCCGGACGGGTCGATCCATTCCGGCAGCTTGGTGATGGCGATCAGCTCCGGCATCTCGACGACCTTGAGACCGAGCTTGACCTGGTCCTCGGCGGTGCTGACCGTCGTCGCGTCCAGACCCGAGGGGTCGGTGTACGTGGTGTTGGTCATGCCGAGTTCCTTGGCGGCGTCGTTCATCTTCTTGACGAACGCCTCCTGGTCGCCGCTGGCGTCCCAGCGCGCGAGCAGCCGCGCGACGTTGTTGGCGGACGGGATCATGATCGCGGCGAGGGCGTCGTACTCCGAGATCTTGTCGCCCGCCTTGAGCGTGTTGACGGTGGACTCGCCCTCGGAGTCCTTGTTGCCGTCGTCGACCGCGGTCTTGTCGACGTCGATCATCGGACCCTTTTCCCCCTTCTTGAGGGGGTGGTTCTTCAGGATCACGTACGCCGTCATCGTCTTGGCCACGCTGCCGATGGCGATCGGCTTCTGCTCGCCGAAGCTGCCGACGGTGCCGAGGCCGGCCGCGGCCATGTGGGCCTGACCCTCCTTCGGCCAGGGCAGGACCGGGTTGCCGCCGTCGAAGGTGTACGAGGACTTCGCGGTCATCGTGAGCTTCGGCTCGGGCAGCGGGCGCACGAGCTGGACGACGGCGAGGATGATCGCGAGGAGCGCGACGAGCGGGGCGTAGATCTTGAACCGCCGTACCGCCGTGCGCAGGGGGCTCGGCGGCGGGGGCGGGTTGTTGGTGAGGTCCGCGAGCATGTCGAGCGGCGGCTTGGGCGGCAGCGGCTGCTGCGTGGTCCGCTCGGTCCGCTCGGGGACGACGACCGGCTTGGGGGCGGCGGGCGCCGGGGCCGGGGCGGCCGGCGATGCCGACGCCGCGGGCTTGGACGCCGGGCCCTCGTCCTTGCGCAGCGGCACGAACGTGCTGGGCCGCTCCCCGCCGACCGCCTTCGGCGGCACGGGGCCGGAGGCGGCGGGCTTCTCCGGAGCCGAAGCCGACGCCGACGCCGACGCCGGTGCCGATGCCGACGCCGATGCCTGGGGCGACGCCTTCGCGTCCGGCTTCACGGCCCGGAAGACGGCGGTGCGCTCGCCGTCCGCAGGCCCGTCGGAAGTCTTGCCTGCGGCGGGGGCCTTCGGGGCACCCGAGGCGGCATCCAGCTTCGGAGCGCGGAAGACGGCGGTGCGCTCGCTGTCCGCCGCATCGGCGGGGGCCGCGCCCTTGGCGTCACCGGAAGCGGAACCCCCGGCAGGGCCCCGGTCACCGCCGGCCGGCTTCTCGGCGGCGGACGCCGAGGCATCCGTACCGCTCCCCGGCTTCACGGCACGGAAGACCGCGGTGCGCTCGCCGTCGGCCGCCGGCTTGCCCGCGGCCGCGGCGTCCGTACCGCCCTTGGCCGGAGCGGAACCGGACGGGGACGGGGAGCCCGGCTTCACGGCACGGAAGACCGCGGTGCGCTCGCTGTCGGCCGGCGCATCGGCGGCAGCCTGCTTGTCAGCGGCGGGCACCGAACCGGAATCCGTGCGAGCGCCGCCCGCAGGCTTGTCCCCGGCGGAAGCGGAAGCCGAACCTGCGTTCGGGACGCGGAACACCGCGGTGCGCTCACTGTCAGCCTTCGGCTCGCCCGCGGAAGCGGAAGCCGAGCCCGGCTTCTCGGCCGGCGCATCGGCAGCCGCGGGCTTCGCAGCCGCGGACGCGGGGGCATCCTTACGGCCCTTGGCGGAGGCGGGCTCCGAGCGCGGCCGCTCGGCGTCCGACGACTCGTCCGCAGAAGCGGAATCCGAGCCGGAAGCGGAATCAGAGTCAGAGTCGGAATCGGAGTTGGAATCGGAGTCGGAATCGGAGTCGGGGACATCCGCGTCCGGCTTCGGCGCGCGGAACACGGCGGTGCGCTCGCTGTCGGCCGGGGCCGAGTCGCCCTCGGCCTCGGCCGCGGCCTCGGAGTCCACCCGTCCGGAGGACCCGGCGCCCGGCTTCGGCTCCGCGGCGGAGCCGTCGGCCTCCGCCTCCGCGTCGGTCGTCGCCACCCACGCCGCCACCGCCTCGCGCAGCGGATCCCGACTCGTGCCCTCGCCGGAGCCGGAACCCGAGCCGGAGGCGGAAGCGGTCCCGGACTCGGGTTCCCGCGGCCGGAACACGGACAACCTCGGGTCACGCTCCGCGGAGGACATCGCCGCCCCCGACGCTCCTTCATCAACCGACTTGTCGGGGGACTCGCCCGCCACCAGTTCCTCCTCGATCGCCACCACGTCCGGCTGTCCGAATGTCTAACAGTGTCCCGTCTAGGGGGCATCGCCCCCGTGCTAGACGAGAACGACATAGTTGCGGGTTCCCCCACAAAGCGACCACGCGCTCTCGACAGATGAATGTGAGAGGCGTCACCCTGTCACTCATCCACGCGGGGAGGCATGGATGGGCAGGAGCCGCAGAACAATTCCGGAGGAGCTTCTGCTGCTCGCTTTGGACCCGACCACGGGTACCACGGCGCAGCCGCAGTCGCTCGACCTCGGCCTGGCCGGGGCACAGCTAGTAGAGCTGGCTCTGGCAGGACGGATAGCCCCTGACGGGGATCGTATCGCCGTGGTGATGCCACGGCCGACAGGAGATCCGACTCTGGACTCCGCACTGGAACTGCTGCGCAGGCGCGGCAGCCCGGTACGGGCCGTCCACTGGATCGGTGGACCCCGGTTGGGGCTCCGCCAGATTTACCTCGCTCATCTGGAGCGCTGCGGCATGGTGCATGCCGTCGCGGGACAGATGTGCGGAGTGCTGCCGACGACTCGCTACCAGGCGACCGACACGGCGATCAGCCGGGAGATCCGCGCCCGGCTCGACAGTGCGATCCGCACCGGCGTACCGCCGGACCCGCGGACCGCGGCGCTCGCCGCACTGGCCCACGCGGTCGGACTCGGCAAGCACCTGTACCCCGGCAACGAGGGGCGGTCGTCCAGGTCCCGGCTGCGGGATCTGATCCGGCACGACCCGATGGGCGGACTCGTGGCGCACGCCGTCATGGACGTCCAGAACGGTGTGGCTGCGCAGCCACGCCGTGACCGCGCACCGGCGGCACCGCCGCCCGCCCGGGCCACGGCGAACGGCGTTCCGCTGCAGGCACGCCGGACGGGCGCGATGGCCCGCGCGGCCGCGCACTGATCCACTGCTTCAGGGATTCACGGCTTCACGGCTTCACGGCTTCACGGCTTCACGGCACCACGGATCCACTGCTCCACCGAACCGCCATCGCCGCAACCGGCGTCCCCGATGACCCGGTTCGGGAGCCGCCAGCGCGCGGGATGGCGAGGCCGGTCCGCCGGCCCCGCCGTCCCGCGCGTCTGCGTTTCCGGGCCGTTCTCCGGCGCCGCCCCGCCCTTCGGTGGCAGTCTGCTCACCATCAGACACGCAGAGAGACAGAACCAGAAGAAGGCGGAGGTGCCGTTCAAGTGGCGTCCAATGTCAATCCCACCGTCCGACGCCGCCGACTGGGCATGGAGTTGCGCAAGCTCCGCGAAGACAAGGGCATGACGGCCGAGCAGGTCGCCGAGCGCCTGCTCGTCTCCCAGTCGAAGATCAGCAGGCTGGAGAACGGCCGCCGTTCCATCAGCCAGCGTGACGTCCGCGACCTGTGCGACGTGTACGAGGTCGAGGACCGCCGGCTCGTCGACTCCCTCATGCAGATGGCCAAGGACTCCCGCCAGCAGGGCTGGTGGCACGCCTTCGGCGACATCCCGTACAGCGTCTACATCGGCCTCGAGACGGATGCCGCGAGCCTGCGCACGTACGAGCCCCAGATGGTGCCCGGCCTGCTCCAGACCCCGGAGTACGCCCAGGCCCTCATCCGCGGCGCGCTGCCCGAGACGGCCCCGGTCGACGTGGAGAAGCGCGTCCAGGTGCGGATGCACCGGCAGAAACGGCTCTCCGAGACGGACAACAACAACCCGGAGGTCGGGCCGCTGCGGCTGTGGGCGGTCATCGACGAGGCCGCGCTGAGGCGGCACGTGGGCGACCCCCAGCTGATGATCAGGCAGCTCGAGTACTTGATAGAGCAGTCCGAGCAGCCGTACATCACCGTGCAGGTGATGCCGTTCTCGATGGGCGCCCACCCGGGCGTGAACGGCCAGTACGCCATCCTGGAATTCCCGGACGCGTCCGATTCGACGGTCGTCTACATCGAGGGCGTGACGAGCGATTTGTACCTGGAGAAGGCCAACGACGTCCAGAAGTACAGCGTGATGTACGAGCACCTGCGCGCGCAGGCGCTCAATGTGGAGCAGACGCGTCAGTTCATCGCCGAGATCATCGGCGAGTATGCGGGCAAGGGGAAGTAAAAGCGGAGGCAGCGGACACCGCGTCGGCGGCAGGTGGCGAGGGGGCCGGTACGGTACACCGTTGCTCCCCGGCCACAGAAGTCCTGAATGGAATATGCCACTCGGTCGGGTGAATGACCTCTTCGCCCGTCGGAAGGTGCCGGTAGCGTCGATCACGTCGGTCAGGAAACCGAAATGGCCGACACATCACTGGCACAACTCGCTGAACCGGAGAGAAACATGGCTATTCGTCAGGGCGCCACGGACAACTGGATCAAGTCCTCCTACTCCGGCGGAAACGGCGCTTGCGTCGAGGTCAAGTCCCCCGTCATGGAGGCCATCGCGGTGCGCGACTCGAAGGTGCAGGACGGTCCGTCCCTCACCTTCGCGCCGGGCTCCTGGACCTCGTTCGTGGCCGACGTCACCGAGGGCCGGCTGGGACGCCTCGCCTGAACGTCACGGCGTACGACCCCGCCGACCCTTCCGCTGCACCACGCGCAACAACCGCATTACAGGAACCACCTGCAACACCTGCACCGCCTGCACCATTGACTGGAGCCCTCTCGACTGGCCCGCCGTCCCGGCCGAGGGGGCTCGGCCATGTCCGGGGCCAGGCGACTAGCGCAGTTCGTTCACGTACCGGTCCGTCCCCGGCACCGTCGGGATGAACGGCGCCACCAGCTCCACCCGCCCCAGCCCGGCCTCGGCGACCTTGGCGTCCAGCCCCCGGAACCGGTCCCAGCAGGTGCGCGGATCGGCCTCCAGGAACCACAGCAGCGTCAACCGGGTGTCGACCCCCTCGACCTGCTTGACGTACGTCATCCGGTCGCCGGGCAGCGGGGTCGGCCGGAAGACCGTCACCATCGCGGCCGGCGAGCCGTGCAGCCACTTCGGCAGGGCGCGCGAGCGCAGCCACTCCAGCAGCTCCGCCCGCTGCTCGGGCCCGTCGGCGTCGACGACCTGGACGACGAGGCCGGCGTACGGGTGGTCGAGGGCGTGGAAGTCCCGGGGGCCGGCCGCCCCGTCGCGGTAGACGGTGGCCTCGTGGTCCTGGAAGGACGTGAAGACGTGGGTGCGGTCCTGGTAGACGCGGCCGTCCCGGCCCAGCCGCTTGTTGATGCCGACGGTCCATTTCATGTGCTCGTCGTAGCGGCCCTCGGTGACCCAGTACGTGGAGATGTAGCACCCGGCGGTGACGGGCTGGGCGACGGCCGACTTCTCCGGGTAGCGCAGTTCCCGGAGTTCGCGGGTGGCGACCCAGCGGCGGCCCGCGTACATCCAGGGCATGGCCATGGCGCCGGCGTAGTAGTGGTCGTCCTCGTACCAGCGGTTGTACGCGTACTCGTGGCCCGGGTGCGGTTCGACCATGGTGATCAGCGCATGGCCCGGGCGGACGCCGTACGGGCCCACGGCAGCCAGCTCGGCGTAGGTGTCGGGGTGGGTGTCGGGATGGGTGTCCTGGCTCTTCCGGTTCTCCGTCGTCATGGGGAACGGTCTAGCTGATGCTGCATCAGATGGGGAGGGGGTGCGCTGCGTTCCACTCCCTGACATGTAGCTGCCATATGCATCTTTTCGCGGTTAGGATGCGCCCCACTCGCCTCCCCGAAGGAGTTCCCGTGTCGTCTCCCTCTGCTCTTTCCGCGTCCCCGCCGCCCGCCTTCGCCGCCCGCGCCCGCGCCGTCGCCGGCTCCCCCATCCGCGAGATCCTCGCCCTCACCGCCCGCCCCGGGGTGATCTCCTTCGCGGGCGGCCTGCCCGCACCGGAGCTCTTCGACACCGAGGGCCTGCGGGCCGCGTACGACGCCGCGTTCGCGGCGTCGGCGAGCCGGGCGCTGCAGTACTCGACCACCGAGGGAGCGCCGGAGCTGCGGGAGGCGGTGGCCGCGCGGGCGGCGGCCCGGGGGCTGGAGACCGCCGCGGACGACGTACTGATCACCACCGGGTCCCAGCAGGCCCTCACGCTGATCACCTCGGCGCTCGTCGAGCCGGGCGACGCGGTCCTCGTCGAGAACCCGACCTACCTGGCGGCGCTCCAGTGCTTCGGGCTGGCGGGAGCGCGGGTGATACCCGTGCCCTGCGACGAGCAGGGCATCCTGCCCGATGCGCTGGAGGAGATCGTGGCGCGGGAGCGACCCAAGCTGCTGTATGCGGTGCCGACGTTCCAGAACCCCACCGGGCGCACGCTGCCGGGCACCCGGCGGGCGGCGGTGGCGGAGATCGCGGCGCGGCGCGGGCTGTGGCTGGTGGAGGACGATCCGTACGGGGAACTCCGGTTCGAGGGGGCCGAGATCCCGTGGCTCGCGGCGCACCCGGGGGCGGAGGACCGTACGGCGCTGCTCGGGAGCTTCTCGAAGATCATGGCTCCGGGGCTCCGGCTGGGCTGGCTCCGCGCTCCGGCCGCACTGCGGCGGGCGGCGGCGGTGACCAAGCAGGCGGCGGACCTGCACACGTCCACGGTGGACCAGCTGGCGGCGGCGCACTACCTGCGCGAGGCGGACCTCGACGCGCACGTCGCGACGGTGCGGGCCGCCTATCGGGACCGGCGCGATGCCCTGTTGGCGGGCCTGGGCGCGGCGCTGCCGGCGGGTTCGGCCTGGAACCGGCCGGAGGGCGGGATGTTCGTGTGGGCCCGGCTGCCAGAGGGGCGCGACGCGACGGCCCTGCTGAAGGAGGCGATATCGCGCGACGTGGCATTCGTTCCGGGAGCGCCCTTCTACACGGGCACGCCCGACCCTCGTACGTTGCGCCTGTCGTTCACGACGCACACGCCGGACGAGATCGGGGAGGGGCTGGGACGGCTGGCCCGGGCAATGGGGTAGGGCTGCGGGGCGGACCGAGCTGATCGACAGAGCTTTCCGGCCACCGCATTGACGGTGCGTCACCCCTGCGGCGAGCTGCGCGATCGCGGTGGATCGCCGAGGAATCGGAACCGGGTACGCGGGATGTGCGGATTTCGCAAGGAAGTTGGGGTGCCGACCTGGGAAATCGGGGCAGGCGGCGGAAGTTAACACAGCACCTGACGGGTCACGAGCGAACAGCCCCAAGCCGCTTACCGGTGACGAACGTCACAACTCGTGATTGATCGATCAAAATTCATGGGCTCAAATCAGCCATCCGCCAATGGCGGCATGACCGTGGCCTGCGAGGAAGCCCGCCGCCTCTACCCTTCCCGGAGTCGCAGCGGCGGGCCCCACTCCGACGCGTGTCGAGTGCGTCGCACCCCTTCTTGCTCAAGGCCGCCGATTCCGGACCTCACATGTGACGCAGCTCACAAGAAGTCACTCATTGGATCTTGACCGTCACAGGAAGTGGTGGACGGGATTCCAACCCGGAGATAAAGATTGACGCTCGGCTGTCGGCGCCCATCACACCCTTCCCGGACTGACGACGCACACCGGCGGCCTGGCAAGCAGCACGAGATCCACGGCTCCACTCCGAAGTGTCGAACCCCCGAGTGCGATGTGAGGTTGTCGTTCGATGTCCTCCCCCAAACCGGCGGACCAGCCCGCCGCCCGGCGCCCGAAGAACAGCGGGGCACCCGCCGGGAACGCCCGGAAATCCCCCACGCCCGCGCCGCAGGGCGGCCCGCAGCCCAAGGGCAGCCCGCAGTCCAACGGAGGCCCGCGTCCGGGCGGCGGTGACCGCCGCCGGCGCCGACGTCCCGCCGCGCCCGGAAAGCCGGCCCCCGGGGCGCCGGTCCCCGCCCCGCGCAGCCCCGGGACCGCGGGCGGCGCGGCGGCCCAAGCCGCCCCGGCCGCCACGCCCTCCACTGCGGACCAGGACGCTCCCTTCGTCCGTACCCGGCTCTTCGCCCGGTTGGCGGGGGCCGTCCTGACCGGCCTGCAGCTGCTGCCCGGCACCGACAGCCTCCACCCTGGGCTGCGCGTCTCGGCGATCGTCCTGCTCGTCCTGGACGTCCTCACCGAGACCGGCAGCAAGGCCTCCGCCGCCCGGCGGAGGCTGAAGGACTGGGCGGCCACCAACGACCTGGCGCACGTCACGCTCGCGCAGGTGCTGCGCCACCTCCCGTCCGCGCCCAAGCTGCGGATCACCGTCCGCGGCGTGAGCGTGGCCATGCTGGCGCTGCAGTGGAACGACCAGCTCGAGGACTGGCACACCGGATTCCTCGTCACCGCGGTCACCGTCCTGCTCCTGGACCTGTCCACCCAGGTGTTCGGCAACCTCGTGCGCCGCATCAGGTCCGGCATCGGCCCCGACTCCGACCCCGACGGCACCCCGGCCGCGGACGACGCCGGCGGCGACACCCCGAATCGATGACCCTGTACGCCAGGCACACCGGCCTCTCCTCGCCCGGCGGCGAGGAGAGGCTCCCGCGTGACCGCGACGACCACGACGGCCGGCACCGCGGCAGAGCCGGGGCCGCACCCGGCGAGCACGTCGAAGACCGGGGGCCGGCCTTGCTCTCACAGGCGTCCGCCGAGGAGTTCACGTCGTTCTGGGCGGCCGAGGCCTCGATGATGTGGCGGTACGCGGCCTCCCGGTTCTCCGCCCACGACGCGGACGACCTCGTGTCCGAGACCATGATCGTCATGGCGGCCAAGTGGGACGACCTCGCCGCTCGCGGTGTCCGCCCCCGGCCTTACGCCTACGGTGTCCTCAAGCTCAAAGCGCTCAAGTTCGTCCGCCACCGCGCCAGCGAACCGCTGCTGCCCGACCCTGCCGAGGAAGCCGTACCGGGCGTAGAGCACGCGGCCTCCGCCGAGCGCATAGCAGTGGCCAACATCGAGTTCCACAACATCATGGCCCTCCTGCGGTCCGCGCTCACCGACCGGGAGCGCCGCATCTTCGTCATGGCGCACCTGCACGACATGAGCACCCGCCAGATCGCCGAGGCCCTCGACACCGAGCCGCACAACGTCCGCAAGTCCCTCTACCGCAGCAACCACAAGCTCCGCGGCCGCCTCGAGGACCGCCGCTGCTGACCGGCGGTCCGCAAGGCGCAGCGGGTAGCCCTGCCCGCAGACCGCATGCCACCCCCCTTCCCTCGTACGCCCTCCCGCCGTAGCCTGACGCACCGTCAGACGCAGGACACCCTCGCCGGGAGGCCACGCACATGCTGCTGCAAGGGAAGACCGTCATCGTCTCCGGTGTCGGGGCCGGGCTCGGGCATCAGGTGGCTGCGGCTGTGGTCCGCGACGGGGGGAACGCCGTACTCGGGGCACGGACCGAGGCCAACCTCGCCAAGTCAGCCGCCGAGATCGACCCCGAGGGTGCCCACACGGCCTACCTGCCGACGGACATCACGGACGAGGGGCAGTGCGCGGCCCTCGCCGAGCTGGCGCAGACGCGGTTCGGCGGGATCGATGCCGTCGTGCACGTCGCCGCCTGGGACTCGTACTTCGGCGGGCTCGAGGACGCCGATTTCGGAACGTGGTCCCAGATCATCGACGTGAATCTGCTGGGGACGCTGCGGATGACCCGGGCCTGTCTGAGCGGGCTCAAAGCGGGGGGCGGGTCCGTCGTCATCGTGGGCACGCAGTCCGCCGTCGCTGCGCCCAACGAGGTGCAGCAGGCTGCGTACGCGGCCTCCAAGGGGGCGCTGACCTCTGCCATGTACTCCATGGCCCGCGAGCTCGGCCCGCACCGGATCAGGGTCAACACCGTGCTGCCCGGGTGGATGTGGGGCCCGCCCGTGCAGGCGTTCGTGACCTTCACCGCGCACACCGAGGGCGTCCCCGAAGCCGAGGTGCACGCCCGGCTGACCGAGCGGATGGCCCTGCCCGACCTCGCCACGGACGGGGACGTCGCCGACGCCGCCGTGTTCCTCGCCTCCGACCGGGCGCGGGCGATAACCGGCCAGTCCCTGCTGGTCAACGCCGGTGAGCTGATGCGATGAGCCACCTCGCGGCCGGGACGTCGGATCGTATGCTCACCGCATGACGACTCCGACCGAAAACGCGATGCGCCGCGCGCTCAAGCGAGCCCGCGACGGCGTCGCGCTCGACGCGACCGAGGCGGCCGTACTCCTCCAGGCGCGCGGCGCGGACCTGGAGGACCTCGCCGCCTCCGCCGCCCGGGTCCGTGACGCCGGCCTCGCGGCCGCCGGCCGGCCCGGCGTCATCACGTACTCGAAGAGCGTGTTCATCCCCCTGACCCGCCTGTGCCGCGACAAGTGCCACTACTGCACCTTCGCCACCGTCCCCGGCAAGCTCCGGCGGGCCGGGCACGGGATGTACATGTCGCCCGACGAGGTGCTCGACATCGCCCGCCGGGGTGCCGCCCTCGGCTGCAAGGAAGCGCTCATCACGCTGGGGGACAAGCCCGAGGAGCGGTGGCCCGAGGCGCGTGAGTGGCTCGAGGCGCAGGGGTACAGCGACACCGTCTCGTACGTGCGGGCCATTTCGATCCTGATCCTGGAGGAGACGGGGCTGCTGCCCCATCTGAATCCGGGTGTGATGTCGTGGGCCGATTTCCAGCGGCTCAAGCCCGTGGCCCCGTCCATGGGCATGATGCTGGAGACCACGGCCACGCGGCTGTGGTCCGAGCCGGGCGGCCCGCACTTCGGTTCCCCCGACAAGGAGCCGGCCGTACGGCTGCGGGTGCTGGAGGATGCCGGGCGGTCCTCCGTGCCCTTCACCTCCGGGCTGCTCATCGGGATCGGCGAGACGTACGAGGAGCGCGCGGAGTCGCTGTTCGCGCTGCGCCGGGTCGCCCGCTCGTACCACGGCGTGCAAGAGCTGATCATCCAGAACTTCCGCGCCAAGCCGGACACGGCGATGCGCGGCATGCCCGATGCCGAGCTGGACGACCTCGTCGCCACGGTCGCCGTCGCCCGGCACGTCATGGGCCCCTCGGGCTGCCTCCAGGCGCCGCCCAACCTGGTCGACGGGGAGTACGCGAGGCTGATCCGGGCCGGCATCGACGACTGGGGCGGCGTCTCGCCGCTGACCCCCGACCACGTGAACCCCGAGCGGCCCTGGCCGCAGATCGACGTGCTGGCCGAGCAGTCCGCGGCGGCCGGCTTCGAGCTGCGCGAGCGGCTCTGCGTCTACCCGGAGTTCGTGCAGCGCGGCGAGCCGTGGCTGGACCCGCGGCTGCTGCCGCACGTACGGGCGCTGGCCGATCCGGAGACGGGCCTGGCGAACCCCGACGCGACCGTCGAGGGGCACCCGTGGCAGGAGCCCGAGGAGGGGTTCGACTCGTACGGGCGCACCGATCTGCACGCCACCATCGACACGGAGGGGCGCACCGGCGACCGCCGCGAGGACTTCGACCACGTCTACGGGGACTGGGACGCGCTGCGCGAGGCGGCGGCCCCCGGCATGGTCCCGGAGCGCATCGACACCGACGTACGGGCGGCGCTCGCGCAGGCCGCCGACGATCCGACGAAGCTGACCGACGCACAGGCCCTGGCCCTGCTGCACGCGGACGGCCCGGCGCTGGACGCGCTGTGCCGGATCGCCGACGACCTGCGCAAGTCGGTGGTGGGCGACGACGTCACGTACATCGTCACGCGGAACATCAACTTCACGAACGTCTGCTACACCGGGTGCCGCTTCTGCGCCTTCGCGCAGCGCCGTACGGACGCCGACGCGTACACGCTGTCGCTGGACCAGGTCGCCGACCGGGCCGCCCAGGCCTGGGACGTGGGCGCGGTCGAGGTGTGCATGCAGGGCGGCATCCACCCGGACCTGCCCGGGACGGCGTACTTCGACATCGCGCGCGCCGTGAAGCAGCGGGTGCCGGGGATGCACGTGCACGCGTTCTCGCCGATGGAGGTCGTCAACGGCGCGACGCGGACGGGCATGTCCGTACGGGAGTGGCTGACGGCGGCCAAGGAGGCCGGACTGGACTCCATCCCGGGCACGGCGGCGGAGATCCTGGACGACGAGGTCCGCTGGGTGCTGACCAAGGGGAAGCTGCCGACGGCGGACTGGATCGACGTCATCACCACGGCGCACGAGCTCGGGATCCGGTCCTCGTCGACCATGATGTACGGGCACGTGGACCAGCCGCGGCACTGGCTGGGGCACTTCCGCACGCTGGCCCGCATCCAGCAGCAGACCGGCGGTTTCACGGAGTTCGTGACGCTGCCGTTCATCCACACCAACGCGCCCGTGTACCTGGCGGGCATCGCCCGGCCCGGCCCGACGGTCCGCGACAACCGTGCGGTGACGGCGATGGCCCGGATCCTGCTGCACCCGCACATCACCAACATCCAGACGAGCTGGGTGAAGCTCGGTGCGGAGGGCGCTGCCGAGATGCTGCGCTCGGGGGCCAACGACCTCGGCGGCACGCTGATGGAGGAGACCATCTCCCGGATGGCCGGATCGAGTTACGGGTCGTACAAGTCGGTACGGGACCTGATCGCCGTCGCGGAGGCCGCCGGGCGGCCCGCGAAGGCCCGCACGACGCTGTACGGGGAGGTGCCCCAGGAGCGGCAGCAGGCGGCGCGCGCCTCGGACGGGCACCTGCCGGAGCTGCTGCCCGTACTGGACTAGGCGCAGGCGTACGGGCGTACGGGCGTACGGGCGTACGGGCGTACGGGAACGACCGAACGGCCCGGCGGGGAGCGATCCCGGCCGGGCCTTCGTCGTCGCTGCCGGGGGGATCAGCCGACGAGGAGGTCCTTCTTGAGCTGCTTCAGCTCGCGTGTGTCGATGCCGAGCCCGTCCTTCAGGTAGCGGTCGAAGGTGCCGTACTTCGCCTTGACCTCGTCGTAGCCGGAGTTGAGGTACTCGGGGCGCACGTCGAGCATCGGCTTGTAGACGGCGGCCTGCGGGGCCGGCAGGTGCGAGAGGACCGCGTCGTTGGCGGCCTTGCGGTAGTCGTTGCTGGCCAGGTAGTCGGCCATGACGGTGTCGCTCGGCACGCCGAGGGCGGTCAGCAGCGTGGCGTTGGCCCAGCCGGTGCGGTCCTTTCCGGCGGTGCAGTGGAAGAGGACGGCGCGGTCGCGGTCGCGCTCCAGGCCCTCGAAGACCTGGCTGTACGCCTTCTTGCCGCCCTCGCCGCTGACCATCGCCTTCTCGGCGTCGACCATGGCCTTGACGGCCTCGTCGGGGGACTTCGGCAGGGACTGGAAGGAGCCGGAGCCGGCGAAGACGTCGGCGACGGTGTACCGGGCGCCGACCGGGACCTTGTCGGGGTCCGTGGTGCGCTCGGTCTCCATGCGGAGGTCGAAGACGGTCTTCACGCGCAGGCGCTGGAGCTTGGCCAGGTCGGCCGCGGTCAGCTTGTCGAGGGCGTCGGAGCGGTAGACCTCGCCCATCTTGACCCACTGGCCGGTGGTGGTGCGGTAGCCGCCCGCGTCGCGGAAGTTGACCGCCCCCTCCAGCTTGATCAGGCGGTCCGCGAGGCGCAGGCCCTCGCCGCGGTCGGGCTGGAAGTCGAACCACTGGCGGTCCGCGGCGGGCAGCCCCGACACCACGGCGGTGCCCTCGGCGCCTCCCTTGGCGACGACCTTGCCGTTCGCCTTGATCTCGACCCGCTTGGCGCCCTGGGCCTTCCACTTCAGGGTGAACGCACCGTCGGCGCCGGCGGTGACGGTGGCCTCGGTGAAGGGTATGGCGGTGCGGCCGTGGTGGTGGCCGGACCAGGGGAGTTCCCAGCCGTTGGCGGCCGAGGCGGCGGTGGCGGCGGGGGCCGCGACCAGGGAAGCGGTGAGCGCGGAGGCGACGACGGTCGCGGCGAGGAGTGCCTTCTTCATGCCCTCGAGGCTGTTGGCCACCGAAGAACTCTGCATGAACGAGACATGGCCGAAACCGACCGGCTCCAAGGCGAGTGGCAAAACGTGCCACTTATCGATCAAGGCGCGCTACCTGCACTTCTACTGGCCCTTTCGGACCGGATGTGAACGAGATGTCTGCAGGCGCCTGCACCCGATCCGGCCGTTCTGCGCGCGCATACGGGCCGCTGGACGACCTCCCTCCGAATTCGACCGGACGTGTCCATTACAGTGCGCGCCAGAACATGCCGGGGCGGGCAGGGGGATCGCGATGGACCACACGACGACCGAGAAGCCGGCCGAAGAGCACACGGCACCGGCTGCCGGGCCCGGCGCCGGAGCAGGGTCCGGCGGGACGCTCGGCGGGCGGTCCGCAGCCCCCGGGGGCCGGTCCCGGACCCTCGGCGGGCGGTCCGGTGCGGCCGTCGGGCTCTGGGGGCGCACCGAGCAGCAGGACTTCCGCAGCCGCGTCCGCGGCACCCTCCTCGGCTCCGCCCTCGGCGACGCCTTCGGCGCTCCCCTGGCCGACCTCTCCTTCGACGCCATACGCGAGGCCCACGGTCCGCAGGGCCTGACCGAGCCCGCCCCCGCGTACGGGCGCCGCGGCACGGTCACCGCCGCCACGCAGCTCACCCTGTTCACCGTCGACGGGCTGATCCGCGCCCACGTACGCCGGGACACCGGCGCCTGGCACCCGCCCACCGACATCCACCGCGCGTACCGGCGCTGGGCCGCCACCCAGCACGACTGGGGCCCCGACGAGCGCCGCAAGGACAACGGCTGGCTCGCCGGGCAGGAGTGGCTGTACGCCCGCCGCGGCCCCGAGCGCGCCTGTATGACCGGCTTCGCCGACGACGTCCTCGGCACCCTCGGCCGGCCGAAGAACCCCACCGCCCGCGATGCGGCCGCCGCCACCCGCTCGGCCCCCTTCGGCCTGCTGGTCGGCTGGGATCCGGCCCTGGTCCTCCAGCTCGCCACCGAATGCGCCGCGCAGAGCCACGGCCACCCCGCCGCGTACCTCACCGCCGGAGCCTTCGCCGTCATCGTCCACGGCCTCACCCGCGGCGAATCCCTCGACGGGGCCGTCCAGCGCGCCCTCGGCCTGCTCGGCGCCCGCCCGGGCCACCAGAACGTCACCGACGCCCTCCAGCGCGCCGTCGCGGCAGTCCCGCAGGGCCCGCCGTCCGCGCAGGCCGTCGCAGCCGTCGCCGCGGGCGAGGACGGCGATGCCGGCGGCGCCGAGGACGCCCTCGCCGTCGCCGTCTACTGCGCGCTGGTCGCCGAGGACGTCCCGTACGGCCTGCGCCTCGCCGTCAACCACGGCGGTGATTCCACCGCCGCCGGCGCCCTCTGCGGCGCACTGCTCGGCGCCCTCCACGGCGAAATCGCCCTCCCCGGCGCGTGGCTCGCGGACCTCGAAGGCCGCGCCACCCTGCTGGAAATCGCCGACGACTTCGCCCTCGAGATGACCCAGGGCCCCACCCTGCACGGCCCGGCGGTCCCCGCCTCCGGCTGGCCGACCCGCTACCCCGTCGGCTGACGCCCCCTCAACAATCCGACCCGCAGGCCGTAGCGTGACCTTCGCCGGTCCCGGGCGCCACGGACCACCCGTACGCCAGGGGGGAACCCGTACACCCGGACAGCCCGAAGAGCCACGGAGGTGCCCTCAGCCATGCGGATCGCCACGACCATCTTCCTGACCGACCACACCGTCTCCCCCGTCCGTCTCGCCCGCTCCCTCGAGGAGCGCGGGTTCGCCGGGCTCTACCTCCCCGAGCACACGCACATCCCGGTCAGCCGCGAAACGTCCGCGCCCATGGGCGGCGAGCTCCCGGAGATGTACGGGCGCACCCTCGACCCCTTCGTCGCCCTGGCCCAGGCCGCCGCCGTCACCGAGCGCCTCACCCTCGGCACCGGCATCACCCTGGTCGCCCAGCACGACCCGATCGACCTCGCGAAGCAGATCGCCACCCTGGACCACCTCTCCGGCGGCCGCTTCACCCTCGGGATCGGCTACGGCTGGAACGTCGAGGAGGCCGCCGACCACGGCGTCGATTGGCGCACCCGCCGCGAACTGGTCCGGGACCGGATGGCCCTGATGCGCGCCCTGTGGGCCCCGGAACCCACCGCGTACGTCGGCGAGTTCTCCTCCGTCCAGGCCAGCACCGCCCACCCCAAGCCGGTCCAGCCCCCGCGCGAGCTCGGCCCCGGCCACCCCCTGCACGGCCCCCGCACCCTGATCGGCGGCGCGGCCGGCCCGAAGCTCTTCTCGGCCATCGCCGACCACGCCGACGGCTGGCTCCCGATCGGCGGCGGCGGACTCTCCGAGTCCCTGCCGGTGCTGCGCCAGGTCTGGGAAACCGCGGGCCGCGATCCGAAGAGCCTCCAGGTGGTCCCGTACGCGGTCCAGCCGAACCCGGGCAAGCTCGCCCACTACGCGGACCTGGGCATCGAGGAGGTCGTCCTCCAGCTCCCGTCGGCGAAGGAAGCCGAGATCCTCCGGGTCCTGGACGACTTCGCGCAGTACCTCTAATTCGTTCGACGCGGGCAGACGGCCGGCCCGACGATGGCCCCCGAAAGGGGGCTGATCCACTTGCCGGGCCAGCAAAAGCGCAAACGAAGCCGGGAACGCGCCCACCGCCGGGCAGCGGCCGTACCCGGCCACTGGGAACCGCTGTTCTCCACGCAGGTGCACGCGGAGCTGAAGGAGTACGTCCGCCGCCTCCACGCCGAACGCACGGTCGAGCCCGAGTGCCTGCGCATCGACCAGTTCTGCGGCCGCAACACCCACCCGTCCACCTACCAGGTGAGCATCTTCGTCCGGGACGAATCCGCATGAGCATCCGGTGGGAGAGCCTCCCGGCCGGCATCCGCGAACAGGCCGACGGGTACGTCCTCCAGGACCGCCTGCTGTTCGCGGTCCGGACGGTCTGGGAGGCCGGCCGCGCCCAGGGCCTCGACCTGAACGCGGCCCAGGACCTGATCGCGGCCCGCTACGAGCACTTCGGAGACCGGGTGGCCCGCACCCCCGACTGCCCTGTCGACCTCGACTCCCTCGCCGCCCGCGCCGCCGGGTTCCCCGGCCGCCTCGTGGCGGTCGAGGCCGTCTGGGACGGTGACACCGTCCACGACTGGTTCGTGAACCTGCTGGCCATCACCGAGGACCCGGCCGGAGAGCACCACCTGGCCACCATCCACTGGGGCGCGGCCGTCCGCGCCCTCGGCGACACCGACCGGGGCCCCCTCGGCCCGCACGCCGCCCTCGCCACCCGGGCGGGCTCGGCCCTCGCAACCCATCGCGGCGTCCCGTTCCACTTCGCCAGCCCGACCGAGCCGGACGACGAGGCACCGCGCTGGCGGCCCTGACGCGACGGTGCAGCGCCCTCAGTCCGCGATGCGCCGCACGGGCTGCCCCGTGATGCGGGCGATGGTCTCGAAGTCCGCGTCCTGATGGAGGACGGTCAGCTTGTGATGCTGCGCGGTGACGGCGACGAGCAGGTCCACCGGGCTCGCGCTCTGGTGGCAGCCTTCGTCGGCCATCCTCTGCTGGAGTGCCGAGGCGTCCTCCCAAGCGGAATCACGGGTTACGAAGTACGGAAAGGTCTCCCGCAGCAGACCGTCGGCCTCGTAGTAGGTCGGGCGGCCCCCGACGGCACGCAGGAACTCCTGGCGAACCGGCGCACACAACCCCACCACGCCTGAGGTGACCACCTCGTCCCACGCGGGAGCGGCCTGCCGACGGTAGAAACGGACGAGTGCGCTCGTGTCGATCAGGAAGTTCTCGCTCACGCAGCCGATTGCCTTCCCGGCTCCCGCATGCCCCCGGCATCGCCACCCTCGATGGCGGAGAAGTCGATCTCGCCGTCGGCGACCATCTGCCGCATACGCTCAACCGCAGCAGCTCTGCGGCGGCGATCGGCGATCTCCCGCAGGGCGGCGTTCACGGTGTCTCGCTTGGTCGTGGTGCCGAGGTGCCGGGCCGCTTCCGCCAAGGCCTCGTCATCCAGATCGATCACCGTTCGGGACATCGCGGCCTCCAGACCGGGGCGTATATACGATTCTCAAAGAAGATATCACCGTCGGCCGAGCTCGGCCCAGACCGTCTTGCCGATCAGCCGGTCCGTGACCCCCCAGTCGACGGCGACGGCATCGACGATCCGCAGGCCGTAGCCGCCCTCGGCCTGATACGCGTGCGGCAGCAGGACGGGCCGCCGCTCCCGCCGGGCATCGGACACCTCGATCCGGAGCACGCCCTCGAGGAGCGTCAGCCTGAGCTCGAAGTCCCGCCCGGCGGTGCGCCCGTGGGTCACGGCATTGGCGGTGAACTCGGCGAGGATCCGCTCCGCGTCCTCGGACAGCGGAGTGCGGTGCGGGATCCCCCAGTCGTGCAGTTCGACCATGGCGAGACACCGCGCGAGGCGGGCCCCGCGCCGGGTGCTGCTGAAACGCTGCGTGAACACGCGTACGAGGGTCTGGGTGGGCCCAGAGGGTGCGGTCATGGAAGCAACGTGCCGGGTGGACAAGGCAGTTCCCAGAAACCCGACCGCTACTTTTCATCTGTACGAGTTCACGCTCTGGACAGTGGCGGTCACCGTCCGTGAACCTGAACGCGGGAGGTGACCGCGATGGTGAGTCACGAAGAGAGCGGTGCCGGCGAGGTCGAGCCGGACAGCGGCCTGCGGAACTTCGGGGAAACCGTAAAGGCCTTCCGTAAACGCGCGGCACTCACACAGGAGCAGCTGGCCGAGCGGGTCGGGTACTCGGTCCAGTACGTCGGCTCGGTCGAGCAGGGCCGTCGGCACCCGTCGGTGAAGTTCGTGAGCCGGTCGGAAGAGGCACTGGACGCCTTCGGCGTCATCCGCATCGCGGCGAGGGAGCTGACGCGAAGGCGGGGGCTGGCGTCATGGTTCAAACCATGGGCAGATCTGGAGGAGGAAGCGATCACCCTCGACACCTACGAGTGCCGCTCGGTTCCCGGGCTGTTACAGCCGGAGTCGTACGCCCGAGCCTTGGTCGCCGACGTTCTTCCGCCGCCCACTACTGACGAGGTGGAAGCCCGGATCTCGGCTCGTCTGGACCGACAGAAACTACTGTCGCGCACCCCGTACACGGTCTTCAGCTTCATTCTCGACGAGGCGGTCATCGAGAGGCAGACCGGCGGACCCGCAGTAACCCGCGAGCTGATCAACCACCTGCTGGAGTGTGCGGAGCTTCCCAATCTCGACCTGCAGATCATGCCGAAGATCAGCCCACAACACGCGGGACTCGGGGGCCCCTTCCGCCTCCTGGAGACTAGTGACAACGAGTGGGTGGGATACAGCGAGGGCCAGCAATCAGGCCGCCTCATTTCTGACCCGAAAGACCTCAGCCTCCTCCATCTGCGGTATGCCAAACTTCGCATCCAGGCCCTCAATCCTGCTGACAGCGCGGGCCTGTTGATGCGAATGCGAGGATCCCTGTGAACAGCTCCCCGTTGCGGTGGTTCAAGAGCAGCTACAGCGGCAGCGAGGGCGACGACTGCGTAGAGGTCGCCCTCTCCTGGCACAAGTCGACGTACAGCAGTGGCGACGGGGACGACTGCGTAGAGGTCGCCTCGTGCGCCGACGCCGTTCACATCCGGGACTCGAAGCTCACGGCGAGCCCCGAACTGGCCGTGCACCCGACGACCTGGACGGCTTTCCTCGGCGGGATCACCGGAGCCTGAGCTCCGGCCCGACGGCATCAGAGGGAGTCCGGGGGTTTCCCGCCAGTCCACTGTCCTTCCGTGTCGTGCCGGTCCCTCAAGGGCGCTCCTTCGTCGCGTCGCTACGCGATGGCCTTCGGCCACCCTTGACCGACCGACCCGCCCCGGAATGCCATAAGACTGCCGGGAAGCCCCCGAAGGAACGGTCAGGGGACAGATACCCACACGGGTTCGTCAGAGATGTCCGACCTTGTCCCCGTCCAGCCCCACCCCCATTCCCCGGGACCACCGAGTCCGGCCAGCGACGGGGCCGCGGGGAGGGCACGGCCCCCTGAAGGGCCCAGAGCCACCTTTTCGGACCCAGGCAGGGTCAAGCGCACCAGACAGCGAAGAAATGACCACGCGGTGCCGGTCGGGCCGTGGACGCCCCAAATCGCTACGCGCTCCGCCCGGTTTGGCGGCTGACGGCCGTCTGGGGCTGGACATAGGCCGCCCACGACCGGCACAGGCTGGCCTGGGATGCGAGTGCGGGTGGTTTGTCCCGTTTTGCTGCCCGATTGAGGCGTGAACGGGCGCTTGTCGGAGTGGGGGGTTGAGAAATCCGCCATCAGACTCCGTCTGGCCCCCTTTCGCTCCCCAACAGGCTGCAGACGCCCGAAAACCCGGCCACGGAGGCGTCTGGGCGGCCTATGCCCAGCCCCAGACGGCCGCCGGACGCCGGACGCCGAGAGATGAGGAGCGCGTAGCGATCTGGGGCGCCTGCGGGCCCATGCCTACCGGCGTGGTCATCTGGCCGCTGTCTGGTGCAGGTTGACCCCGCCCGGGTCCGGAAAAGGCTTCATCTGGGCCCTTCAGGGACCGTGGCCTCCCCCTGCCCCTCTCCTGCTCTACCTCGGTGGTCCTGGGGAATGGGGTGCGGATGGACAGGGGCTCCCGCTCGGCATCTCTGATCGGGGCCAATCGGAACATGAACCTCCCGGCCATTCCTTCGGGGGCTTCCCGGCAGTCTTATGGCGTTCCGGGGTGGGCCGGGCAGTCAAGGGTGGCCGAAGGCCATCGCGAAGCGACGCGACGACGAAGGAGGAGCGCCCTTGACGGCCCGGACCGCACCGGAAGGACAGTGGACTGACGGGACGCCCCCGGACACTCCTCCGACGCCGCTCACGCATACCCCGCCCTTGAGGTCCCGGCTCGCCTTACCGACGCCGCTCCCGCGGACCCGCCCCCGCGTCCCGGCTGACCCTTCCGCTGCCGAGTGCACGGACCCCGCCCCCTGGCCACCGATCCGCTCTCCCGACCTCGAGCACTCAGACCCCACCCCGAGGTCCCGGCCAGCCTTACCGACACCGCTCAGACGGACCCCAACCCCGACATCCCGGCTGGCCTCACCGACGCCGAGTGCACGGACCCCGCCCCGACACCCCGGCAGACGTCACCGACACCGCTCAGCCCGCCCCCCCATCCCGATCGACCCCTCCGACCCCAACCCCCCAACTCCCCTTCCACCTCCCCCAGTCCCCACCCCAGCCCCCGCCCAGCCCCCACCCCGTACCCCGTACCCTCCCCCAATGATCACTTCAGGCACCCACATCCGTATCGCCCGGCCCTCCCTCGACCTCGTCGCCGCCGAGCGGTTCTACGTCGGCGGGCTCGGGCTCGGCGTTCAGTGGCGGAGCGCCGACGTCGCGCCCGGGGAACACGAGCTGCTGATGGTCGGGCCCGTCGGCGGGGGCTGGCACTTCGAGCTCACCCGAAACCCCGCCGACCCCGTCGCGCCCTCCCCCACCGTCGACGACCTGTTCGTCGTCTACCTCGGCGAAGCCCCCGACGAGGCCCTCGTCCAGCGGCTCGTCGAGCACGGCGGGACCCGGGTCGCCGCGCACAACCCGTACTGGGACGAGTACGGGGTCACCGTCGCCGACCCCGACGGCTACCGCCTCGTGCTCTGCTCCCGCACCTGGGGCTGACCCCCTAGGAGGCGGGCCAGAACTGGGCCAGCGCCGCCTCCTTGTACGGGGCCGGGGTGACGCTGAGTTCCCCCGCGAAGGGGCGGTCCAGCACCATCACCAGCAGCAGGCTGAAGCCGATCAGCGCCGCCACCGCCGAGACGAACAGCAGCTGCATCTTCAGGCTGCGCAGACCGAACAGGAACGTGAGCGGGAGGATCACCAGTGCGCCCCCGTACACCAGCACCTGGAGCAGCGCCGGCAGGGACGTTTCGGCCATCGTGATGCGGGCCCGCCGCTGCGCGGCGACGTCGTTGAGGCGGCCGGCGGCCTCACCGTAGAAGGTCTCGCTGCGGGTGCCGGTGGGCTCGTACGCCTGGAGCGCCTTGTACAGCCCGTGCGTCTGATCGGCTGTGGCCTCGTAGCTCGGCCTGCCGTCGCGCATGAGCGGCCACTGGATCTCGACGACGGCGTGCACGTAGTCGCCCACCGCCCGCTCCACGCGGGCGCGTTCGGCCGGCGGGAAGGCCTCGGCGCTGCGGACGACGAGGGCGAGGTCGGTCGCCTCGGTCGCGACGACGGTCTGGGTGTTCTCCAGCTGCGTCCAGAGCGTGACGACGACGAAGGCCAGGATGATGCCGTAGATCGCACCGAACATGCCGAGGGCGACGCCGACCATCTCGTTGTGCTCGCCGCCGGCGAGGTGCGGGAAGCGCCGGCGGGCGGCGAGGCTGCCGCCCACGGCGAGGGCGACGAAGCCGCCGACGAGGAGGATGCCGAGGTTGAACGTGCTGAAGGTGTTGAGCAACCAGAGGATCATGGCCTGCTCAACGATCAACTCCCGGCCGAGGACCCGCCCGCGAGCCCCGCTTCCTGGGCGTCGATGAGCTCGTCCCAGTGCTCGCGCGTCCAGTCGCACGCCGCGTCCAGCGGGCCGAGGAGGCCGTGGCCGAGCGGGGTGAGGGCGTACTCGACGCGGCGCTCCGGCGGTGCCTGCTGCGTCCGTACGACGAACCCGTCGCGCTCCAGGGCACGCAGCGACTGGGTGAGGGACTTGGACGTGATGCCGCGCAGCGGGACCTTGAGTTCCGAGAAGCGGCGGGGCCCGCCTTCGAGGCAACGCAGGATCATCGAGGCCCACTTGTCGCCGATCCGGAACGGGACCAGCGGTGACGGGCAGACGGGGTCGAACATCTCCGGGTCGAGCGGCCCCCGTCCCGGCTCCCGTTCTCGTTCTCGTTCTGCTTCACGCATGATCCACACGGTAGGCCGGTATCCGATCGGTAACCAGGCCCTTTCCTAGGGTCGCCCCATGACGAACAACGGCAGGGGAATCAAGGTCATCGTGTTCGGCGCCCGCGGGCGGGTCGGCCGGGCCGTCGTCGCCGAGGCGCGGGCGCGCGGGTACGAGGTCACGGAGGCGGGGCGCGGCGACGGGGACGTCACCTCGGCGGCCGACGTGGCCCGGCTGGCGGTGGGGCACGATGCGGCGGTCGCGGCGGTGTACGACGCACAGGCGGCCCCGGGGGAGTTCTTCCCGGCGGCGGCGCGGGCGCTGGCGGCGGGCCTCGCGGAGGCCGGGGTCGGGCGGCTCGTGTCCGTCGGGCTGGCGTCCGTACTGGCCACGCGGTCGGGGGCGGCGCTGATGGACACACCGGGGTATCCGCAGGAGTGGCGGGAGTTCTACGTCGGCCACGGCGCCGGGACCGAGGCCCTGCGGGCGGCGGCGCCGGCGGGGCTCGACTGGGCGGTGCTGAGCCCGGCCGGGGACTTCGCTCCCGCCGGGGCGTCCGGCGGCGGCTACGCGTTCGGCCCGGCCGACGCCGCCGGGCGGATCGCGCACACCGACTTCGCCCGGGCGGTGCTGGACGAGATCCGGACCCCGACGGTGCACCGCGCCCACGCGGGGGTGACGTCGGCATGACGGTCGACCCGATCCGCCCGGCCGACCCGATCCGCCCTGTCGACCCGATCCGCCCCGCCGACCCGATCCGCCCGGTCGGCGCGGCAACCACCACTACCGCCACGGACAGCGCGAACCCCTGGGTGGCCGAGCACATCCGGCGCTTCGAAGAGACCGCCGGGCAGCCGCGGCCCGGGATCTCGGACCTGCTGCTGACCACGCGGGGGCGGCGGTCCGGGCTGCTGCGGCGCACGGCGCTGGCCTACGTACGGGACGGGGACGGGGACGGGGCCGCGTACGTCCTGACGGCTTCGAACGCGGGCGCCGAACGGCACCCTGCGTGGTACCTGAACCTGGAGGCCGACCCCGCCGTCACGCTCCAGGTCGGCGCCGGGACCTTCGCCGCGACTGCCCGCCGGGCCACCCCGGCCGAGGCGGAGCGCCTGTGGCCGGTGGTGGTGGCGGCGATGCCCTCGTACGCGGCCTACCGGGCGGCGACGGACCGCGAGATCCCGCTGGTGCTGGTGACCCGGGCGGGCGGCGCCTAGGGGGTGTCAGCGGATCGCCGGGGTCTTCGGCAGGCCCTGCAGGGCCTTGCCCGCGCCCGCGAGCGAGGTGTCGGTGGCCTTGGTGGCGGATCCGGCGGCGGAGGCGGTGACGGCCACGGCGGTCTTCGTGTCCTGTACGGCCTGGCCCGGGTGGTCGGCGATGTCGCCGACGCGGTGGGCGAGCGGGGCGGCCGCCTGAAGGTTGGGCCCGTCGGCGTGGGCGGCGACGGGGGTCAGGGCGAGGGCACCACCGGAGAGGACCAGGGCGGCAAGGCTGCGCTTCATGGCGTTCATACCGTGCAGAACGACCCGCCGGTGCCCCGGTCACCGCCCGGCGGCACTTTGGGGTGACGGCCCGTGCGCCCACGGCGCCACGGGTCGGCAACGCCCGCGGCCCCGGATACCGGGGCGGTCCGGGGCCGCGGGGGCGCAGTGGTTCAGGGGTGGGGTCAGTCCTCGACGACCAGGGCCGGGGTGGACCTCGTCAGGATCCGGCCGCGGAAGAAGGCCGGGCTGCGGCGTTCCGTGATCAGCATGATCACCAGGCCGAGGGCCAGCAGGCCGACGCCGATGACGAAGACGCTGCCGACGCCGAGGACGGTGGAGCCGGAGCCGTACGAGGGGTTCCACATGTCGATCAGCGTCTTGAAGAAGACGGCGGCCAGCAGGAGGCCGCCGAGGACGGGGAAGACGCCCTTGAAGATCAGGTCCCGCGCGGAGCGGCGCAGCTCGCTGCGGAAGTACCAGGCGCAGGCGAACGCCGTCAGCGAGTAGTAGAAGCAGATCATCAGGCCGAGCGCGAAGATCGTGTCGGTCAGGACGTTCTCGCTGACCAGGGTCATCACGGTGTAGAAGGCGCCGGTCGCGACGCCCGCCATGACGGTGGCGCGGCCCGGGGTCTTGAAGCGCGGGTGGACCTTGGCGTAGGAGGCGGGCAGGGCCTCGTACGTGGACATGGCCAGGACCGTGCGGGCGACCGGGATGAACGTGGTCTGGAGCGAGGCGGTCGCCGAGGCGAGGACCGCGACGAAGAGCAGGATCCCGAGCACCGGGCCCATGACCGGGCCGGCCAGGGCGGCGAAGACGTTGCCGGAGGTCTCCGGGTTGCCGAGGCCGAGGCCGGTGGTGCCGGAGCCGACGGCCATCTGGGCGGCGATTCCGGTGGCCAGGTACGAGCCGACCAGGACGACCATCGCGATGAGCGAGGCGCGGCCGGGGGTCTTGGCGGAGCCGGTGGTCTCCTCGTTGGTGGCCAGGCAGGCGTCCCAGCCCCAGTACATGAAGATCGAGAGGGAGAGTCCGGCGGTGAAGGCGCCCATGGACTCGACCGCGAAGGGGTTCATCCACTGCCAGGAGAAGTCCGGGCCGGCGTCGAAGACGCCAGCGCCGGCCGAGGCCTTCTGGAAGGCCATCGCCACGAAGAGGGCGAGGACCACGAGCTGGAGGCCGACCAGCGTGTACTGGACGCCCTTGGTGGCGGTCATTCCGCGGTAGCTGATGGCGGTCGCTGCGGCGATCAGGGTGAGGCAGGTGGCGATGTGGACGAGCTTGTCGTCGTCCAGGGCGGCGATCGACGCATTGCCCGTGATCTCGCCGGCCAGCAGCCAGAAGTAGGAGGTGGCGACGCCGGCCAGGTTGGAGAGCACGATGATCGTGGCGATCACCAGGCCCCAGCCGCACATCCAGCCGATCCGCGGGCCGAAGGCCTTCACGGTCCAGGTGAAGGAGGTGCCGCAGTCCGGCACGGCCTTGTTCAGCTCGCGGTACGCGAAGGCGACGAGCAGCATCGGCAGGAAGCCGGCCAGGAAGACCGCCGGCATCTGGACGCCGACCTCGCCGGCGGTGGAGCCGAGGGTCGACGTCAGGCAGTAGACGGGCGCGACGGTGGAGATGCCGATGACGGCGCTTCCCACCAGGCCCACGGAGCCCTTGCCGAGCCCCTTGCCGCGTACGCCGCCGGCGCCGCCCTCGCCGCCGGCGACGCCGTTCACCGTGTCTCCGACCCGAGGCCGAACGTCCAGCTGTGTCATGGGTCAGGACGTTAGAGGCTGCGTTTTCCATATCCGGAGGGATTGAGTCCGAGCGGCTACCGGCGGGAACACCTTCGAATCCAGAGCTCACGACGGTTCATTAACCCGTAATGAAAGGTTCATGCACATGTCCGCCCCCTGCTCAACAGGGAGCGGACAGCCCGTTCCGGAATGCGGAAACCGCAGCAGTACCCCTTATGTGCCGCTTTGAACTTTCCCGTGTGACCTGGGTCTCAGCCCGCCCAGACGATCGACTGCATCTCGCTGTACGCGTGCAGCGCGTACGAGCCCACGTCGCGCCCGACGCCCGAGCGCTTGAAGCCCCCGAACGGGGCCTCCATGTTCCGGCCGATCGTGTTCACGCCGACCCCGCCCGCCCGCAGCCGCCGTGCCACCCGGAAGGCGCGCGCCGCGTCCCCTGACCACACGTAGCTCAGCAGGCCGAAGTCGCTGTCGTTGGCCAGCCGGACCGCCTCCTCCTCGTCCCCGTCGAACGGCACGACCACGACCACCGGCCCGAAGATCTCCTCCCGGACCACCCTCATGTCGTTCGTGCAGTCCACCAGCAGCGTCGGCGCCACGTAGAAGCCGCGGCCGTCCCCGACCACCGGCCGCTCGCCGCCGTACGCGATCCGCGCGCCCTCCTTGCGCCCGAGCTCGACGTACGACTCCACGCGGTCGCGGTGCGCAGCCGAGATCACCGGCCCGACGACCGTGCCCGCCGCCGCCGGGTCGCCGACCTTCATGAAGGCCAGGTAGCCCGTGAGCTTCTCGACCAGCTGCTCGTACACCGACCGGTGCACGATCACCCGCGTCGGCGCCGTGCAGATCTGGCCGGAGTAGAAGGAGAAGGTGGTGCCGATCCCCATCACGGCCGCGTCCAGGTCGGCGTCCTCGAAGACGATCGCCGCGCCCTTGCCGCCCAGCTCCATCAGCTGCCGCTTCATCGAGCGGCCGCAGACCTCCGCGATGCGCTGCCCGACGCCCGTGGAGCCGGTGAACGACACCATGTCCACGTAGGGGGAGTCCACCGCGGCCTCGCCGACCTCGACCGAGGCGCCGCAGACCACGTTCACCACGCCGGCCGGGGCGCCCGCCTCGTGCAGCGCCTCGGCCATCTTGAACACCGACAGCGGATCCTGCGGGGCCGGCTTGACCACCACCGTGTTGCCCATGGCCAGGGCCGGGGCCACCTTGCCCGCCGGGTTCGCCCACGGGTTGTTGTACGAGGTGATGCAGGTGACCACGCCGACCGGCTGGCGCACCTCCAGCGCCCCCAGGATGCTCGCCCTCCCCATCGGGCCGGCCTCGGTGACCTGCGGCGGCAGCCCCCGCTCCACCGGCTCGAGGGCGCCCTTCGCGTACCGCCGGAAGCGCGAGACCCCGACCCCGACCTGCATCCCGCGCGCGATGCCGGTCGGTGCGCCCGTCTCGGCGCGGGCGAGGGCCGCCCACGGCTCGTACTCGCGCTGCATGATGTCCGCGGCCCGGTCGAGGATGGCCGCCCGCGCCTCGGGGGCCGTACGGGACCAGGCCTCGAAGGCCTCCGCCGCCGCGCGCGCCGCCTCCTCGACCTGGGCGCGCGAGGCCTCGGGCGCGAGCCCGACCACCGATTCGTCCGCCGGGTTGACCACCTCGTAGTGCCCGGCGGCGGGCTCCACCCACTGGCCGCCGATGTACAGCTTCTGCTGCAGGGGCTCGCTCAACGCGTGCTCACCGTCCTCGTGTCGCGGCCCGAGCGGAGCACGGTCCCGGGGATCGCGCCCGTCACCTCGTCGTCGCGGATGGTCTCCACGCCGTTGACGCGTACGGACACGATCCCGATCGCCCGGGCGTCCAGCCGCGGGCTGTCGCCGGGCAGGTCGTGCACGAGCGTCGCCGGACCGGCCTCGATCCGCTCCGGGTCGAACAGCACCAGGTCCGCGTGGAACCCCTCGGCGATCCGTCCTCGCTCGCGCAGCCCGAACAGCTGCGCCGGGTCGTCGGTGAGCATCTTCACGGCCTGCTCCAGCGGCACCAGCTTGCGGCCGCGCAGGCAGTCCCCGAGGAAGCGGGTGGTGTACGGGGCCCCGCACATGCGGTCCAGGTGCGCGCCGGCGTCGGAGCCGCCGAGCATGACGTCCTCGTGCTGCCAGGTCTCGGCGCGCAGCGCCCAGCTCGCCGGGTCGTTGTCGGTGGGCATGGGCCAGAGCACCGTACGCAGGTCGTCGTTGGCGCAGATCTCGACCAGGCACTGGAAGGGGTCCTGGCCGCGTTCGGCGGCGATGTCGTTCACGACCCGGCCCGAGAGGCCCTCGTTCTCCTTGCTGTACGTGTCGCCGATGACGTAGCGGCCGAAGTTGGCCAGGCGCCGGAAGACCCCGGCCTCCTTGCTGTCGGCGCGGCGCAGCATCTGCGCCCGTACGCCGGCGTCGCGCAGCTTCGCGATCCGCTCGGGCACGGGCAGGCCGAGGATCTCGCCCCAGCCGGGGATCAGGTTCAGCGCGCAGAAGGTGCCGAGCGACATGTTCATGGGAGTGAGGATCGGCATGGTGAGCGCGACGATGCGGCCGCCGGCCTTGCGGGCGCGTTCGCTCGGTACGAGCTGGCGCGGCACCCGTTCGGGGACGGCGGCGTCGATGGTGAGGACGTTCCAGTTCAGCGGGCGGCCGGCGGCGGCGCTCATCTCGACGAAGAGGTCGATCTCCTCGTCGGCGAACTGGTCGAGGCAGCCGGCGACGATGGCCTCGAGCTGGGTGCCCTCGTGTTCGGCGACGGCCTTCGACAGCGCGATGAGCTCGGCCGGCTTGGCGTGGCGGGAGGCCACGGGGGCGCCGTCGCCGTCGGAGTGGGTGGCGGACTGGGTGGTGGACAGGCCCCAGGCGCCGGCGTTCATGGCGTCGTGGAAGAGGTCGAGCATCTGCTGCATCTGCTCGGGGGTGGGCTGGCCGCCGACGGCATCGGCGCCCATGACGTGCCGGCGCAGTGCGCAGTGGCCGACCATGAAGCCCGCGTTGACGGCGATCCGCCCTTCGAGGGCGTCGAGGTACTCGCCGAAGCCGGACCAGGTCCAGTCGACGCCTTCCTCGAGGGCCTTGAGGGCCATGCCCTCGACCTTGCTCATCATGCGGCGGGTGTAGTCGGCGTCTTCCGGGCGGGCCGGGTTGAGCGGGGCGAGGGTGAACCCGCAGTTGCCGCCGGCGACGGTGGTGACGCCGTGGTTCATGGAGGGGGTCGCGTACGGGTCCCAGAAGAGCTGGGCGTCGTAGTGCGTGTGGGGGTCGACGAAGCCGGGGCACAGGACGAGCCCGTGCGCGTCCTCGCTGGTCCGGGCCTCCTCCGTGACCGTGCCCGGCTCGCCGATGACGGCGATCCGCCCGTCGCGCAGGCCGACGTCGGCCACGCGGGCGGGGGCGCCGGTGCCGTCCACGACGGTGGCGCCCTTGATCAGGTGGTCGAGCATGGCGTCCCTTCTGCCGGTGTTCGTGTTGCTGACCGTCGTCCCGGGGGCTCCGCCCAAGATCCCCGCGCGCCCCGGCCGGGGGCCGCCGGGCCGGCCGCGGCCTCGGCATGACCTCCGGCCGGGGCCGGTGCGGGACGGCGGTCCGGGAAGACGCCGCCCCTGTTCCCCCGCCGGGTCAGACGGCCTGGCGGAAGCGCGTCGTGCGGTGGACCGGGTCCGTGTCGATCTTCGGGATCACGTGCTCGCCGATGAGCTTGATGGTGGTCATCGTGTCCTCGTACGAGACGCCGGTCGGCAGGCCGAACGACAGCTGGTCGGCGCCCGCCTGCTCCCAGCGCTTGCACTGCGCGAGCACCTCGGACGGGTCGCCGCAGATCAGCAGTTCCTCGGCGATCAGCAGCTCGATGATCTCCGCGTTGTACTCGGGCAGCGTCTCGGGCCACTGCGGGATCGCCTCGGGCCGCGGGAAGGTGTCGTGGTAGCGGAAGACCAGCGACTGGAAGCGGTTCATGTTCGCGTTGACCGCGATCTCCACCGCCTTGTCGTGCGTCTCGGCGCATATCGCGGTGGAGGTGACCATCACGTTGTCGTTGACGAACGCGCCGATGGCCTTGGCCTCCTGGATGGCCGTCTTGTACTGCTCCAGCACCCACTCCATGTCGGAGACCTTCTGGACGCTGAAACCGAGGACGCCGAGGCCCTTCTTCGCGGCCATCGCGTACGAGGAGGGGGAGCCGGCGGCGTACCACATGGCCGGGTGGGCCTTGCCGTACGGCTTGGGGAAGATCTTCCGCGGCGGCAGCGACCAGTGCTTGCCCTGGAACCCCTCGTACTCCTCCTGGAGGAACATCTTGGGGAACTCGGCGATGGTCTCTTCCCAGATCTCCTTGGTGGCGTTCATGTCCGTGATGCCGGGCAGGAACCCGAGGATCTCGTGGCTGCCGGCGCCGCGCCCGGTGCCGAACTCGAAGCGCCCCTTGGAGAGGTGGTCGAGCATGGTGACCTTCTCGGCCACCTTGACCGGGTGGTTGACCGGGGCGAGCGGGTTGAAGATGCCGGAGCCGAGGTGGATGCGCTCGGTGGCGTGGGCGAGGTAGGCGAGGAACACCTCGTTCGCCGACAGGTGCGAGTACTCCTCCAGGAAGTGGTGCTCGGAGGCCCAGGCGTACTTGAAGCCGGACTTGTCGGCCTGGATGACGTACTCGGTCTCCTCGACCAGCGCCTTGTGCTCTGCCTCGGGGTCGACCTTGGACCGCGCCTCAGGCACGTATCCCTGCACGAAGAGCCCGAATTCCAAGGGGGTTCACCGTCCTTTGATTTCTGACGTGTCGTCAGATTCGATGAGTCGACTGTTCCACCGCGGAAGCGCGAGCGTCAATACCTGACGCTCCATCAGATGGGGTGGAGGCAAGATCTAGAGGATGCTGACGCCCGCCATCCAGCCGCCGTCGATCACGAACGGCTGGCCGGTGATGTACGAGGAGTCCTCGCTGCTCAGGAACAGGGCCAGTTTGGCGATCTCGTCGGGCCGGCCCACCCGGCCCATCGGCACGACCCGCTGGTAGAGCTCCGCCATCGCGTCCCGGGCCTCGTCGCTCATGTTGGCCGGGTCCAGCAGGCCGGGATTGGCCATCGGGGTGTCCACGGCGCCCGGGCACATCGCGTTGACCCGGATGCCCTTGGCGGCGAGCTCCAGCGCGGCCACCCGGGTCAGGCCGACGATCGCCGCCTTGGTCGCCGCGTACGAGCCGACGTACGCCATGCCCGTCAGACCGGTGTACGAGGAGGTGTTGACGATGGTGCCGCCGCCGGCCGCCTCGATCTCCGGGGCCACGGTCTTGATGCCGAGGAAGGCGCCGACCTGGTTGACCTGGACCAGCTGCAGGAACTCCTCCAGCGGGGTCGAGACCAGCTCGTTGAAGCGCAGGATGCCCGCGTTGTTGACCAGGCCGTCGATCGGGCCGAAGGCCTCCTTGGCGGCGGCCACGGCGGCCGCCCAGTCCTCCTCCCGGCTCACGTCCATCCGTACGTACCGGGCGCGGTCCTCGCCTATCTCCTTGGCGACGGCGGCTCCCTGCTCGTCCAGCACGTCGCCGAGGAGCACCTTGGCCCCCTCGGCGGCGAAGAGGCGGGCTTCCTGCTCGCCCTGGCCGCGCGCCGCACCCGTGATGACGACGACGCGCCCGTCCAGCTTGCCCATGCCCATACTCCTAGTCGTTGTCACCGGTCGTTGAGAAGCGGGCCGACCTCGGCCCCGAAAGCGGCGATCTGGTCGGTCAGTTCGGCGCGGTCGCGGCTGCGGAAGCGGACCTGGATCTGGTCCACGCCGAGCGCCCGGTACTCGCGGAGGGACTCGGCGAGCGCCTCCGCCTTGCCGGTGAGGGTGCGGCGGCCGGTGTCCCAGCCGGGCTCGCCGACGTACAGCGCCTCGGTGATCGCGCCGAACTCGATGGGGTCCGCGACCCCGGCCCCGGCGCGGAGCTCCTTGATCCGGGCGATCTGGCCCGGCAGCCTGTCGCGCGGGTCGCCCTGCGGGAGCCAGCCGTCGCCGCGAACGGCGGCCCGGCGCACGGCGGCGGGCGAGGAGCCGCCGACCCAGACGGGGATGCGGGCCTGGGCGGGGCGGGGCAGCTGGCCGAGGTCCTTGAAGGAGAACAGTTCACCCTCGAACTCCGGGTACTCCTCGGGCCCGAGGGCGGCGCGCAGCGCGTCCAGGGTCTCCTCGAGGAGGGCTCCGCGGCGGGCGAAGTCGGCGCCGAGGACCTCGAACTCCTCCTGCACGTGGCCGGCGCCGACGCCGAGGATCAGCCGGCCGCCCGAGAGGTGGTCGAGGGTGGCGTACTGCTTGGCGCTGAGCAGCGGGTGGCGCAGGCCCAGGATCGCGACGTGGCTCAGCAGGCGGACGTGCTCGGTGATCCCGGCGAGGAAGGCGAGGGTGGCCACCGGGTCGTACCAGACGGTGCTCATGGGTCCGGCGAGCCGGCGCGGGATGGCGACGTGGTCGCAGGTGGCGACGTACCCGAAGCCGGCCCGGTCGGCGGCCCGCGCCACCTCGGCGAGGTCGACGGCGGTGGCCGAGGCCTCCCAGGGCTCGGCGTAGATGGTGCTCTGCGACTGGATCGGGAGCTGCATCCCGTAGACCAGCCGGCCCTCCGCAAACACGCGCGCCATGCCGCACCGCCTCGCTTCGTCTGTCGCCCACGTCTTCGGCTGCCGATGCGCGTCCCGCCGGCGCCGGGGGCCATCGTCGTAGCTGACGGACCGTCAGGCAAGGGGTTCGACCCGGCCACGCGCAAGGTGATCCGTGCGCGGGGGATGTGCCGGGAGGGGCGCGTTGGCTAGGGTGCCGCGAGTGGATCTCTTTCTGACGCTGGTCAGCGGGGTGGCGTGGACCGTCGTGTACGTGGAGGCGATCCGGGTCGGCCTGCGGGACCGGACCTATGCGATGCCGGTGGCCGCGCTCGCGCTGAACTTCGCGTGGGAGGTGACGTACGCCGCGGGCGAGTTCATGAGCGGGGTCTCCGCGCAGGGGATCGTCAACGTCGTGTGGGCGGTCGCCGACATCGCGATCATCTGGACGTACCTGCGCTTCGGGCGGGACGAACTGCCCGAGTTCGTGACACGGCCGCTCTTCGCGGCGTGGAGCGTGCTCGTGTTCGGCACCGGCTTCGCCGTGCAGTGGCTGTTCGTCGCGCACTTCGGGACGCACGACGCGAGCCGGTACTCGGCCTTCCTGCAGAACCTGCTGATGTCCGGGCTGTTCATCGCCCTCTACGCCGACCGGCGCGGGCCGCGCGGGCAGTCCCTCGTGATCGCCGTCGCGAAGTGGCTCGGGACGCTCGCCCCGACGCTGCTCTTCGGGGTCCTCGAGGACTCGCCGTTCATCCTCGGGCTCGGCGTCATGTGCAGCGTCTTCGACCTGGCGTACATCGGGCTGCTGCTGAGGCAGCGGCGGGTGGCCGCCGCGCCGGCCGGCCGGGAACCGGCCGGTCTCGCGGTCTGACCACGACGATCGGGAGGCGGCCGGTCGGAAGCCGGCCGGTCGGAAGCCGGCCGGTCAGAAGCCTGCCGGTCAGAAGCCTGCCGGTCCCATCACGATGACCGGCTTCGCCGCCGGGTCCAGGGTGGTCAGGAGCTTCTTCATGGCCTCCTTCGAGATGCCGATGCAGCCCTGCGAGGGGCCGTTGTGGTCGACGTGGAGCCAGATGCCGCCGCCCTTGTCCTCGCCCTCCGGCTTGAACAGGTCCAGCGGGGAGACCCCCGTCCGGCGGTTGTAGTCGATCGCGATGACGTATTCGAAGGCACCCGCGAGGGACTCGCCGTTCACTCCCCGGCCGGTGGGGACGAAGAGCCGGTTGTGGTCGTACGGGAGCTTCGTGCCCGGCGGCTTCGCCAGCAGCCCGCCGGCGTCGCTCAGGGTGAACACGCCCACGGGTGTGGTGAGGTCCCCGTCCTCGCGTTCGGACGAGTTCCAGCCGCCGGCGCCGTTGTGCGCGGGCCAGCTCTCGGTGGTGCGGACCCAGCCGGCTCCGGCCGCCTTCCGGCTGTAGAGGGTCGCCGTGGACTCCGAGGAGTCCCTCCCCTTGCCGGTGACGAGGAGGAGCTGGCGGGCGGTGGCCGGGATCCTGGCCGCGGTCTCGTCGCTGACGTCGGCCAGGCCGTGGGCGGGGTCGTCCGGGGCTGCGGAGGCGCCCGGAGCACCCGGAGCACCCGGAGCACCGGATGCCGCCGGTGCACCGGGGGCGCCGCGTACCTCGCGGGCGGCGCGGGCATCGCCTGCAGGGTCGGCGGAGCCGGTGGTCTTGGCGGGCCCGGTGGGCTTGGCGGAGCCGACCACGGCAGCCGCGCCCCCCGAGCGGTCTCCGGTCCGGGCCTGGGCCGTGGCGCCACGGTGGTCGTCCTGGGCCGTGTACGCCCATCCGGCCCCGAAGGCCAACAGGCCCAGGGCGGCGACGATGGCGGCCCGCCGGGGCGAGCGGACGGCGCGGTACGTGCGGGGACTGCGGGAGCGGGGGTGCTTGCTCATGCCCCCGACGGTACACATCGGAACATTCAGGACTCTTGAGGCGGCGGCCGGAGCGGCGCGGGTCCCACCGGAAAGCGGACCCTGACGGTCAGTCCGCCGCCCGGAGCGGGATTGGCCCGCGCCACCAGCTTCGCGCCGTGCGCCCGCGCGACCGAGGCCACGATGGAGAGCCCGAGGCCCGCACCCTCGCCCGCGATGTGCTGCCGCTCGGCCCGCCGCCGGAACGGTTCCAGCAGCCGCGGCACGTCGGCGGGGTCGATCACCGGCCCGGTGTTGGACACCGTCAGCGCCCCGTCGGCGGAGGTCGCCACGCCGATCCGGCCGCCCGGCCGGTTGTGCCGTACGGCGTTGCCGAGCAGGTTGCGCACCAGGTGGGCCAGCAGCGCCCGGTCACCGGTCACGACCAGCGGCGCAAGGTCCCGTACGACGTCCGGCCGCCCGGCCCCCGGGCCGGACTCCGGGCCCGCCCCGGCCCGGGCGGCCTCCGTGAGTTCGACTTCGACCAGGGCCGCCAGGTCCACCGGGGCCGTGGTCTCCAGTCCCTCCTCCGACACCGCGAGCAGCAGCAGCGACTCGATGAGGTGCTCGCTGGATTCGGCGACGCCGATCAGCTTGGAGCGGATCCGGGCCACCTTCTCCGGCGGCGGGTCCCCCGCCAGCCCGATCTCGGCGGCCGCCCGCTGGACGGCGAGCGGGGTCCGCAGCTCGTGGGCGGCGTTGGCGGCGAACCGGCGCTGCGCGCCCACCAGGCTCTCCATCCGGTCGAGCATGCCGTCGAAGGTGTCGGCCAGACGCTTGAGCTCGCCTGGCGGGGCCTCGAGGCCGATCCGCTCGTGCAGGTTCTCCCCCGAAAGGCGGCGGGCCGTTTCGGTGATGACGCCGACGGGGCGCAGCACCCGGCCGGCCATCCACCAGGCCAGCCAGATCGACGGTACGGCGAACACGGCGAGGGCGACGAGCGAGACGATCAGCAGCTCGTGGAGGGTGGCGGACTCGACGGCGGAGGAGAGGTTGCGGGTCACGGCCCACGTCCGGAGCTGCTCCTGGGTGGGCTCGGCGGCGCCGGGCGGGAGCCGCTGGGCGGGGACGGCCTTGAGCGGTTGGCCTTCGACGGCGGCGCGTTCGAACGCGGTGCCGGGGACGGCGGTGGTGACGGCTCCGCTGATGCGGGTGTAGAGGCCGCCCCGCAGCAGGATGTTGATCAGGGCGATCAGGCCGCCGCCGGCGAGGACGAGCAGCGAGCCGTAGAGCGCGGTGAGACGGGCGCGCTCGGAATGGAGCACTGCTCTCATCGCGGATCGGCGATCTTGGCGGTGCCCGGGCCCGTCTCCGGACCGGCGATCCGGTAGCCCGCGCCCGGCACGGTCTCGATCAGCGGCGGCTCGCCCAGCTTGGCCCGCAGCTTGCTGAGGGTCACCCGTACGGCGTTCGTGCTGTACGAGGTGTCCTCCTCCCACACCTGCTCGATCAGGTCGTCGTTGCCGAGCACGGCGCCCTCGGCCCTCAGCAGTGCCTCCAGTACGGCGAACTCCTTGCGCGACAGCGCCATCCGGTGCCCGTCGCGGGTCGCGGTCCTGCGGGCCGTGTCGACGGCGATGCCGCAGCGCTCCAGCACCGGCGGCAGGGCCGGCCGGGCCCGCCGGCCCAGCGCCAGGACGCGGGCGAGGAGCTCGTCGTACGCGAAGGGCTTGGTCAGGTAGTCGTCGGCGCCGAGGCCGAGCCCTTCGACCCGGTCCCGTACGGTCCCGGAGGCGGTCAGCATCAGGACGCGGGTCAGCAGCCGCTCGCGCACGACCTGCCGGCAGACCTCGTCGCCGTGCAGGCCGGGCAGGTCGCGGTCGAGGACGAGGACGTCGTACTCGCCCAGGCGCAGGCGCCGCAGGGCCTCGAGGCCGTCGCCCGCCTCGTCGACGGCCAGCGCGTCGCGGCGCAGCCCGTCGGCGATCATCTCCCGGAGGAATTCCTCGTCCTCCACCACCAGAACTCGCATGCCGCCTTCTTTACCGGAATCTCGCATTTCCTCGTCATAAGCAAGATCGGAGAGGGAAGCGAAACCCGCCTCCCGTGCAGGGTCGGCCGCATGAAGCGATCCATGACCATGACCACGGCCGCGGCCCTCACCGGGCTGACCCTCTTCGTCACCGCGTGCACGGGCGGTGTCGGTTCGGACGGGAAGGACGGGAAGGACGGGAAGAAGGACGACTCCGCCAAGAACAACGCGTCGAGCGGCGGCGGCAGCGGTACCACCAGCGGCGCCGATGCCGACAAGGCGCTCAAGACGCGCAAGTGCCTGCGCGAGCACGGCATCGACGCGCCCGACCCGGAGCCCGGGCAGGACCCGCGCGGCATGACGCTCGGCTCGGGCAGCGAGGATCCGGAGGCGCTGAAGAAGGCCTTCGAGGCGTGCGGGCTGCAGGCCCCCGGGACGGGCCAGATGTCGCAGGAGCAGAAGGACAAGGCCTTGAAGTGGGCCAAGTGCATGCGGGACAACGGCGTGAACATCCCCGACCCGGAGTTCAACGGCAGCGCGATGAGCGCGACCAAGATCCCCGAGGGCCAGGAGAAGGCCTTCGAGGAGGCCCAGAAGAAGTGCGACGCCGCATGAGGCGGCGCGGCAAGTGGCTGCTGGGCTCGCTGGCCGTCGTACTCGCCGTCTCGGGCGGCGGGTACGCGGTGACGGCCCAGCCGCGGGGTGATTCGGACGGTTCGAAGGACCGGCGCGCGGACGGGCTGCCGCAGCAGACGGCTCCGGTCACGCGCGGGGACCTCAGCTCTGGGCTCACCGTGGAGGGCACCCTCGGCTACGCGCAGGAGCGCAAGCTCGCCGCGGGCGGCCCGGGGGTGCTGACCTGGGTCGCCGGCGCCGGCACGGCGATCGAGCGGGACGGGAGGCTGTACGAGGTCAACGGCAAGCCGGTGCGGCTGATGTACGGGAGCACGCCCGTGTACCGGCCGATGAAGACCGGAGACAAGGGCGAGGACGTCAAACAGCTCAAGCGGAACCTCCAGGCCCTCGGGTACGGGACCGGTCTCGACCCGGAGGACGGCGCCTTCACGGCGGGCACGGCGACGGCGGTCAAGCGCTGGCAGAAGGCGCACAAGGCGGCGGAGACGGGCGAGGTCGGCAAGGACGACATCGCCTTCGCGGCCGGCCCGCAGCGGGTGCAGAAGAACGACACGGCGGTCGGCGACGAGCCGGCGCCGGGCAAGCCGGTGCTGACCCTGACCAGAACAGAACGGATGGTCCGGTTCCAGTTGGACGTGGCCAAGGCGGGCGCGGCGAAGACCGGCGACAAGGTCACCGTGAACCTGCCGGGCGGCGGCAAGGCGACCGGGAAGATCGATTCGGTGGGCAGCACGGCGAACCCGGACGACCCGAACGGCGGCGGGGGCGGCGGCGGAGCCGGTGGCGGTGGCGGTGGCGGTGGCGGGAAGCCGAAGGTCGAGGTGAGCGTGTCCCTCGACAACGCCTCCGAGATCAAGGGCCCGGACCAGTCCCCGGTGTCGATCCGGCTGACCGGCGAGACCCGCAGGGGCGTGCTCTCCGTACCGGTCAACGCACTCCTCGCGCTGTCCGGCGGCGGCTTCGGCGTACAGGTCGTCGAGAACGGCGCGGTCCGTGACGTCCCGGTCGAGCTCGGCATGTTCGGGCAGGGCCGCGTCGAGGTCAAGGGGGACGCCCTCAAGGAGGGCATGCAGGTGGGGATCCCGAAGCAGTGACGACGACAGTGGCCGCTGCAGAGAACCGGCACGCGCGCGCCGTCGTGGAGCTGGCGGGCGTCACCAAGGAGTACCCGGACGGGGTCAAGGCCCTGCGCGGGGTGGACCTCACCGTCCTGAACGGCGAGCTCCTCGCCATCGTCGGCCCGTCCGGCTCCGGGAAGTCCACCCTGCTGCACATCGTCGGCACCCTCGACCGCCCGAGCGCCGGCGCGGTCGCCATCGCCGGGCACGACATCGCGACCCTGTCCGACCGCGCCCTGTCGGCACTGCGCTCACGCCATGTCGGCTTCGTCTTCCAGTCCTTCCACCTCGTACCGGGCATCAGCGCGCAGGCGAACGTCGCCGAGGGGCTGCTGTACTCCGGCCTCTCGCGCGCCGAGCGCGGCCGCCGGGCGGCGCGGGCGCTGGAGCGGGTCGGCCTCGGGGACCGGATGGAGCACCGGCCGCACGAGCTGTCGGGCGGGCAGAAGCAGCGCGTGGCCATCGCCCGGGCGGTGGCCGGCGAGCCGGACCTGCTCCTGGCCGACGAGCCGACGGGCGCACTGGACTCGGCGTCGGGGCAGTCGGTGATGGAGCTGCTGCACGAGCTGAACGCGGACGGGGCCACCATCGCCGTGATCACCCACGACCAGGAGATCGCGGCGAGCCTGCCGCGACAGGTGCGGATCCGGGACGGGGAGATCGTGGCGGACCTGTGGAACACGGCGCGGGCGGAGGCGGGAGCACGATGAGGGCCTCCAGGAAGCTGACCCCGTCCCGCCTCGGCCCCCGGGACGTCCTGCACGTCGGCTCGGCGGGGCTGCGTTCCCGGCCGACGCGGGTGTTCCTGTCCGCGCTCGGGATCGCGATCGGCATCGCGACGATGATCGCGGTGGTCGGGGTGTCCTCGTCCAGCCAGGCCGAGCTCCTGCGGGAGCTCGACAAGCTGGGCACGAACATGCTGGTGGCGACGCCGGGCCAGTCGATGTTCTCGGGGCAGGACACGAAGCTGCCGAAGGAGGCCCCGGGCATGATCTCCCGCATCGAGGGGGTCGAATCGGTGGGCACGACGGGCGACGTCGCGCAGTCCGTACGGCGATCGGAGAACATCCCGAAGGAGGAGACGGGCGGCATCGGCCTCAAGGCCACGAAGGACGACCTGCTGGAGGTGCTGCGCGCCCGGATGCAGAAGGGCACGTGGCTGAACGGGGCCACCGGACGCTACCCGTCGGTGGTGCTCGGGAACGTGTCGGCGGAGCGGCTGGGCATCACCGAGCCGGGACAGCAGGTGTTCATCGGCGGCCGGTACTTCACGGTCATCGGCATCCTGGACCCGGTCCCGCTGGCCCCGGAGATCGAGCGCTCGGCACTGATCGGCTGGGAGGCGGCGGAGCAGCTGCTCGGCTTCGACGGCCACCCGACGGCGGTGTACGAGCGCTCGGCGGACGACCGCGTGGCGGCGGTCCGCAGCCTGATCGCCCCGACGGCCAACCCGCAGTCCCCGAGCACGGTCTCGGTGACGGACCCGTCGGCGGCGCTCCAGGCGAAGGCGGCCACGGAGGGCGCCTTCAGCACGCTCCTGCTGGGGCTGGGCGGGATCGCCCTGCTGGTGGGCGGGGTCGGGGTCGCGAACACCATGATCATCTCCGTCCTGGAGCGCCGCCACGAGATCGGCCTGCGCCGTTCGCTGGGCGCGACCAAGGGCCAGGTGCGCATCCAGTTCGTCACGGAGTCCCTGCTCCTGTCGGGCCTCGGCGGCCTGGCGGGCATCGCCCTCGGCGCTGCGGCCACGGCGGCCTACGCCCGGGCGGGCGACCTCCCCTGGGTGGTCCCCCTCTGGGCGGTGACGGGCGGCTTCGCCTCGACCCTGGCGATAGGCACCCTGGCAGGCCTCTACCCGGCAGTCCGCGCGGCCCGCCTGTCACCGACGCTGGCGCTGCAGGCGGGGTGAGGGGGCGGGGCGGGTGGCGGGTGGCGGGGTGCGGTGGCACCCGGGTGGTGGGCGCCGGGTGGCACCATCCGGTGTCATGGCACCCGACTCCACCGACACCGCGTCCCGCTCCACGCCGGGCAGCACGCCCAACACCACATCCGGCACGGCCCGGTACGAGGCGGGCCAGACGGGCCTCCTCGTGAAGGTCCCCGAGGCCGAACCAGCCGTTCGCGCATGGCGCGAACGGCTGGACCCCTCGGCCCTCGCCGGGGTCCCGGCGCACGTGACGGTGCTCTTCCCGTTCCTCGACGAGCACCTCATCGACGCCACCGTCCACGCGGCGCTCGCCGAGACCCTGGGCAGCCACCGGGCCTTCGACGTCCGGTTCGCCGAGAGCCGCCGCTTCCCGGCGGTGCTGTACCTGGCCCCCGAGCCGGACACGCAGCTGCGACTGCTCACCCGCGCCATCACCGACCGCTGGCCGCAGGCCCAGCCGTACGGGGGCCGGTTCGCGGACGTCGTCCCGCATCTGACGGTCGCGCAGCGACAGGAGCCGGAAGTACTGGCCGAGATCGAAGCCGACCTGGCGCGCTCGCTCCCCCTCACGACCCGCATCTCGTCGGTCGACCTGATGGTCCACGACGGAGTGGCATGGCGGGACCGGGCGTCGTTCGCACTGCGGGGGTGAGGGGCGGAAAGGCCGACCGGGGCGAAGGCGGGGTCCGTGCACTCGGCGTCGGAAAGGCCAGCCGGGACGCGGGGGCGGGGTCCGCGTAGTCGGCGTCGAAAGGCCAGCCGGGACGTCGGGGGCGGGGTATGCGTGAGCGGCGTCGGAGGAGTGTCCGGGGGCGTCCCGTCAGTCCACTGTCCTTCCGTGTCGTGCCGGTCCCTCAAGGGCGCTCCTCCTTCGTCGTCGCGTCGCTTCGCGATGGCCTTCGGCCACCCTTGACCGACCGACCCGCCCCGGAATGCCATAAGACTGCCGGGAAGCCCCCGAAGGAATGGCCGGGAGGTTCATGTCCAGGCGATGGCCCATCAGAGATGCCGGCCAGGGGCCCCGTCCATCCGCACCCCATTCCCGGGGACCACCGAGCCTGGCCAGTGACGGGGCCGCGGGGAGGGCACGGCTCACTGAAGGGCCCACAGGCTCCCTTCCGCGCCCCGGCAGGGCCAACCTGCACCAGACAGCGATGAGATGACGCTGCAGTGCCTGTCCGGCCGTGGACGCCCCAAATCGCTACGCGCTCCGCCCGGCTTGGCGTCCGTCGGCCGTCTGAGGCTGGACACAAGCCGCCCAGACACCTACCCGGGCGGGTTTTCGGGCGTCTGCACGCCATTTGGGGCGAAAAGCGGGCGAGAAGGAGCCTGATGCCGGATTTTTCAACCCCTCACTCCGACAAGCGCCCATTCACGTCTCAACCGGGCACCAAAACGGGGCAAACTACCCGCAGTCGCATTCCATGCCGGCCTGTGCCGGTCGTGGGCGGCCTATGTCCAACCCCAGACGGCCGTCAGCCGCCAAGCCGGGAGGAGCGCGTAGCGAATTGATGCGTCCGCGGGCCCACTCCTACCGGCAGGGGCATCTGGCCGCTGTCTGGCGCGGGTTGACCCTGCCTGGGTCCGGAAAGGGCGCCCATGGGCCCTTCAGGGAGGCGTCCCCTCCCCCTGGCCCCATCCTGCTCTTGCTCGGTGGTCCTGGGGAATGGGGTCCGGATGGACAGGGGCTCCTGCTCGGCATCTCTGATCGGGGCTGGTCGGAATCCGAACCCCCCGGCCATCCTTCGGGGGCGTCCCGGCAGTCTGTTGTCTTTCCGGGGTGGGCCGGGCAGTCAAGGGTGGCCGAAGGCCATCGCGAAGCGACGCGACGACGAAGGAGGAGCGCCCTTGACGGCCCGGACCGCCCCGGAAGGACAGTGGACTGACGGGACGCCCCCGGACACTCCTCCGACACCGCTCACACATACCCCGCCCCCGCGCCCCGGCCGACCTTTCCGCCGCCGCCCCCGTCACCCCACCCCCGCGCCCCGGCAGGCCTCCGACCCCGAGTACGCGGACCCCGCCCCCATCCCGCCCTGCGGCTCCGACCCCTACCCGCCGCCCCCGCCACCTGCACAGAACCGACCCCCCGTCGTACGCTGATCTGATGAGAACTCCCAGGCAGGCAGCCCGCATTGTCATCCTCTCTCCGACCGGTTCGGTGTTCCTCTTCCGTGAGAACAACATCGAGGTCGGGATCCACTGGCTGCCGCCCGGCGGGGGGATCGATCCCGGGGAGACCCCCGAGGAGTGCGTGCGGCGGGAGTTGCGGGAGGAGACCGGGTGGACCGACCTCGAGCCGCAGCGGCTGCTCTGCACCTGGGAGCACGACTTCACCCACGAGGGGATCCCCGTACGCCAGCACGAGCACATCTACGTCACCACCGGCCCGCGCCGCGATCCCGTCCCGGAATCGCCCGACGCGCACTGGCGCTGGCTGTCGCAGCAGGCCCTGGCTTCGCTCGGGGAGCCGCTGTGGCCGCCGCGGCTCGCGGAGCTGCTGGCCGACACGCCGGCCGAGCCGGTCCACCTCGGGCTCGTGGTCTGACGCGGCAACGAGGACAGGCACTGACCTACATCATGGCTAGAGTCCTGGCACTGTCATCGACGACGAGCCGAGGAGCTTCCGTGTTGCGAGGTCTGACCACCGTCAGTTTCTGGGCCGCCGATCTGGACGCGGCCAAGGCCTGGTACACCGAACTCCTCGGCGCCGGCCCCTACTTCGAGCGGCCGGGGTACGCCGAGTTCCGGCTCGGCGACTACCAGCACGAGCTCGGGCTGATCGACCGCCGCTACGCGCCCGCCGGCGCGCCCGCCGAGCCGGGCGGCGCCGTCGTGTACTGGCACGTCGACGACGTCGACGTGACGCTCGAGAAGCTGCTGTCCATGGGCGCGAAGCAGTACGAGCCGCCCACGGAGCGCGGGCCCGGCTTCGTCACCGCCTCGGTGGTCGACCCGTTCGGCAATGTCCTGGGCTTCATGTACAACGCGCACTATCTCGACGTGCTCGGCGAGCGCCCCTGAGCCGGCGCCCGCTACTCACCGGGCCCCGCGGCTCACCGGGACGCGGAGGTCGCCTTCGCGTACAGCGTCGCCGCGTACTCGCCCAGGATCGTGCTCGTCGAGACGTCGTCCGTGTCACCGCCCGTCAGGATGCCGATGATCTTGCCGTCCTTCGCGAGCCAGGCGCTGCCGCTCGTGCCGCCCGGGAAGTCCGCGCAGTCGAAGCGCTGTTCCGTCTCGGTCTCGCGGACCGCCGATGCCGTGCACGTGCGCGGGACCTTGCGGTCCGCCGGGTAGCCCGTGACGGTGATCTCCTCGCCCGTGCGCCCCGTGGTGTCCAGAGTGGCCGCGCCCGTGACGTCCTCGATGTTGCGGCCCGTGGCGTCCGGGGCGAGGCGGGCGAAGGCGAGGTCGTAGTCGTCGTCCGTACCGTCGGCCCAGCGGGGGTCCTCGAAGACCTCCTCGATCGTCCAGGCTCCGTACGGGGCACCGCCGTTCGCGTACGCGGGTGCGAAGACCGCTCCCCCGGCGCCGGCCTTCCCGGCGACCAGGCAGTGCCCGGCGGTGACGATCAGATTCTTCCCCGGGCTGTGCACCACGGTGGCGGTGCAGAAGTGGTCACCCTGCACGCCGCCTTCGAACAGGGCGCCGGTGAAGGCGGCGGGGCTGCCCGGACGGGGCGTGCCCGAGGTGTTCAGTTGCGGCTGCTTCGCCGCTTGCGATCGCGAAGACGGGCTCGGCGAGGGCCTCGCCGGGGCCGCCGCCTCGACGCGCGCGCCCGACCCGCCCTGCGCAGCCGGCACCACCTTCGTCATGGCAGCGGACGCGCCCAGCGCCGCCACCGCGCACAACACCCCGGTCACCACGGTCCGCTTGTCCACCGCCACCGCCCCTCCCACTTTGCTCCGGCGAAGCATGCCTTGATGTTCACCTTCGCCGCAAGGGGACCCCCGGGCTCTCGCCTACGCGCCCGCCCACAGGCCTTCCGGCGTCAGTCCGAGCAGGTCGATCGCGTTGCCGCGCACGATGCGGTCCACTACGTCCGGCGCGAGGTGGGACATCTGGGCTTCCCCCACCTCCCGGGACTTGGGCCACGTCGAGTCCGAGTGCGGGTAGTCCGTCTCGTAGAGGACGTTGGCCACGCCGATCGAGTCCAGGTTCTTCAGCCCGAAGGGGTCGTCGAAGAAACATCCGAAGACGTGCTCCGCGAAGAGCTCCGACGGCGGCCGGTGCACCTTGTCCGCGACACCGCCCCAGGCCCGGTTCTCCTCCCAGACCACGTTCGCGCGTTCCAGGATGTACGGGATCCAGCCGATCTGGCCCTCCGCGTACATGATCTTGAGGTTCGGGAAGCGCTCGAACTTGCCGCTCATCAGCCAGTCGACCATCGAGAAGCAGCAGTTGGCGAAGGTGATGGTGGAGCCGACGGCCGGCGGGGCGTCCGCCGAGGTGGACGGCATGCGCGACGAGGAGCCGATGTGCATGGCGATGACCGTGCCGGTCTCGTTGCACGCCTCGAGGAACGGGTCCCACTCGTCGGTGTGGACGGACGGCAGCCCGAGGTGCGGCGGTATCTCCGAGAAGGCGACCGCGCGCACGCCGCGCGCCGCGTTGCGGCGGACCTCGGCGGCGGCCAGCCGGGCGTCCCAGAGCGGGATGAGGGTGAGGGGGATCAGGCGGCCGCGGGCGTCCGGGCCGCACCACTCCTCCACCATCCAGTCGTTGTAGGCCCGTACGCCGAGCAGCCCGAGCTCGCGGTCCTTGGCCTCGGTGAAGGTCTGGCCGCAGAAGCGGGGGAAGGTCGGGAAGCACAGCGCCGACTGGACGTGGTTGACGTCCATGTCGGCGAGGCGGTCGGGAACCGAGAAGGACCCCGGGCGCATCTGCTCGTACGTGATCACCTCCAGTTTGATCTCGTCGCGGTCGTAGCCGACGGCGGTGTCGAGCCGGGTGAGGGGGCGGTGCAGGTCTTCGTAGACCCACCAGTCGCCGATCGGGCCGTCGTCCCCCTTGGCGCCCATGACGGGGGCGAACTTGCCGCCGAGGAAGGTCATTTCCTTCAAGGGGGCGCGGACGATCCGGGGGCCGGTGTCCTGGTATTTGGACGGGAGCCGGTCCCGCCAGACGTGGGGAGGTTCAACCGTGTGGTCGTCCACCGAGATGATCTTCGGGAAGGTCTCCATGACTCCCACGGTAGCGTCAATCTGACGAACCGTCAGCTAGTTGGACGGCGATTGGGAAGTGATCGGTCCGACACGGGCTGACGGGTAAGCGCAAGACAGGGCAGACTGGCCCTTACACCGACGGAAGGCAGGGGGGACGACAGATGGACGGCATACCGGCCATCCCGCACCAGCGGAACCACCCCGAGGCAGCCCGGCGCCATTCCGCTGCCGCGCCGGACGCCACGGCGGGGACCCGGCCCGGCAGCCCCGCCGACCCGCCGGACACCGCGCGCGGCGCCCATGCCGGTACTCCGGCGGCCGCTCCGGCCGCCACGGCGGCCGCCACGCCGCATGCCACGGCCGACGCCTCGGCCAACGCCACATCCGGAACCCGGCCGTCCGCCACGGACTCCGCCGCCACCGCGGCCGCCACCCCCGCCGAGCCGGACGCGACCAGCGCCCCCGATGCCCACCCCGCTCCCGCGCCCACGGGCACCCGCTTCGCCGTCCTCGGGCCCATCCGCGCCTGGCGCGGCGGCGAGGCTCTGCCCTCCGGCACCCCGCAGCAGCGCGCCCTGCTCGCCGCGCTCCTGCTGCGCGGCGGCCGTACCGCCACCGCGCCCGAGCTGATCGACGCCATCTGGGGCGAGGACCCGCCGCAGCAGGCCCTCGCCACCATCCGTACGTACGCCTCCCGCCTGCGCAAGGTCCTCGCGCCCGGCATGCTCGTCAGCGAGTCCGGCGGCTACGCCATCCGCACCCCCACCGGCGCCCTCGACCTCGGCATCGCCCGCAGCCTCGCCGCCGACGCCGAACAGGCCCGCACCGCCGGCGACCGCACCCTCGCCCGTACGCTGCTCGCCCGCGCCCTCGACCTGTGGGACGGCGAACCCCTCGCCGGGGTCCCCGGGCCGCACGCCGAGACCGAGCGCACCCGGCTCGCCGAATGGCACCTCCAGCTGCTGGAGACCCGCCTCGACCTCGACCTCGAGCTCGGCCACCACGCCGAGGCCGTTTCCGAGCTCACCGCGCTCACCGCCGCGCACCCGCTGCAGGAACGGCTGCGCGAGCTCCTCATGCTCGCCCTGTACCGCAGCGGCAGGCAGGCCGAGGCCCTCGCCGTGTACGCCGACACCCGCCGGCTCCTCGCCGACGAACTCGGCGTCGACCCCCGGCCCGAACTCTCCGCGCTCCAGCAGCGCATCCTGCGCGCGGACGCCGAACTCGCCTGCGCCGAAGACCCGGTCCCGGCCGCCGCGCCCGCACACGTGAGGCCCGCCCAATTGCCCGCCACCGTCGCCGACTTCACCGGACGAGCCACCTTCGTCAACGAGCTCGGCGAGATCCTGTCCGGCGTCGGGGGCCAGGTCATGGCCGTCTCCGCGCTCGCCGGGATCGGCGGTGTCGGCAAGACCACCCTCGCCGTGCACGTCGCGCACGCCGCCCGCCCGCACTTCCCCGACGGCCAGCTCTACGTCGACCTCCAGGGCACCGAGCCGCGGCCCGCCGAGCCCGTCGCCGTCCTCGGCTCCTTCCTGCGCGCCCTCGGCACCCCCGACACGGCCATCCCGGACAGCGCCGCCGAGCGGGCGGCGCTGTACCGCTCCACGCTCGACGGCCGCCGGGTCCTGGTCCTGCTCGACAACGCCCGCGACGCCGCCCAGGTCCGCCCGCTGCTGCCGGGCACCGCGGGCTGCGCCGCCCTCGTCACCAGCCGGGTCCGCATGGCGGGCCTCGCCGGGGCCCATCTCGTCGACCTCGACGTGATGAGCCCCGAGGAGGCCCTCCAGCTGTTCACCCGGATCGTGGGCGCGGAGCGGGTCGGCGCCGAGCGCCAGGCCGCCCTCGACGTGGTCGGCGCCTGCGGCTTCCTGCCGCTCGCCATCCGCATCGCCGCCTCCCGGCTGGCCGCGCGCCGGACCTGGACGGTGTCCGTCCTCGCCGCGAAGCTCGCCGACGAGCGCCGCCGTCTCGACGAGCTCCAGGCCGGCGACCTCGCCGTCAAGGCCACCTTCGAGCTCGGCTACGGCCAGCTCGAGCCCGCCCAGCAGCGCGCGTTCCGCCTCCTCGGCCTCGCCGACGGGCCCGACATCTCGCTGGCCGCGGCAGCCGCCGTACTCGACCGGCCCGAGCACGAGACCGAGGACCTCCTCGAGGCTTTAGTGGACTGCTCCCTCCTCGAATCGGCAGCTCCCGGCCGCTACCGCTTCCACGACCTCGTACGCCTCTACGCGCGTGCGTGCGCCGAGCGCGACGAGCAGCCGCCGAGCGGCCGCGACGCCGCGCTGGACCGGCTGCTGGACTTCTACCTCGCCACCGCCTCCGCGGTGTACGCGGTGGAGCGCCCCGGCGACCGGCTCCCCGCGCACCTGTCCGCCACCCACTACCCCGGCCTGCGCTTCGCCGAGCCGCGCGCCGCCCTCGACTGGCTCTACGCCGAGGCGGACCCGCTGCTGGCCTGCGTCCGGCAGGCCTCCGTGCGCTCGACCGGGCATGCGGACGTACTGCGCCGGGCGGTCGACCTCCTGTGGGCGGCCAAGGACCTCGCCGAGTCGGGGGCCAACTCCAAGCAGTACGAGTCCGCCGCCGTGGCCCTGCGCGACGCCGCACACGCCGCGAAGGACCCGCATGCGGAGGGCCGGGCCCGGACCACGCTCACCAACGTCCACCTGGTCGCGGGCCGGTTCGACGAGGCCGACGACGAGGCCCGGCAGGCGATGGACCTCGCCCGCGAGGCCGGCGACCCGCTGCCCAGCTGCTGGGCGCCCAACGACCGCGGGATCATCGCCCTCTACCAGGGCCGGCACGCCGACGGCGAGCGGTACCTGCTGGAGGCCATCGAGAACTTCCGCGCCGACGGCAACCACATCGGCGAGGCCAGCGCGCTGTGCAACCTCTCCCGGATCCACGTCGAACTGGGCCGGCTGAGCAGCGCCATCGACCTCGCCGAGCAGGGCATCGCCATATACGACCGGATGGGCCTGACCCTGCGCCTGGCCAACGGCCGCTACGCGCTGGGCATCGCCCTCACGCAGGCGGGGCGGCTCGGTGAGGCGCAGGAGCAGCTCACCGAAGCGCTGTCGCTGTTCCACGACAACCGGCAGCCGCTGTGGGAGGGCGTGACGCACTTCCGGCTCGCCGTGGCCCACCTGGCCGCGCACCGGCCCACGCTGGCCGCCGCGCACGCCGAGCAGGCCATCGCGCTGCGCGGGATCGGCGGGGAGTGGCGCCGGGCGACCGTGCTGACGGTGCTGGGCAAGGCGCTGCGCAGGCTGGGGCAGCGGGACCGGGCGCGGGTGTGCTGGCGGGATGCCGAGGTCGTCTTCAAGCAGCTGAAGTCGGCCGAACTGGCCGAGGTGCAAGCTCTGCTGGCTTCGGAGATTGCGGCCTGAGCTGCGCCGATCGGCGGATGAACGAGGCATTCATCGTTCGTTTATCGCCGTCCGCCACGATAGGTACATCGACTCACCGCGTCGGGGGGCGCGAGAGTCGGCTGGAGGACCACCCGTTCGGCGGTCCGCGGGGGAATCGCCGAACGGGCCCGACCCATCCATCAGGAGAACCGATGACGACGAACGAGAACATCCTGCCGAACGACGGCGACATCAAGCCGATGGACAACCACGCGTCCGGCATCGAGATCAAGCCGCTCGACGACAGCCTTGCACCGGGCGTCGACATCACGCCGATGGACAACCACGCCTCCGGCATCGAGATCAAGCCGCTGGACAAGCAGGCTTCGGGCGAGGACATCGTGGCGATGGACAACCACGCGTCCGGTACTCGTCCGTAAGACGTCCCACGGGGGATACGGGGGACGGGGGGACGGTCCCACGGGGGATACGGGGGACCGGGAACAACGGGGGGACCGCGGGGGATTCGGGGGAACCCGCCGCGGTCGACGGGGGAGCACGGCCCACCGGGGTCACGGGGGACCCGGGGGGGAGCACGAACGACGGGGGAGCACAACAAGGACGGCGGTCGCGGTGGCCCGGAGGGGGAGCCACCGCGGCCGCCGTCGCATGCCCGCGTCACCTCGGTTCATTAGGCTGGGACCGTGTTCACCTCCCAGGGACCGACCGTCCGCGAGCTCGCCGTGCAGGCCCTCTCGTCCGTCGAGCGCGGGTACGACCTGCTCTCGCCCAAGTTCGACCAGACCCCCTTCCGCACCCCGGACCGCATGCTCGACGCGGTGGAGGAGGCGCTCGCCCAGTACGAGGGCTCCTTCGGGGCCGGGCTGGACGTGTGCTGCGGGACCGGCGCGGGGCTGGGGATGCTGCGGCGGCTGTGCCGGGACCGGGTGACCGGGGTGGACCTGAGCGCCGGCATGCTGGCCGAGGCCGCGCGGGCGCACCCCGACGAGCGCATCGACCTCGTACGGGCCGACGCGCGGGCGCTGCCGCCCGGACTGGCCGGCTCGTACGACCTGGCCGTCAGCTTCGGGGCCTTCGGGCACTTCCTGCCGGCCGAGCGGCCCGCCCTCTTCTCCGGCGTCCACGCCGCGTTGCGCCCGGGCGGCGTCTTCGCCTTCCCGATCGGGGCGCCGATCCCGCCGACCTCGCCCGTGTGGTGGGCGGTGGCGGGCTTCGACGCCGCGATGCGGGTGCGCAACGCGGTGTGGCGGCCGCCGTTCGTCATGTACTACCGGACCTTCGCGCTGGGCGGCGTCCGGGCCGACCTGCTGGCGGCCGGCTTCACGGTGGAGACCCTCCCGCTGGAGCCCTTCGGCCGCCGGGACGACGGAACCCCCCGCTGGCGCCTCCTCCTGGCCCGGAAGGCCACCTGATCAGCGGGCCCGGAGTTCGCGTTTGAGGACCTTGCCGCTCGCGTTGCGCGGGAGTTCGGTGACGAACTCGACCTCGCGCGGGACCTTGTAGTTGGCCATCTCGCGGCGCGACCAGGCGATCAGGTCGTCGGCCGTGAGGGTGGAGCCGGGGCGGCGGACCGCGTACGCCTTGCCGACCTCGCCGAGGCGGGGGTCGGGGACGCCGACGACGGCGACGTCCGCGATGTCCGGGTGCAAGCCGATGAGTTGCTCGATCTCGGCGGGGTAGGCGTTGAACCCGCCGACGATGAACATGTCCTTGATCCGGTCGGTGATGCGCAGGTTGCCGTCGGTGTCGAGGACCCCGACGTCGCCGGTGCGCAGCCAGCCGTCCGGGGTGACGGCCGCGGCGGTCTCGGCCGGGTCCTCGAAGTAGCCCTGCATGACGTGGTGGCCGCGGACCCACACCTCGCCCGCCGTCCCGGCGATCTGGGCGTACCCGTGCTGGTCGGCGATCTTCACCTGGGTGTCCGGGATGGCCCGTCCCGAGGTCGATGCGATGACCTCGGCCGGGTCGCCGCGGCGGCACATCGTGACGATGCCACTGGCCTCGGAGAGCCCGTACGCGGTGAGCACGGTGGAGATGTGCAGTTCGCCGCGCAGCCGCTCGACGAGCCGGAGCGGGACGACGGCGGCGCCGGTGACGACCAGGCGGAGGGCGGACAGGTCGTGTTGGTCGCGCTGGGGGTGGTCGAGGAGGGACTGGTGGAGGGTGGGCGGGCCGGGGAGTACGGAGATCCGCTCGGCGGCGATGTTGGCGAGGACGGTGTCCACGTTGAAGACGGGCTGCGGGACCATCGTGGCCCCGCGCATCAGGCAGGCGATGATGCCGGCCTTGTAGCCGAAGGTGTGGAAGAAGGGGTTCACGATCAGGTAGCGGTCGCCCTCGCGCAGGCCGGCGAGCTCGCTCCAGACGTCGTAGCAGCGCAGGGACTGGGCGTGGGTGATGACGGCGCCCTTGGGGCTGCCGGTGGTGCCGGAGGTGAAGATGATGTCGGAGGGGGCCTCGGGGCGGATCGACTCGGCGCGCTCGCGCACGGCCTCGGCGCCGACGCCGTCCCCGCCGGCCAGGAAGTCCTTCCAGGTCCGGAAGTCCTGGGGTGCGTCCTCGGCGAGGACGACGACCTGTTCGAGGTGCGGCAGCCCGGGCAGCGGGCCGCGGCCGCCGTCCCCTTCGGAGGCGGCCCGGCGCAGGGAGGCGACGTACGAGGTGCCGAGGAAGGTGCCGGTGACGAACAGCAGCCTGGCCCGGCTGCGCCGCAGGACGTACGCGGCCTCCGAGCCCTTGAAACGGGTGTTGAGGGGGACGAGGACGGCGCCGGCCGAGACGGCGCCGAGTGCGGAGACGATCCACTCCAGGGTGTTGGGGGCCCAGACGGCGACGCGGTCCCCCGGTTCGATCCCGGCGGCGATGGCGGCGGCCGCGGCGCGCTCCACGCGCTCGCCGAGCTGCGCGTAGCTGATGCGGACGCGCCCGTCGACGACGGCCTCGCGGTCGGCGTACTGCCCGGCCGCGGCGCGCACCAGTCCCGCGATGCTGCCCCAGCGCAGATCCCCCCGGACGTCTTCGCTCATCGCACACCCCTCCCAGTAGCTGACTATCCGTCAGATTAGCTGTAGCCTTCGCGGCTGTCAGTACTGGTGCAGCCCCGGAGGTGGCGATGGCGGCAACACTCAAGGACGCTACGGCGATAGTCGGGATCGGCCAGACCGCCTTTGCCAAACGGCTCCCCGAGTCCGAGAAGGAACTGGCCTGCCGGGCGATCCTCGCCGCACTCGCGGACGCCGGAATAGCGCCCTCCGAAGTCGACGCCTTCTCCTCGTACACGATGGAGGAGACCGATGAGGTCGAGGTGGCGAAAGCCATCGGCGCCGGCGACGTCACCTTCTTCTCCAAGATCGGCTACGGCGGCGGCGGTTCCTGCGCCACCGTCGGCCACCTCGCGGCCGCCGTAGCCACCGGGCAGGCGAGCGTCGGCGTCGCCTGGCGCTCGCGCAAACGCGGCTCCGGCCCGCGCCCCTGGAAGAACACCGCCGTCCAGCTGCCCACCCCCGGCCAGTGGACCCGCCCCTTCGGGCTGCTGCGGCCCGCCGACGAGATCGGCATGCTGGCCCGCCGGTACATGCACGAGTACGGCGCCACCCGCGACCACCTCTTCAACGTCGCCATGGCCTGCCGCAACCGGGCCAACGAGAACCCCGCCGCGATGATGTACGAACGCCCGCTGACCCGCGAGATGTACATGACCTCCCGCATGATCAGCGACCCGCTGTGCCTCTTCGACAACTGCCTGGAGACCGACGGGGCGCTGGCCTGCGTGATCGTTTCCGCCGAGCGGGCCCGCGACTGCCGCCGGAAGCCCGTCTACGTCCACTCCGTCGCCCAGGGGCTGCCCGCCCAGCACCACGGCATGGTCAACTACTGGAACGACGACCCGCTGTCCGGCCCCGCCTGGACCGCCGCCCGACACCTGTGGAAGCAGGCCGACTTCGGGCCGCAGGACGTGGACGTGGCCCAGATCTACGACGCGTTCACCCCGCTGATCCCGCTCTCCCTGGAGGGCTACGGCTTCTGCGGGCGCGGCGAGGGCGCCGCGTTCACCGAGGGCGGGGCCCTGGAGATCGGCGGCCGGCTCCCGATCAACACCGGGGGCGGCGGCCTGTCCGAGGCGTACGTGCACGGCTTCAACCTGATCAACGAGGGCGTCAAGCAGCTGCGGGGCGTCTCCACCGCCCAGGTGCCGGACGCCGCGACCTGCCTGGTGACCGCGGGCGAGGGTGTCCCGACGTCCGCGATCCTGCTGCGAGCCTGAGGAGCGAGCGACCATGACGACGACCCCGGCACCGGCGACGCCTCCGGCCACGGACCCTTCCCCTTCCCCTGCCCCCGCGCCTGCCCCGGCCCCCGCCGACCAGCTGCTCCTGCCCGTCCCCGACGAGGACGGCGCCCCCTTCTGGGAATACGCCGCCCAGGGCGAACTCCGCGTCCAGGCCTGCACCGCGTGCGGCCGGCTCCGCTTCCCGCCCAGACCCTGCTGCCCGCACTGCCAGTCGTTCGACTCCGAATGGCTGCCGATGAGCGGCCGCGGCCGCATCTGGTCCTACGTACGGCCCCACCCGCCGCTGCTCCCCGCGTACGCCGCGCAGGCCCCGTACAACGTGATCCTCGTGGAGCTCGCCGACGCCCCGCACATCCGCCTGGCCGGAAACCTGGTCGCCTCCCCCGACGCCCCGCTGAACTCGGTGGACCCGGCCCGGCTGCGCATCGGCGCCCGGGTGCAGGTGGTGTTCACCGAGACGGGCGGGATGACCGTGCCGCGCTGGGTACTGGAGAAGTCGTGACGGTACGGGTGGAGCGGGACGAGGCGGGCGGGGTCGCGGTCGTCACGCTGGACCGGGAGCGCAAGCACAATGCGATCGACCTGGCGACGGCCGCCGAACTGGCCGAAGTGTGGCGGGAGTTCCGCCACGCGGAGGCCGTCCGCGCGGTGGTGCTGACGGGGGCCGGACCGGCCGCGTTCTGCACGGGCATCGACCGCGGCGTCTTCGTGCCGCAGCCCGCCTCCCCCTACTCGGTCGACGACCCGCTGCTGTCGGTCGGCCCGAAGGCGAACGACCTGTGGAAGCCGGTGGTCGCCGCCGTCAACGGCATGGCGTGCGGCGGGGCCTTCTACCTGCTGGGCGAGTCGGAGTTCATCGTCTCCTCCCGGAGCGCGACGTACTTCGACCCGCACACGACGTACGGGATGGTCAGCGCGTACGAGGCCGTGTACATGGCGCAGCGGATGCCGTTCGGGGAGGCCGCCCGGATGTCCCTGATGGGGACGGCCGAGCGGCTCTCCGCGCAGCGGGCGTACGAGATCGGCCTGGTCTCGGAGCTGACGGCGCCCGAGGAGCTGCTCCCGGCGGCGCTGCGGGCGGCACAGACCCTGGCCGGGTATCCGACGGAGGCGGTGCAGGGCACCGTACGGGCCCTGTGGTCGGCGAAGCAGGCGGCGCTGCATCAGGCGCTGGCGCAGGCCCCGGCGCTGATCTCGCTGGGGAACCTCTCCCCGGAGCGGCAGGCGGACCTGTTCGCCGGCCGCCGGGCGGCGGCCCCGGAGCCGCGGGTGCGCTGAGCGGCGGCGGCGGCCTCGGCCGGGCCGGCAGCGCCGGCCCCGCGGCGGCTAGTCGATCCGGCCGACGACGCAGGTCTTCACGTCCGCGGCCTTGTCGTCGTGGACCATCGGGGCGGTGACGGTCTGGGTCTCGCGGGCCTTGAGCGTGACGCGGACGGAGGTCCGGTCGACGACGCCGTTCGCGCCCTCGAAGGTCAGCGGGACGTCGACCGTGCGTTGCTTGTCCACGTCGGAGGTCACCCTGAGGACGGCCTTCGGGCTGCCGGGTCCGGCGCAGTCGACGACCTGGGCGTGCGCGGGCGGGCCGGCGCTCTTGCTGGGCGACGGCGTCGACTTCCCGCCGCCGTTGCTGTTGTTGCTGCTGTTGTTGCTGTTGTAGCTGCTCTTCTTCTTCGAGCTGGAGCACCCGCCGCCGCTGCCGCTGCCCTTGCTCTTCCCGCCGTGCCCGCCGTGGCCGGACGAGAAGCCCGTGAGCGCGAAGACGACGGCGACCAGTACCGCGGTGAACCTGATGTGACGTCCGGCCGGCATGGCCCGACCCCCTCCCCTGACGACGGCGGGCCACGCTATCACCGCCGCGCGCGCCCGGACACGGGGGCTGCAGGGCGTGCCACGTGCAGGAAACGTGAGGGCCCACCCGGCCCTTGGCCCGTCCACAGTTGCCATGCATATGATCAAACCCGGCCAACGGGGAGGCGCACCATGTCCGGTTCCTTGCGGCGCAGTCGAAGGTGAAGACGCGGTAGAAGCTGTGAGGGGATCCGGTGCTGACCTACTACGAAGTCATGACCACGGACCTGGGCCTGCTGACGACGGCCGCCGCCAAATGGGAGGAGATGGCGGGCGAGCTGAAGAAGGTCGAGACCCGCTACGCCGACTCCGTGCAGAAGATCACGCTCGGCGGGGAGAGCTGGAACGGCGTCAGCCAGCAGACCGCCCACACGAACTTCGCGGCGACCCGCTACGAGTACACGGCCGCGCAGTCCCAGGCCAAGGCGATCGGGAGCCTGCTGCGTGACGCGCACGAGAAGTTCACCGATCTGAAGAAGAAGCTGGAGAGCGCGCGCGACGACGCGATAGCCGCCGGCATGACCGTCTCCGAGCAGGGACGCGTCGCGTTCGACTACGCGAAGCTCACGCCCGCCGAGCGCAGCGCCTACCACCACGACCCCGACGGCCAGAAGACGATCAGCGAAGCCGTCGGCAAGTGGCAGCAGCACATCGACGACCGGGTGAAGGCCGTCTCCGAGCTCGACCAGAACGTCAAGACCGCCCTCAGCGCCGCCGTCATCGACAGCAACCGGGACGCCCTCGGCAAGGGCGACGACGAATCGCTCACCGGGTTCAACCGCTACGCCGAGGGCGACCTGGACAAGGCCCCCAAGAAGCTCGACGAGACGCCCCCGGAGCGGCCGAAGGCCGACGACGGCCTCACGATCACCGGGCCGGACGCCGGTATGAAGCTCACCGGCGTCAAGTACGGCAAGGAAGGGTCGATCAAGCTCTACGCCGACCTCTTCCACATGACGTACAAGGGTGAGTACAACAACGGGTCGCTCACGCTCGCCGGCCTCGACGACATCTACGTGGGAGCGCGGGGCAGCGCCAACTTCGGCATCACCGACAAGGGCCTCGCCGCCAAGGCCGAGGCTTCCGCGGGCGTCCGGGCGATGCTGGAGGGGCACGCCAACTACGGGGTCGTCGGCGGCTACGGGCGCTTCGAGGGGTTCGCGGGCGGCGAGGCCTCCGCCAGCCTCGGGTTGGGCAAGGACGGCTTCAACGGCGGCTTCAAGGCGTTCGCCGGCGAGAAGGGCGCCGTCGCCGCGGGCACGGAGGTCGCCGGGCTCGGCGCCGGCGCCACGGCCGAGGGATGGGCCGGTGCGGGCGCGGAATTCAAATGGGACCTCGGCAAGGGGGAGGACGGCAAGTACCACTTCGGCGGCAAGGCGGGCCTCGCCCTCGGGATCGGCGGCGCCGTCGGAGGCGAGTTCACGGTCGACCCGGGCAAGGTCAAGGACGCCGCGGGCGACGCGGCCGACTGGGTGGGCGACACGGCCGGCTCCGTCAAGGACGAAGTCACCAGCTGGTTCGACTGATCGACTGACGTACTCCCCCGTGGAAGGAGGGCCTGAAATGCCCACGACCCTGCCGGTGCCGATCGAGTTCGGCCTGCCCGACGGCTGGCGAGCCGCCCCACCGGACGAGGTGGGCGCTCAGGGCGTGGCGTTCATCGCGCTGCACCCGCAGCCGGACGCCGGATTCACCGCCAACATCACCGTCGACGGCGACTTCCGCCCGGACGGGGCGACCCTGGCCGACATGGCCGACGAGTCGGTGGAGCGCCTGCGCCGGGCCGCCGAGTCGGTGACGGTGACCAGCCGCCGCGAGCTCGGCTCCGAGGCCGCGCCGTGTCTGGCCCAGCGGGTGGCCCTGTCGGCCGTCGCGGGCGGGGTGCGCCGCGACCTCGTCCAGTCCCACGTCTACCTGGCCGTACTGGACCTCGAGAACCCGCACCGGCGTGCGGTGATCCGGCTGGTCCTGACCTCGACCGCGGCGCAGGAGGACGGTCTGCTGGACGACTTCCGGGAGTTCCTGCGCACGGTGAGCCTGGACACCGGGGAGGGGGCCTAGCGATGGGCCGTCTCTGGGACCGGTACATGGGCACGGTACGGGCCGACAGCGGCCGGGCGGCGATCCCCACCACGGAACTGCGGGCCGCCCTGCTCGCGCTGAACGGCACGGGCGTGGTGTTCAGCGTGCGCGAGACGGGCGGCGGGGGCGCCGACCTGGTGGCGGACTGGAAGATCACGGAACCCGCCACCGGCTCCGGCCCGGGCCGCCGGCAGGTGGAGCGGACCTTCAAGGTCTGGATGCGCCTGCTCCCCGCGGAGCGCGAGGTACGGGCCATGGACGAGCAGTGGGCGGTGACGCGGGCCGGCAGCCCGCCCGGCCGGACCGTCCAGCGCGAGCACGGCCGCGGGCCGATCCGCCGCAGGCACAAGGAGTGGACCTTCGAGCGCGACGCCGAGGGCCGCCGCCGGAAGGTCGAGTCGTTCCGCCTGGACACCCGGGACCTGAAGGACCCCCTGCGCAACGCGGTCCTCGCCGCGGGCTGGTCCTGGCACGGAGTCCGCACGCTCTGACGCGTACCCGAGCCGGCGCGGACATGGCGGCGGCCCCGGCCCCCGGTGAGGGGGCGGGGCCGCCGAGCCCGTTCAGGCGGGAGGGGATCAGGCCTCGACGACGCCCGAGGCCGCGACCTCGATCTTGCCGCGAGTGGCGCCCGAGGGGGTGCCGAGCTTCTCGATCTGGTCCACGATGTCCTGGCCCTCGACGACCTCGCCGAAGACGACGTGCTTGCCGTCCAGCCACGGGGTGACGACGGTGGTGATGAAGAACTGCGAGCCGTTGGTGTTGCGGCCGGCGTTCGCCATCGACAGCAGGTACGGGCGGTCGTGCTTCAGCTGGAAGTTCTCGTCGGCGAACTTCTCACCGAAGATGCTCTTGCCGCCGGTGCCGTTCTGGTTGGTGAAGTCGCCACCCTGCAGCATGAACTGCGGGATGACGCGGTGGAACGGCGAGCCCGCGTAGCCGAACCCGTGCTGGCCGGTGGCCAGCTCGCGGAAGTTCTGGGCGGTCTTCGGGACGACCTCGTCGAAGAGGTTGAAGACGATGCGGCCGGCGGGCTGGCCGTCGATGTTGATGTCGAAGTAAACGTTGCTCATGGGCTCCATCCTGTCACTCCCGGTGCTGCGCGCGACCCGGAGGGCCCCGAAACCCCTCACCCGGCCGTACGGGTCCCCGTTCCCTTGGCGGCGTCCAGGGCGTACACGCAGCGGTCCTTGCTGCACGCGTAGACCACGCCCGCCTCGGCCACCGGGGCGCCCGTGATCTCCCCTCCCGTGGCCAGCTTCCAGCGCAGCTGGCCGCCCGCCGCGTCCAGGGTGTACAGGCAGTGGTCGGCGGAGCCGAAGTGCACGCGGCCGTCCGCCACCGCCGGCGGGCCGGTGATCTCGCCGCCCGCGGCGAACCGCCACTTCGGGGTGCCGGTGACCGCGTCGAGCGTGTACAGCGCGCTGCCCGCGCCCAGGTGGACGTTGCCGTTCGCGACCAGCACCGGGTCCGAGGAGGGCCGCGGCTCGGTGGCGATGCGCCAGCGGTCGGTGCCGGTGGCCGCGTCCAGGGCGTAGACGGTGCCCAGGTAGTCGGCGAGGTAGACCCCGCCGCCCGTGACCGCCGCGCCGGGCGCGAAGGCCGGGGCGGCCAGGAAGACCGCGGGGGCCTCGAAGTGCCAGCGGACCCGGCCCGAGGCCCGGTCCACGGACAGCACGCGGGTGCCGGCGGCGATGTAGACGTTGCCGTCCGGGGCCGGGGTGACCCGGACCGGGACGTTGCCGCAGGAGGCCGCGTCGCCGACCGGGTACGACCAGGCCTCGCGGCCGCTGCGGGCGTCCAGGGCGCGCAGCCGCGCGTCCTGCCACACGTACACCGTGCCCTCGTGCAGGACGGGGGCCGCCTCGGGGGTCTCGAAGTCGCTCTGGGCGCCGGTCAGCTCCCACAGCTTCTGACCGCTGGACGCCTCCCAGGCCTGTACGCCGCCACCGCGCGTGGCGGTGACGACCGTGCCCCGGTCGGCGCGCAGGGCGTACACCCAGGCGTCGGTGTTCAGGCGCCAGCGCTCGGAGCCGTCGGAGGCGTCGAGCGCGTAGAGGGAGGGGCCGTCGGAGGCGTGGATGCGGCCGTCCGCGACGGCCATGGACCAGGCGACGTCGCGGGTCTTGAACTGGCGGCGGCCGCTGGCCACGTCCAGGGCGTGCACCTCGAAGGAGGTCACGTAGAGCAGGTCTCCGGCGACGGTCGGGGTCCCCCAGACCTCGTTCGACATGCGGAAGCGCCACGGGCGCCAGCGGCCGCTGTCCGGGGCCGGGCCGGGCGACGGCACCACGGCCGACGCGGAGGAGGAGGCCGGGCCCGAGCCGTGCGGGGCGACCGCGACACCGCCCGGCGGGCGGACCCAGCCGGTCGCCGAGTCGGCGGCGGACGCGTGCGCGGCGGGCGCCGAGGCGCTCGCGCGGGGCCCGGGCCCGATCGGCACCGGGGAGCCCCCGAGGCGGACCGGCTCGCCGGAGGGTGCCGGGGACGGCGCGGGGGACGTCGGCCTCGGCGGGTGCTGAGGGCGCTGCGGGAGGGCCTGCCCGGTCCGCGGGTCCACCCACGGGTCGGCGTCGCCGCGCGGCTCCCGGCGGTGCGTGGCGGCTTCGGCGCCGCGCCCGGCAGGGCGGCCGGGCGCCGGAACGGGCGCGACCGCCGTACGCTGCCCCGCCCGCCGGGCCTCGATCATCGCGACGGCCCGGCCCGGCAGCCACGCCGAGGCGGTACCGCTGTCGTCGCCGCCGTCGAAGAGGTGCGGGGCGAGCTGCGCCTGCAGGTCGGCCGGGGTCGGGCGGTGAGTGGCGTCCATCTGCATGCAGGAGTCGATCAGCGGCCGCAGCTCGTCCGGGAGCCCCTCCAGGTTGGGCTCGTCGCGCAGCAGCATGAACACCGTCTCCACCGGGTTGGCCCCGTGGTACGGCGGATGCCCGGTCGCGGCGAAGACCAGGGTCGACCCGAGCGAGAAGACGTCGCTGGCCCCCTTGACGCTGCGCGAGTCCTTCGCCTGCTCGGGCGACATGTACGCGGGCGTGCCGACGGCGACGTTCGTCATGGTCAGGCGGGTGTTCGAGACGCCGCTCGCGATGCCGAAGTCGATCACGCGCGGGCCGTCCTCGACGACGAGCACGTTGGACGGCTTCAGGTCGCGGTGGACGAGGCCGGCGCCGTGGATGGACTGCAGGGCCTCGGCGATGCCGGCGGCGAGCCACCGTACGGCCTGGGCCGGCATCGGTCCGCACTCGTTGACGATCTCCTCCAGGGAGGGCGCCGGGACGTACGCGGTCGCCAGCCACGGCACGGCGGCCCGCGGATCGGCGTCGACCACGGCCGCGGTGTAGAAGCCGGACACGGCGCGCGCCGCCTCCACCTCACGGGTGAAGCGGACCCGGAACAGCTGGTCCTCGGCGAGCTCGGTCCGCACCGTCTTGATCGCCACCCGGCGTCCGGATGCCGACCGCGCGAGATAGACCAGCCCCATGCCGCCGGCGCCGAGCCGTCCCAGCACCTCGAAGGGGCCGATCCGTCTCGGGTCGTGCTGCGTCAGCTGCTCCACCACTCGCCTCACAATCCCCGTACGGGCCCTTGCCGGGCCCGTTCCCACCTGCACGCGCGCCGGCACGGCGGTCGGCCCCGTGCAGCGTCTCACCCCGGGCGCCGCCCGGGGTCGCGCAACCCCGATTCTGTCAGGCCCGCGCCGGAGCCGTGTCGTCACAGTCCGGGCGGGGCGGCCCGGCGTACGGCGGACGGACGACGGACGGCAGACGTACGGGCGCACCGCGTACGGCCCGGGGGCGGCCCGACCGCCCGGCGGTCCCGTACGGCGGTCCCGTACGGCGGTCCCGTACGGCGGTCCCGTACGGCGGCCGCTACTCCATCCGCCCGGAGCGGGTCTCCGAGAGCAGCGCGAACACCGCGCCCTGGTTGTCGGCGACGACCGCGATCCGCCCGTACGGCGTGTCGAAGGGGTCGGCGGTGACGCGGCCGCCGAGCCGCTTGACCGTCGCGACGGACTCGTCGCAGTCCGGGACGGCGAAGTACACGAGGAAGTGCGCCGGCATGATCTCCGGGAACGCGTCCGTGATCAGGCTGCGCCCCATCACGGCGGTCTCCGCGCCGGGCCGGCTGCCGGGCGGGGACCACAGGCGGTACTCGACGCCCGTGCCCGCGTCGTCCTGGTCCTCGGGGACGTAGCCGAAGACGTTGGCGTAGAACACGTCGACCGCGTCGCGGGCCCGCGTGTAGACCTCGCTCCAGCAGTACGTGTAGGGCTCCTGCTGGGCCTCGAAGCCGTCGTGGGTGCCGGGCTGCCACAGGCCGAAGACGGCCCCGCCGGGGTCGGCGGCGAGCGCGGCGGCGCCGTACGGGCCCACCGGCTGGGGGTCCATGACCATCTGGCCGCCGGAGGCGCGGATGCGGGCGGCGCACGCGTAGGCGTCGGAGGTGTGGAGGTAGATCCCCCAGACGGTGGGCATGCGGCCGTCGGGTTTGGGGGCGAGGGCGGCGACGTTGCGCCCGCGGCTGTAGGCCTGGGTGTAGCCGCCGTACTCGGGGCCGGCGCTGCCGCCGAAGGTCCACCCGAAGAGCTCACCGTAGAAGCGCTTGCCCGCCTCGACGTCCGGAAGCGAGGCGTCCACCCAGCAGGGTGTGCCCTCCGCGAATGCGGCCATGGCCCGTTTCCTTCCGTCGTGCCCTTGCCCCGTGCCCCTCAGCCATGATCTGCCCGAAAACTTGTCCACAGCCTGTTGATAAGACTAATCGGGGGATACCGAGAGGAAGCGGGCGGGTCACCCGGGCGGGCGTCCGCCCGGATTTCGCACCGGATCCGCCCCGGATCCACCCGGGATCCGCCCGCCACGCACCCGGAACCGACACCTCCCCGGAGCCCCGCCCGCCCGGATTCCGAGCGGAACCGGGCCGGGCCCCGACCGGAAACGGCCCCCTGGCAGGGCCCGGGGTGGGGGCTCCGCCCAGGCCAGGCGTCGGGTAACCCCATTTGCAGGCGGCCGAATCGCGCGCAGATCACCCCTCGGTAAGCTGACGGCATGACAGGACAAGTACGCACCGTCGACGGCCGCGTTGCCGGCCGGCGCGGTCAGGCGACGCGGCAGAAGCTGCTCGACTGCCTCAGCGAGATGCTCAGCTCCTCGCCGTACCGCGACGTCAAGGTGATCGACGTCGCGCGCAAGGCCGGCACCTCCCCCGCGACCTTCTACCAGTACTTCCCGGACGTCGAGGGCGCCGTCCTGGAGATCGCCGAGCAAATGGCCACGGAGGGCGCGCAGTTGACGGCGCTCGTCGAGGGCCGCAACTGGGTCGGCAAGGCCGGCTGGCAGGCCGCCGAGGAACTCGTCGAGGGATTCCTGGACTTCTGGCGGCGCAACGACGCGATCCTGCGGGTCGTCGACCTCGGCGCGGCCGAGGGCGACAAGCGCTTCTACAAGATCCGCATGAAGATCCTGAACTCCGTCACCAACTCCCTCACGGAGTCGATGAAGGAACTCCAGGCCAAGGGCAAGGTCGACAAGGACCTCAGCCCGGCGGCGATGGCGGGTTCACTGGTCGCGATGCTGGCCGCGGTGGCCTCGCACCAGAAGGGCTTCCAGACCTGGGGCGTCAAGCAGGCCGAGCTCAAGCCGAACCTGGCGCTGCTCGTCCACCTGGGCATCACGGGCAAGAAGCCGACCAAGTAACGGCGGACCCTCCCCGGGGTCCGCCGCCCTCCCCCTCCCCCCGCCTGCGATCAGCGACGCTCCAGACGGAACAGCCGGATCTCGCGCTCGATGCGCGCCTGGTACGTCGCGTACGGCGGCCAGAACCTCAGCACGGCCTGCCACGCCGCCGCGCGCTCCTCGCCCTCCAACAGCCGGGCCCGTACGGCGATGTCCTGGCCCTTCCAACTCACGTCCGCGTCAGGGTGCTTGAGCAGGTTCCCGGTCCACGCCGGGTGCCCGGGGCGGCCGAAGTTGGAACCGATGAGGAGCCAGCCGGCCCCTCCCTCCTCCGGCATGCAGGCGAGCGGCGTGGTGCGCGGTTCGCCCGTCTTCGCACCCTTGGCGGTCAGGATCACACCGGGCAGCATCTGGGCGCTGAGCATGACCTTGCCGCGGGTCAGCTTGTGCACGGCCTTGTCCACGGCGGGGATGAAGTGCGGTGCGATCTTGGCGAACAGCATGGTCGAGGAGACCTTCTGCATCAGCTTGACGCCGGCTGCCATTGCCATCAGACGGCCACCTTCTCTTGTGGGGCGGTGAACAGGCCCGCACGGTGGGCGGCGTGCGCGCGCAGCCGGTGGACCGGGCCGAACAGCAGCTCGTCGGCCGCAGCCCGCTTGAAGTACAGGTGCGCGTCGTGCTCCCAGGTGAAGCCGATGCCGCCGTGCAGCTGGATCGCCTCGCCGGACGTCACCCGCAGGGCCTCCAGGGCCTGGGCGAGGGCGAGGCCGCCCTGCCGGGGGTCCCAGGCGGCGTAGTAGGCCGCCGAACGGGCCGCCTGCACGTGTACGTAGAGGTCGGCGAGGCGGTGCTTGACCGCCTGGAACGAGCCGACGGGCCGGCCGAACTGCTCGCGCTGGCGTACGTACTCCACCGTGCGGGCCAGCGCCTGCCCGGCCGCGCCGACCGCCTCGGCGGCGAGGACGGCGGCGGCGGTGCGCCCGGTGGCGGCGAGCGCGGCGAGGACGCCGTCGTCGGTGGTGTTGTCGCCGTCGACACCGAGCAACTCGGCCGGGGTGTCGCGGAGTTGGATACGGGCCTGCGGCCGGGTCTCGTCCAGGGTGGCCTGCCGCGACCGGACGAGCCCGGGGGCGTCCTCCCGTACGAGGAACAGCAGGGTCCGGCTCCGGGCGAACCCGCCGGTGTGCGCGGCGACCAGCAGCAGGGAGGCGCTGTGCCCGTCGAGCACCTGCGCGACCTCCCCGTACAGCCGCCAGCCGCCGTCCTCACCGGCCTTGGCCTGGACCCCGCCGGCCCGGCCCCCGCCGGCCCACTCCCCGGGGGCGTTGTCGCCGGTCAGGGCGAGGGCGGTGGACAGCGCCTGGCCGGGGACGGCGAGGGCCGCGGTGAGCCCGCCGGCCGCGAGCGGCGGGAGCAGTGCGGAGCGCTGGGCCGCGGCGCCGAGGGCGGTGATCAGCGGTACGGCGAGCACGGCGGTGGCCAGCAGCGGCGAGGGCAGCAGCGCCCGCCCGGTCTCCTCGCAGGCCAGGGCCAGGTCGGCGGGGGCGCAGCCGACGCCCCCGTACTCCTCGGCGACGGCGATGCCCGGCAGGCCGAGCTGCGCGGAGAGCTGCTGCCACAGCTCGCGGTCGTGTCCGGCGGCGGTGCGGACGGCGGCTTTGACCTCGTCCGGGCCGCAGCGCTTGCCCAGGATCTCGCGCAGGGTACGGCGCATCTCGTCCTGCTCCGCGGTGAAGGCGGCATCCATCGTCGGGCTCCTCCCCGTATCTGACGGGCCGTCATGTTAGGGCGGTCGGCGGCAGATGCACAGGGGGCGGGGAGGTCGGGTGCCGAAGGGGGACCAAAAGGCGACGGGAGGGGGATCGGATTGCGTGGACTAGAAACTGACGATACGTCAGATGTACGGTCGGATGCATGCCTGGACCCACGCCTGAACCTCGCAACGGACGCCGCCGGGTCGCCGTCGTCGGCGTCGCCCTCTCGGACTGCGGCCGGGTGGACGGCCCCACCCCGTACGCCCTGCACGCACAGGCCGCCCGGCGGGCACTGGCCGACTCCGGCCTGGACCGCTCCGCCGTCGACGGCTTCGCCTCGGCCGGCCTCGGCATCCTCGCGCCCGTCGAGGTGGCCGAGTACCTGGGGCTGCGCCCCACCTGGGTCGACTCCACCTCGGTGGGCGGCTCGACCTGGGAGGTCATGGCGGCGCACGCGGCGGACGCGATAGCGGCCGGCCACGCCAACGCCGTGCTGCTCGTGTACGGATCCACGGCGCGCGCCGACATCAAGGCCCGGCGGCGCACCTCGAACCTCTCGTTCGGAGCGCGGGGGCCGCTGCAGTTCGAGGTGCCTTACGGACACACGCTGATCTCCAAGTACGCGATGGCGGCGCGGCGCCACATGCACGAGTACGGGACGACCCTCGAGCAGCTCGCCTCGGTGGCAGTCCAGGCCCGGGCGAACGCGGCGACCAACCCGGACGCGATGTTCCGCGACCCGATCACGGTGGACGACGTCCTGTCCGGCGAGATGATCGCGGACCCCTTCACGAAGCTGCACTGCTGCATCCGCTCCGACGGCGGCTGCGCGGTGCTGCTGGCGGCGGAGGACTACGTACCGGACACCGCCAAGTCCCCGGTGTGGATCCTGGGCACGGGCACGTCCGTCTCCCACACCACGATGTCGCAGTGGGAGGACTTCACGGTCTCCCCAGCAGCCGTCTCAGGCCGCATGGCGTTCGAGCGGGCGGGGGTGACCCCGGCGGACGTCGACCTCGCGGAGATCTACGACGCCTTCACGTACATGACCCTGGTCACCCTCGAGGACCTCGGCTTCTGCGCGAAGGGCGAGGGCGGGGCCTTCGTGGAGAAGGGCCGCCTCCTACGGGACGGAGAACTGCCGGTCAACACCGACGGCGGCGGCCTCTCGGCCTGCCACCCGGGCATGCGCGGCCTGTTCCTGCTGGTCGAAGCGGTCCGCCAACTCCGCGGCGAAGCCGGCCCGGCCCGCCAGGTCACCAAGCGCAACGGCAACCTCCCCGAGGTGGCCCTGGCATCGGGCACGGGCGGCTGGTTCTGCTCGTCGGGGACGGTGATCCTGGGGCGGGGGTGAGGGGGGGGTGCGCCTGCTCGGGGCCGGGGGTGTCGGTCGTGACGCCGGGCGGCGGGGGCGCACTCGGCGGCGGAAGGCGGAACAGAAGAGGGCGGCGGGGGCCACGCACCCGTCGGCCGAAGGCCGAACGGAAGGAGGCGGCGGGGGCCACGCACCCGCCGGCCGAAGGCCGAACGGAAGGTGAGGCGGCAGGGGCGCGCACTCGGCGGCGGAAGGTGGAACGGCAGGCGGGGCGGCGGGGGCCACCCACCCGGCGGCGCGAAAGCTGGCGCACGTGCGGGCGGCGGGGTCCATGCGCTCCGCGTCGGTAAGGCCAGCCGGGATGTCGGGGGCGGGGTATGCGTGAGCGGTGTCGGTGTGTGTCCGGGGGCGTCCCGTCAGTCCACTGTCCTTCCGTGTCGTGCCGATCCCTCAAGGGCGCTCCTCCTTCGTCGTCGCGTCGCTTCGCGATGTCGCTGCGCTCCACCCTTGACCGACCGACCCGCCCCGGAATGCCATAAGACTGCCGGGAAGCCCCCGAAGGAATGGCCGGGAGGTTCATGTTCCGATGAGGGCCCATCAGAGATGCCGAGCAGGAGCCCCTGTCCATCCGCACCCCATTCCCCGGGACCACCGAGCAAGAGCAGGATGGGGCCAGGGGGAGGCCACAGTCCCCCAAAGGGCCCAAAGGAAGCCCTTTCCGGACCCGGGCAGGGTCAACCTGCACCAGACAGCGGCCAGATCCCCCTGTCGGTAGGAGTGGGCCCGCAGGCGCCCCAGATCGCTACGCGCTCCTCATCTCTCGGCGTCCAACGGCCGTCTGGGGCTGCCATAAGCCGCCCAGACGCCTCCGTGGCCAGGTTTTCGGGCGTCTGCAGCCTGCTGGGGAGCGAAAGGGGGCCAGACGGAGTCTGATGGCGGATTTCTCAACCCCCCACTCCGACAAGCGCCCCTTCACGTCTCAACCGGCCGCCAAAACGGGACAAACAACCCGCAGTCGCATCCCGGGCCGGCCTGCGCCGGCCATGGGCGACCTATGTCCAGCCCCAGACGGCCGGCGGACGCCAAGCCAGGAGGAGCACGTAGCGAATTGGGGCGTCCACGGACCAACTCCTACCGACAGGGGGATCTGGCCGCTGTCTGGTGCGGGTTGACCCCGCCCGGGTCCGGAAAGGGCTTCATCTGGGCCCTTGAGGGAGGCGTTCCCCTCCCCGCGGCCCGGCACCGGCCTGGATCGGTGGTCCTGGTCGCCTGGGTGCGGATGGACAGGGGCCGCCGGTCAGCATCTCTGATCGGGGCCAATCGGAACATGAACCCCCCGGCCATTCCTTCGGGGGCTTCCCGGCAGTCTTATGGCATTCCGGGGCGGGTCGGTCGGTCAAGGGTGGCCGAAGGCCATCGCGAAGCGACGCGACGACGAAGGAGGAGCGCCCTTGACGGGCCGGCACGACACGGAAGGACAGTGGACTGACGGGACACCCCCGGACACACACCGACACCGCTCACACCGACCCCGCCCCCGACGTCCCCGCTCGCCTTACCGACACCGCTCACACAGACCCCGCCCCCCGACATCCCGGCTGAGCTTTCCGCTGCCGCTCCCGCTGCCCCGCCCCCGACGTTCCGGTCGGGCCTTTCCGACGTCGAGTGCACGGACCCCGCCCCCGACATGCCGGTCGAGCCTCTCCGACGCCGAGTGCACGGCCCCCGCCCCGACAGCCCGGCTCGCCTTACCGACACCGCTCACCCAGACCCCGCCCCCCACGTCCCCGCTGACCCTTCCGCCCCCGTTCCGGCGAATACCGAAGGCGGGTCGCATGGTTCGATGAGCGGCATGACCCGCGAGATCAGCAGCTCCGAGATGGATGACATCGAGGCGTTCCACGCCACCCTGCACTCCCTGCGCGTGTGGGACGGCCCGCTGCCCGGCTTCGACCCCGGGGCCGCGCCCGCCGAGCCGTTGGCGCTGTTCCGGGAGTGGTTCCTGCACGCCGCCCGGGCCGGGCAGCCGGAGCCGCACACGATGAGCCTTGCGACGGTGGACGCCGACGGGCGGCCCGACGTACGCACCCTGATGCTCCACGACGCCGACGGGCAGGGCTGGCACTTCGCCTCGCACGCCACCAGCGCCAAGGGCCGGCAGCTGGCCGGCCGGCCGGACGCCGCGCTGGGGTTCTACTGGCCCGCCGTGGCCCGGCAGATCCGGATCCGCGGCCGAGTCACGGCCTGCGGGGCGGAGGAGAGCCGGGCGGACCTGGCGGTCCGTTCGCGGGGTGCGCTCGCGGCGGCGCTGACGGGCCGGCAGAGCGAGATGCTGGGCTCGGTGCAGGAGCTGGCGGAGGCCTCGGCGGCCGCGTGGGAGCGGGCCGGTGCCGAGCCGGACGCCCCGGTCCCGACCTGGACCCGGTACGTGCTGGACGCCGCTGAGGTGGAGTTCTTCCAGGGTGACGCGGCCCGCCGACACGTCCGGCTGCGCTACCGCCGCGACGACGACGGCACCGGCTGGGCCCGCGAGCTGCTCTGGCCCTAGGGGGCGCCGGGCGGCAAGGCGCACTTCAGCCTCGGCCTCAGCCCCCTTGGGACCGTAGGGCCCAGGGGGGCTGTCTTCCCTCGCGGCGGCCTACTTCATCATGTCCTGGAACTCGTTGAAGTCGATGATGCGGTCACGGTTCTTGTCCGACTCCATGGCCGCGGTCACCTTCTCCCTGAGGTGTCCGTGGTGGCCTTCGCGCTTGAAGTGGTTCGCCAGTTCGACGATGTTGATCTGCCCGTCGCCATCCGTGTCGATCTGCTCGAACAGGCTCATGGCTTCGCCCTCGGTCATGACTTCCTCCCGAATTCACAGGACCGTGTAGGTTTTCATGGCCCACTACACACAGTGGTGGGCCGCTACACACAGTGGCAGATCCGCTGTGCGATACCCGCACCCGCACCCGGCGGCCATACGGGTGTGTCGCCAGACCCCGCGCCCGGTCATCCGGAAGGTGTCCTACGGTCCGTCAGGAGCCCCCGGGGCGGAACACCGCCACGTGGACACCCTCCGCCGCCTCGCGGAACGTCACCTGGAGCGGCATCCCGATGCGCAGCTCCCCCGGGGCGCAGTCCACCACCTCGGTCATCATCCGCGGGCCCTCGGCCAGGTCGACCACGGCCGCCGTGTACGGGACGCGCGTGCCGAACGGCGGGAGGTCGTTCCGGTGGATCACCGACCAGGTGTAGAGGGTGGCGCGGCCGCTCGCCGGCTCCCAGGCCACCCGGTCCTCGCCGGCCCAGCAGAAGGGGCAGAACTCCCGCGGGTAGTGGTGGGCCCGCCCGCAGTCCGCGCAGCGGCGCAGCAGGAGCCGGCCCTCGGCGGCCGCATCCCAGTAGGGGCGGGTGAAGTCGTCGGCCTCGGGGAGGTCGTAGCGGGTGCTCACAGGAAGAGTCCCGTCGCCGCGTCCAGGGACCACGTCTGCCAGGCCATCGCGAAGAGCGCGACGAGCGTGATGAGGGCCATCATCGCGTTCTGGCCCTGCTCGGCCCAGTCGTGGATCATCAGGACGAGGTAGAGCAGGTTCAGGAGCAGGCCGCCGACCAGGGCGATCGGGGTCAGGAAGCCGAGGACCAGGCCCAGGCCGAGGGCGAGTTCGGCGTAGACGACGATGTACGCCATCAGTCGCGGGCGGGGCTGGACGACCTTCTCGAAGCCGCCCTTCACGAACGGCCAGCGGTGCTTGCCGGCGACGTCGGCGGCCCAGGCGATGCCGGTGCCGCGTTCGAACCAGCCCTTCTTGTCCTTGTGCCGCCAGCTCTCCAGCCACCACAGGCCGAGGCCTATCCGGAGCACGGCGAGCCATTCGGCCCCACTGAGCCAGACGGTCTGCATCGGGCCCTCCTCCCTTGCCACCCTGATCTGACGGTACGTCAGTTCAGCGGATCGGCAGCGATCCCGCAAGGGTCCCGCCCGGGCCCGGAAGCCGTCCGTGATCGATCCGCAATCGATTCCCTCCCTGTCCGCGACCCATCAACGCTGTGTGTCGATACGCTCACTCCTCATGCCCGGAGTCCCCACACCCCCCGACTTGACCACCCAGCCCCGCCCGGTGTACGTGATCGGCGCCGGCCCCGGAGGCCTCGCCGCGGCCGCCGCGCTGCGCGCCCGAGGGGTCCGCGCGGTGGTCGTCGAGAAGTCCGACGAGGTCGCCGCCTCCTGGCGGAAGCACTACGACCGCCTCCACCTGCACACCACCCGGCGGCTCTCCGCCCTCCCCGGGCTGGCCATGCCGCGCCGGTTCGGCCGGTGGGTCTCGCGCGACGACGTGGTGCGGTACCTCGAGAAGTACGCCGAGTTCCACGAGCTGGAGCTCGTCACCGGCGTCGAGGTGATCCGGATCGACCCCGCCCCCGGCGGGGACGGCTGGCTCCTGCACGCCACCGGCGGGCGGGTGCTCGACGCCCGGGCCGTCGTCGTCGCCACCGGGTTCAACCACACGCCCGCACTGCCCGACTGGCCGGGCCGCGACGCGTACGCCGGGCAGCTGCTGCATGCCGCCGAGTACCGCAACGCCATGCCGTACGAGGGCCGGGACGTGCTCGTCGTCGGCACCGGCAACACCGGCGCCGAGATAGCCGTCGACCTGGCCGAGGGCGGGGCCGCGCGGGTGCGGCTCGCCGTGCGCACCGCCCCGCACATCGTGCGCCGCTCCACCGCGGGCTGGCCCGCGCAGCGCACCGGGATCCTGGTGCGGCGGCTGCCCGTACGGCTCGTGGACCGGCTCGGCGCGCTCGTCGCCAAGGCGTCCGTCCCCGACCTGGCGGCGTACGGACTCCCCCGCCCCGGCAACGGCCTGTACAGCCGGGTCAAGGAGGGCGCGATCCCGGTCCAGGACGTCGGCCTGATCGATGCCGTGCGCACGGGCCGGGTCGAACCGGTCGCCGCCGTCGCCTCGTTCGAGGGCGCCGAGGTGGTGCTCGCGGACGGATCGCGGATCAGCCCGGACGCGGTGGTCGCGGCCACGGGATACCGGCGCGGCCTGGAGGGCCTGGTCGGACACCTGGACGTACTCGACGGGCGCGGCAGGCCCCGTACGCACGGCACCCGTACGTCCGCACAGGCCCCCGGCCTGTACTTCACCGGCTTCACCAACCCCATCAGCGGGATGTTCCGCGAGATGGCCCTGGACGCCGAGAAGATCGCCAAGGCCCTGTCCCGCCGGCTCGGCCCCGGAACCGGCCTCCCGCCGGCCGAGCCCCTCCCGGACACGGGCCTCCGCCCGGTCGACCCGCTCGCGTAGGCGCCGATCCGGCGGACCGTCGGTCCGCCGGGCCATCGGTCCGCCGGGCCATCGGTCCGCCGGGTCATCGGTCCGCCGGGCCGCCGAAGTCGCCCCTTTCCGGTCTTCCGCAGAACAGGCCGAATCCGGTCCTGGACCCGTCCCGGCGGGATCTGGGACCGTTCCACACATCACCTCCACCAGCTTTCCTACGCAGCACTGTTCCTGACGACACGTCAGTTCAGTAATCTGACTACGCGTCAGTTATTGAGGTTCATCGAGCAGGAGCGGGCGGAACGATGCTTGGATCTACTCACGGCACCCTCACCACCGACTTCCGCGCACGTGTCGAGGCCTGCGGGGAGTCCCCCAGGACGGCCGTCCACTCCACGGCGGCGCCGTCCGCCGCGGACACGGTCGCGGTGGACGTCAGCGGACGGCCCCTGCACGCCGATGCCCCCGACCTGGACCGGTTCTTCCGGCCCGAGTCCGTGGCCGTCATCGGCGCCTCCGACGCCGAGGGCAGACCGAACACCGGCATCACCCGCCAGCTCATCGCCTGGGCGGAGCGCGTCGGCGCCCGGATCCACCCCGTGCACCCCACCCGCCCCACCGTCTTCGGTCTGCCCTGTCACGCCTCCGTGGCCGACCTGCCCGAGCAGGTGGACCTCGCCGTCCTCCTCGTCGGCGATCCCCTGCCGGTGATCGAGGAACTGGCCGAGGCCAAGGTGAAGTTCGCCGTCGCCTTCGCCTCCGGCTTCGCCGAGACCGGTGACGCTGGCGCCGCCGCCCAGGCCCGGCTCGCCGCCGCGGTCCGGCGCTCGGGCCTGCGTCTCCTCGGCCCCAACACCAACCTCAACGCCTTCGAGAAGTTCCGCGACGACCTCGACGGCCCGGCGATCGCGCTGATCACCCAGTCCGGCCACCAGGGCCGGCCCGTCTACACCCTCCAGGAGCTGGGCATCCGGCTCTCCCACTGGGCTCCCACGGGCAACGAGGCCGACCTCGAGACCTCCGACTTCATCTCCTACTTCGCCGAGCAGCCCGAGGTCGGCGCCATCGCCTGCTACGTGGAGGGCCTCAAGGACGGCCGGTCCTTCCTGCTGGCCGCCGACCGGGCCGCCCGCAACGGCGTCCCCGTCGTCGCCGTCAAGGTCGGCCGCACCGAGACCGGCGCCCGGATGGCCGCCTCCCACACCGGGAAGCTGACCGGCGCCGACACCGTCGTGGACGCCGCGATGCGGCAGTTCGGCGTCATCCGCGTCGACGGCCTGGACGAGCTCCAGGACACCGCCGCCCTGCTCGCGAGGGCCCGTAAGCCGCTGGCCGACGGGGTCGTCGTGTACTCCATCTCCGGCGGCACCGGAGCCCACTTCTCCGACCTGGCGACCGAGGCCGGGCTCAGCCTCCCCACCCTCTCCCCGGCCAAGCAGGACGAGCTCCACCAATGGATCCCGGAGTACCTGAACGTCGCCAACCCCGTCGACAACGGCGGCCACCCGGTCGGCGACTGGCGCGGCCGGAAGATCATCGACGCGATCCTCGCCGATCCGGCCGTGGGTGTGCTGATCTGCCCGATCACCGGGCCCTTCCCGCCCATGAGCGACAAGCTCGCGCAGGACCTGGTGGACGCGGCCGAGCAGAGCGACAAGCTGATCTGCGTGATCTGGGGTTCCCCGGTCGGCACCGAGGAGGCCTACCGCACCACCCTGCTCGGCTCCTCCCGCGTGGCCACGTTCCGTACGTTCGGCAACTGCATCACCGCCGTCCGCGCCTACCTCGGCCACCACCGGTTCACGGCCGCCTACCGCTCCCCCTTCGAGGACGCGCCGCGGACTCCGTCCCCCTCGTACCGCAAGGCGCAGGCGCTCATGCGGCCGGGCCAGCAGCTCAGCGAGCACGCGGCGAAGCAGCTGCTGCGGGCCTACGGAATACGGGTGCCCCGCGAGCAGCTCGTGACCAGCGCGGCGGCCGCGGTACGGGCGGCCGGCCTGGTCGGCTACCCGGTGGTGATGAAGGCCTCGGGGCCGCAGCTCGCGCACAAGACGGAGCTGGGCCTGGTGAAGATCGGCCTGACCTCGGCGAGTCAGATCCGCGACGCCTATCGGGAGCTGACGGACATCGCCCGCTACGAGGACGTCCCGCTCGACGGCATCCTGGTCTGCCAGATGGTGGAACGGGGGGTCGAGATGGTCGTCGGCGTCACGCAGGACGACCTGTTCGGCCCGACGGTGACGGTGGGGCTGGGCGGGGTCCTGGTGGAGGTCCTCCACGACGCGGCGGTACGGGTCCCCCCGTTCGGGGAGGACCAGGCGCGGGCGATGCTGACCGAGCTGCGCGGGCATGCGCTGCTGGAGGGCGTGCGGGGAGCGCCGCCGGCGGACGTGGACGCACTGGTGGAGGTCGTCCTCCGCGTCCAGCGGATGGCGCTGGAGCTGGGCGGTGTGCTGTCGGAGCTGGACATCAACCCGCTGATGGTCCTCCCGCGGGGCCAAGGTGCGGTGGCGCTGGACGCCCTGGCCATCTGCCGCTGACGCCACCGGGCCCCGCCGGCGTTCGAGGCGCGGGGGTGCGGGGGCGGCGCCCCCGCACCGGCGCTGCGGCATCAACCACCCACACCCCGAACGGGAGATCGACTCATGACCAGCGCCCCCGCCGACGAAGTCCTCCACCGCATCGAGAGCGGCGTCTCGTGGATCACCCTCAACCGCCCCGAGGCCATGAACGCCGTCACCTGGGACCAACGCGAGCGCGTCATCGCCCTGCTCGCCGAGGCATCCGCCGACCCCGCCCTCCGAGCCGTCGTCCTCACCGCCACCGGCAAGGGCTTCTGTGCGGGCGCCGACCTGCGCGGCGCCCCCGCCGCAGCAGGCGAAAGGGTCGCCGGCGACGTCGCCCGCATGATCCGGCTCGGTGCGCAGCGCCTGATCACCGCCGTGCTCGACTGCGAGAAGCCGGTCCTCGCCGCCGTCAACGGCACGGCCGCCGGCATCGGCGCCCACCTCGCCCTCGCCTGCGACCTCGTCATCGCCGCCGAATCGGCCCGTTTCATCGAGGTGTTCGTCCGCCGCGGCCTGGTTCCCGACGGCGGCGGCGCGTACCTGCTCCCGCGTCTGGTCGGCCCGCAGAAGGCCAAGGAGCTGATGTTCTTCGGCGACGCCGTCCCGGCGGCCGAGGCCGAGCGGCTCGGCCTGGTCAACCGGGTCGTCCCGGCCGAGGAGCTGGAGGCCACCGCCCGCGAGTGGGCGGAGCGCCTCGCGCAGGGCCCGACCCGCGCCCTCGCGCTGACGAAGCAGCTGGTCAATGCCTCCTTGGACGGTGACCGGGCAGCCGCACTGGCCGCCGAGGCCACCGCTCAGGAGATCAACATGACCACCGCCGACGCCAACGAGGGCGTCGCGAGCTTCGTGGAGCGCCGCTCCCCCAAGTACCTCGGGCGGTAGCCGTCGACCGGCAGCTCACATCTGCGGGTTCGGCTTCAGCAGCGCGAACACCGCGCCGTACGGGTCCGCCACCCACGCGATCCGGCCGACATCGGGCACGTCCGCCGCGGGCATGAGCACCGACCCGCCGTTCCCGCTCGCCGCCGAGACGGTGGCGTCGACGTCCGCGACGTTGAAGTACGGCACCCAGCGCGGCTTCTCCACGCCGCCGCCCGCGCCCTCGCCCATCGGCGCGATGCCGCCGAACGAGGTCTGCTGCTGGTCGCCGTCCTTGAGGCTCAGCACGCGGTAGGTCATCCCGGGTGCCTCCATGTCCTGGCTGCGCCAGCCGAAGACCCCGTCGTAGAAGGTGAGGGCCGCGGCGGGGTCGGGTACGTGCAGCTCCGCCCAGATCAGGGTGTTCTCCTCGGAGACCTTCCCCAGCCCGCCGGTCTTCCCGGGCTGCCAGATGGCGAACTCGGCGCCCTGCGGGTCGGTGGCCTGCGCGAGCCAGCCCTCGCCCATGACGTCCATGGGCTCCATCCGGATCTTCCCGCCGCCGGACTGGACGGCCTTGACGGTGGCCTGCACGTCCGGGCTCATGAAGTGCACCATCCAGGCGGACTTCGCCCCGTCCTCGGTGAGCGGCCCGAGCGCGGCGACCGTCTTGCCGTCCACCTGGAAGAACCCGTACCCGCCGGCCTCGGGACCCAGGGCGGTGAAGGACCAGCCGAAGACCGAGCTGTAGAAGGCGGCGGCGCCGTCGGTGTCGGGACTGCCGAGGTCGAGCCAGACGGGCGATCCGATACGGAAGTCGGTGCCGAGCATGGGAGTCCTCCTGAGGGGCGGGTGGATCGGGATCGGGCCGGGGGCCACGATGCCGACCTCCCGCGGGGCTGTCCGCCATACGGGTCCCGGCAGGGCAGTGGATTCACCCGTACGGGCGAGCGTCGGGCCGGCGCTACACGCGGTGCAGGGTGGTCACGTCCGGGCCGCCCGGGCCGTCCGGATCGCGGACCACGTAGAACAGCTCGGGCTGGTCCGCCGTGCCCGCCACCTGCCAGTCGCCGAAGCTGCAGCCCCCGATCGAGAGCGAGACGCGGTCCCGCGGCCCCCGGTGGAAGATGCCGCCGGACTCGTGCTTCGGCTCGAAGTGCCACGTCCCGGTCCCCGAGCACGCCTCCCACAGACCGGAGTTCCTCTTCCCGGGCGGCAGATTACCGACCTCCGCCTCGCCGTTCTCCCGCAGGCTCAGCCGGTACGCACCGCCGCCGCCTACCCATTCCCCGACGTACTGGCTCCGCTCCAGCCGCGGCGGTTCGTACGCGTGGAAGCCGGTCCGCACCTGGAGGAAGCCGCCGAGCGCGGTGACGAGCAGGGCGATCCCGGTGAGGGCGCCTACCCGGGCCAGCATGCCGCCCCACCACAGCCACCGGTGCCGCGCGTACCAGGCCGCCGTCACCGGGAGCACCCCGGCGCCCGCGATCCAGGCCGCCGCCGGGACGAACGGGACGTCCCAGAGGGAGGTGACCCACCAGGCGTGGGCCGCGGTGAGCACGGCGGCCCCGGCCACCGCGCAGAGCGCCCCCCGCGCCGCCTCCCATCGCGGGCCGCCCAGGAGCCGGGCCAGGGCCATCGCCGGGAGGGTGAACAGCAGCCAGTGCAGATATGCGGCCAGGACCACCAGGAGGATCAGCCGGGGAACCGCGGCGGCGAAACCGGCTCCGAAGGTGACGTCGTGGTCGTCGCGCATGCCGGTGGTGGCGATGAAGACCGCTCCCGCGACGACGAGTTGCGCGATGAAGGGCAGTTCCGCCCCGGTCGCGAGGCGCGACCACCTGCCGCGCCGTTCGGCCGGATCCGGCGCCGGCGCGTGCACGTCTGGCATCACCATGGCCCCCACCCCCACAGCAATTGAACACGTTCAATCGATGAGGACGATACACCTTTCCGATTTCCCAGTCACCCGGCCGCACCCCTTCCCATCTGACGGACCGTCAGCTTCAATCGTTGACGTGATGGGACACGCAGGGATGGCGGCCACCGTCGTCCGATACCTCAGGTCAGTCGGCTCCCCCACCTCCGCCCCGTCGGAGCAGGACCCGGATGCCGGCCACATCGATGCGCTGCCGCGCCCCGAGCTGCGGGCCGTCGGCGACGACGAGCGCGCGCCCGTCAGCCCCGCCGAGTTCCGGGCCGTACTGGGGAACTTCGCCAGCGGGGTCACCGTCATCACCGCGCCGCCGGCGGACGGCGAGGACGGGCCGGCCGGTTTCGCCTGCCAGTCCTTCGCGTCGCTGTCCCTGGACCCGCCCCTGGTGACGTTCATGGTGGCCCGTACGTCGACCACCTGGCCGCGGATCGCCCGCGCCGGGGTGTTCTGCGTCAACATCCTGGGCGCCGAGCAGGGCGAGCTGTGCCGGGCCTTCGCCGTCAGCGGCGCCGACAAGTTCGCGGGGATCGCCCACGTGCCCGCCCCCGTGACGGGGTCACCGCAGCTCGAGTCCGTGCCCGCCTGGATCGACTGCCGCATCCACGCCGTCCACACCGGCGGGGACCACCTGATCGTGGTCGGCCGGGTCGAAGCCATGGGCGCCGCCGGCGAGGACGGCCCGCTTCTCTTCCACAAGGGCCGCTTCGGCCGCCTCGCCGCCGAGTAGCTCCGGAGCCCGGGAGCCTCGGAGCCCTGGAGGTCCAGAGCTCAGGGGCTCAGAGGCTCAGGAGCTCAGGGCGAGGAGGGCCCGGCGCCCCACACGACGACGTCACCCTTGAACGCGGAGGTGGCGGTATCGAACGCTCCGACGGTGATCACCGCGACCCTGCCCCCGCTCGACCTCACGCAGTACCGGGCTCCCGTGACGACGGGGAGGTCCCCCGCCCCCTGAGTGTCGATCAGTTCCGCGCAGCGCCGGAGAGTCGGCTCGGCCTCACCCTTCCAGCGGGCGATGCCGGATGCGCCGTAGATCTTGTGCTCCGGCCTGTCACCTGTGTCGTAGTTGACGTAGAAGCTGGCGCCGACGTTGTTCATGAGCACCTTCGGCGCTCCCGCGTCGAGGTCGACGTACGTCAGCCGCACGCCTTCCGACCGGACGGGCTGCGCATCCCGGACGGCCGGGGGCGAGATCTGCGGGGCCGGGGACTGCACGGCACCGGAAGCGGCGGGATCACTCGCGGGCGAGGAGCCGGTGCCCCCGGGATCACCCCCCACGAGCACGGCGACCACCGCCGCCGCGGCCACGGCGACCGCCGTGGCCACAACGGCGGCGACCACCGCCGCACGCGAACGCCGCACGTGAAAGTGCTGCTCGGTGACGTGCTGGTCCCGGCCGGCCTGGAAGACCCTCCCGTGCCCGGAAGCCTGCGCGTCCGTGCGACTGCCGCCGGGCCGGTCGGTCATCGCTCGGTGATGTGCTGGTCCCGCCCCGCCTGGTACACGCGGGCGTTCCCGCTCGCCCGCGCGGTCATGCGTACCTCGCCCACGTCGGCTCCCCGCGCCGCCTGCGACTGCCCGACCTCGTCCAGCAGCGCCCTGAGCGCCCCCGCGATCTCCGGATTCTCGACGAGCAGGCGACGCACGCGCCCCTGCCACTCCGCGCGCAGCTCGGCCTCGGACAACTCGTCGCTTCCGGCCCGGGCGGCGAGCAGATCGTCCCGGCAGGCGTCGAGGTCGGCGCCGACCGCATCCGCCCGCTCGGGATACACCCGCCTCCACACCGTGACGACCCCGTCCCGCAGGCGCGGCCACGCGTCCGTGGCGACCGAACTGATGATGGCCGCGGAAGCCGCTTGCGCCAGCTCGTTCAACATGGCCCCTCCCTCGACATACCCAGATGGTAGGACAACTCGCCCCAGAACGAGGCTTGTTGGCGCCAGGGCGGGGGCCGGGAACCGCGATCAGCGGCCCCGCCTCAGAACGTGAGCACGCCGCGCGCCACCCGCCCGTGCCGGGCATCGTCCACGGCCTTCGCGAAGTCCTCGATCGGGTAGGTCTCCGTGACGAGTTCGTCGAGCAGCAGCCTCCCCTGCCGGTAGAGCTCGGCGTACAGGGCGATGTCCCGCTGCGGGCGGGAGGAGCCGTAGCGGCAGCCCATGACGGTCTTGTCCAGGTACATGGACGAGACCTGGAACGAGGCCTCCTCCTTGTAGCCGGGGACCCCGAGCAGGACCGCCTGTCCGTGCCGGTCCAGCAGGTCGATGGCCTGGCGGATCAGCTTGACGTTGCCCACGCACTCGAAGGCGTGGTCGGCGCCCGTCGGGAGGATCTCGCGGACCGCCGCCGAGGAGTCGGGTACGGCCGAGGCGTCGATGAAGTGCGTGGCCCCGAACTGCCGGGCCACCGCCTCCTTGGCCGGGTTCGCGTCCACCGCCACGATGGTGGTCGCGCCCGCGATCCGGGCGCCCTGCAGCACGTTGAGCCCGATGCCGCCCGTGCCGATGACGACCACCGATTCGCCGTGGTCGACCCGGGCCCGGTTCAGTACGGCCCCCACCCCGGTCAGGACACCGCAGCCGATGAGCGCCGCCGAGGTCAGCGGGATGCCGGCCGGGATCTTCACCGCCTGGACGGCCTTGACGATCGTCCGCTCGGCGAAGGCCGAATTGGAGGCGAACTGGAACAGCGGCTTCCCGCCCCGCGAGAACGGCTGGCCCGGCATCCCGATCGCCTTGCGGCACATCGTCGGCCGTCCCCGGTCGCAGTCCGCGCAGGCCCCGCAGTTCGCCAGGGTCGACAGGGAGACGTGATCGCCCGGCGCCACATGCGTCACTCCGGACCCGACGGCCTCCACCACCCCCGCGCCCTCGTGCCCCAGCACCACCGGCGGCGGGAACGGTATCGTCCCGTCGATCACCGACAGGTCGCTGTGGCACAGCCCGGCCGCTGCGATCGCGACCAGCACCTCCCCCGGTCCCGGGTCGCGGATCTCGAGGTCCTCGACCACCTGGGCCTGCTTGCCGTCGAACACGACGCCTCTCACCTGGGCTCCTTAGGCAGGCCGAGCACACGCTCGGCGATGATGTTCCGCTGGATCTCGTCCGAGCCGCCGTAGATCGTGTCGGCACGGGTGAACAGGAACAGGCGCTGCTCCTCGTCGAGTCCGAGTTCGTACGGGATGCCGGGCGCCCACGCCGCCGGCCCGGCGGAGGCCGCGGCCCCGCGGACCGCCACGGCCAGCTCGCCGAGCCGCCGGTGCCAGCCGCCCCACAGCAGCTTGGCCACGCTCGGTGCGCCCGGATCGTCGGCGGCGCCCAGCGTCCGCAGGGCGTTCCAGCGCATCGTGCGCAGCTCGGCCCACTGCCGTACGAGGCGCTCGCGCAGTACGGGGTCCCCCGTGCCCGCGGCCACGTACGCCCCCAGCACCCGCTCCAGTTCCGCCGCGAACCCGATCTGCTGGACCAGCGTGGAGACCCCGCGTTCCAGGGCGAGCAGGCCCATGGCCACGGTCCAGCCGTTGCCCTCCCCGCCGACGACCTCCGCCGCCACCGCGCCGTCGAAGAACACCTCGTTGAACTCGCTCGTCCCCGACATCTGGCGGATCGGCCGGACGTCGACCCGCCCCGGCTGGTCCATCCGTACGAGCAGGAAGGACAGCCCGTGGTGGCGCCGCGAGCCGGGCTCGGTCCGGGCCAGCACGAAGCACCAGTCGGCGTCCCGGGCCAGGGAGGTCCAGATCTTCTGCCCGGTGACGCGGAACGGGCCGTCGCCCGCGTCCCGTACGGCCGTCGTACGGATCCCCGCGAGGTCCGATCCGGCGCCCGGCTCGCTGTACCCCTGGCACCACAGCTCCTCGCCGCGCGCGATGCCGGGCAGGAAACGGTCCCGCTGCTCGGGGGATCCGTACGCGATCAGGGTCGGCGCGAGGAGGTTCTCCCCGATGTGGCCCACCCGGCCGGGGGCGCGCAGCGCCGCGTACTCCTCGGCCCAGACGACCTGGCCGGTCAGGGAGAGCCGCCGGTTGCCGTATCCCTCGGCGTCCCAGCCCTGGCCGATCCAGCCGCCGCGGCCGAGTTCGCGCTCCCACGCGCGCCGGGCGTCGACCCCCTCGTGCTCGCTGCCGGGCCCGCCGAGGCCGAGGGCGTCCGCGTACGGGCCCACGAGGTGCTCGGTGAGCCAGGCCCGGGCGCGGGCGCGCAGTTCCTCGTCCTCGGCCCCGAAGCTGAAGTCCATGTCGTCGGGGCTCCCCTACGCGTTGGGGCGGTCCTTGGCGGCCGCCGCCTTGGCCATGGCCTCCAGCTGCGCGAGCATCGGCATCGGGTCGGTGCCCACCGTCCCGGGCAGGAAGTCGGCGATCTTCTCCGGTGTCCAGGAGCCCTCGGCGTAGCCGGCGCGCAGCTCGCGCGGCTGCGCCCAGACGGCGATCTTCGGGCCGGCGATCGTGTAGACCTGCCCGGTGATCTTCTCGCCGCCGGTGGCGACGGCCTTGTCGGAGAGCAGGTAGGTGACGAGCGCCGCGACGTCCTCGGGCTCGCCGATCTCCTTGAGCTCCATGGGGACGTTCGCCGACATGCGGGTGCGGGCGACGGGTGCGACGGCGTTGGCGGTGACCCCGTACTTGGCCAGCCCGAGCGCGGCGGAGCGGACGAGGGAGATGATCCCGCCCTTGGCGGCGCTGTAGTTGGCCTGGGCGACGGAGCCCTGGTGGTTGCCGCTGGTGAAGCCGATGAGGGTGCCGGAGCCCTGGCGGCGCATGACGGCGGAGGCGGCGCGGAACACCGTGAAGGTGCCCTTGAGGTGGGTGGCGACGACCGGGTCCCACTCCTCCTCGGACATGTTGAACAGCATCCGCTCGCGCAGGATGCCGGCGACGCACACGACGCCGTCGATCCGGCCGAACCGGGCGAGGGCGGTGTCCACGATGCGCTGGCCGCCCGCCATGGTGGAGATGTCGTCGGCGACGGCGACGGCCTCGCCGCCGGCGGCCTGGATCTCCTTCACCACGCCGTCGGCGATCTCGCTCGTCGGCTCCCCGCCCTCGATGCCGACCCCGTAGTCGTTGACGACGACCTTGGCGCCCTCGGCGGCCGCGGCGAGCGCCACGGCCCGCCCGATGCCCCGGCCCGCGCCGGTGACGGCCACGACCTTGCCTGCCAAGAAGTTCCCCACACCCGACCCCTTCCCGCGTTTTCTGACGGTCCGTTAGATTCTATGGGCAGTCAGACACGAGAACACAAGCCCCAGTTCGTCTCGCATCCGTCCGCCAACAGGGAGCTGATGAGATCCATGGGCATGCCCCCCGAGTTCCACGACATCGCCAAACGCGTCAACAACTGGGGCCGCTGGGGCGCCGGCGACGAGATCGGCACGCTGAACCTGATCACCGACGAGGTCGTGCGGGCGGCCGCGGCCGAGGTCCGCTCGGGCCGCCGGATCCCGCTCGCGCTCCCGCTCAAGGAGGACGGGGTCCAGGCCGGCCTGATCCCCGGCCGGATCAACCCGCTGCACACGATGGTGCAGATCAACCAGGAGCTGTTCGGGCCGGGCACGGTGGCGTGCAGCGACGACGCCGTGACCATGGGGCTCCAGGCGGGCACCCACTGGGACGCGCTCACGCACGTCTCGCACTCCGGGAAGATCTACAACGGGCGCCCGGCCGGGACGGTGACGGCGCACGGGCGGGCCGAGTTCAGCGGCATCGACAAGGCCGGGCACATCGTCTCGCGGGGCGTCCTGCTGGACGTGGCCCGCGCGAAGGGCCTGGACCGGCTGCCCGGGGGCCACGCGGTGACGCCCGAGGACCTGGCGGAGGCGGAGGAGTTCGGCGGGATCACGGTCCGGGCGGGCGACGTCGTCCTGGTCCGCACCGGCCAGATCCAGGTGTACCTGGCGGGCGACAAGCACGGCTACGGTTTCCCGTCGCCGGGCCTGTCCGTCCGCACGCCGGAGTGGTTCCACGCGCGGGACGTGGCGGCCGTCGCCAATGACACCCTGACCTTCGAGATCTTCCCGCCGGAGATCGACAACCTGTGGCTGCCGGTGCACGCGCTGGACCTGGTCGAGATGGGCATGCACCAAGGCCAGAACTGGAACCTCGAAAAGTTGTCCACAGCCTGTGCAGAAGAGAACCGGTACGGCTTCCTGCTCTCGGCCATGCCGGAGCCCTTCGTCGGAGGCGTCGGCACCCCTGTCGCCCCGGTGGCCGTCCTCTGAGTCCTCCGCCCCGGCCTCGCCTCGGGCCTCCGGCGGGTGGACACCGGGGCCCGCACCCACCGACGGGTGCGGGCCCCGGGCGTTTTGTCCGTCAGCGGTAGCGGGCCGCGGCCGAGGCGAAGGCGGGGGCCTCGGCGGGGGTCACCGCTTCGACGGCGACCCAGGAGAGGTCGGCGAACTCGATGTTCATACGGCCCTTCTGGAGCAGGCCCGTCCCGTTCGCGCGGACGACGGTGATCGCCGATCGCGGGACCTCCCAGTACTGCTTCATCTCGGGCGTCGACTGCCACAGCGGCGAGACGTCGGTCAGGGCGAACCAGCGCCGGTCCGTCACCACGAGGACGTCCGTCGCCGCGCCGCGCGCGTTGGCCCGGCTGATCAGGTACCGGCCGGCCGCGCTCTGCCAGCCGCCCTCCATGCCCTTGCCGTCCGCCGGGTCGGGGACCCGGTCGGCCTCGTCCCGGCGCGGGTCGTGCGTGCGGGCCTTGAAGAGCTGCTGGAGGGAGCGCGGGAGCTTCTCCTCGATCCGCCGGCCGAGCGCCGCCGGCTCCGGCGGCGCGAGCAGGTCCTCCGGAGGACTCGGCACACCCGGCCCCGGCTCACAGGCACATACGGCGATCAACTGCTCGTCAGGCTGCAGAAATTCCTCGGCCTGGCGACGCCTGTCCTGGTTCACGCGCTTTGCTCCTACTGCTGAGTAACATCGGTGCGTCCCCAATTGTCCTCGAAGCGGAATGCCTCGTTACCACCGGGTCCGACACCCCCCTGTGGGATGCATCCCGCAGGCCGACGCCGGGGCCGCGTACGGTCGTTGGGGTCGCGGCCACCCGGTCGCGCGGGCTCCACATGGCGGCCCACAGCATCGGCGTGATCGCCATCCAGGCCGGGGGGCCGGCAGCCGGGTCATCGAAACGCAGCCCGCGCAGGCCTGCGAGGCGCTGCAGATCATCGGGGGCACCAGCCGCGAGACCCTCGCGACGGCCCTGCGCCGTACGCTCGTCGCAGCCGGCACCGGATCGCTGCGGCGCGGGGCGATCAAGGCGTACGAGATGGGGCTGGTCACGCCGCCCCGGTGAAGGCGGCGCGGTCCAGCGGGTGGCGGCGCGCGGTCGTGCACGCCCCGAGCGCGGCACGGCAGCCGCCACCCCACGACCCGCACTCGTCAAGGTCTGCCCTTGGCGTCCCCTCGCGACGAATCGCTCAGTACAAGGGTGATCAACAGTTGACGAACCGTCAACACCTCGTTAGAGGTACACGCGCGGTTCCCGCGGCGACCCACATACTCTGTTCGAGCCTTCACCCCGCTCGGGTGCGCGGTCCGCGGGCTTGTCGGCGCGGTCGATCTCGCACCAGATCCGCTTGCCCGCGCCCTCGCGCTGCCAGCCCCAGCGGTCGGCCAGCCCGTCCACCAGCTCCAGCCCGCGCCCGCCCGTGTCGTCCCCGGCGGCCTGCCGCCGGGCCGGGCCGCGGGAGCTGGCGTCAGCGACCTCGACGCGCACCCCCGGCTCCCCGAACAGCATCCGCAGGACGGCCGGACAGCCCGTGTGCACGACGGCGTTGGTGACCAGCTCGGAGATCAGCAGGATCAGCGTCTCGGCGAGCGGTTCGTCGTCTCCTATGCCCGACCCCGCCAGCCGGGACCTCGCCCAGCGGCGGGCCCGGCCGACCTCGGCGGGATCCGGTCCTACCTCCAGCTGAACCTGAAGCACCTGCACCGCTCACACCATCCGAACCGGCGGACACTTCGCCTCGCGACAGGATGGGATCACCGAGTGTGATCCCCTTGCGGAGCAGCATGGTTGACATACAGTCACCACAACAAGCGCTTCGGGCATATTCCAGCGCGAAGGAGTAGGCGTGGTGCATACTGTGCGACGCTCGCGCCGCTCAACCGCTCGCATTCCCGGGAGCGTACCGGAGCAGGTCCCCGACTCCGGGCCGCAATGAGGCGGGCCAAGGACACAAACCGATATCAACTCTCTGTAATCGGACATGCGTCCCGCTCCGTCCCGACCGTGCCCCGTTCCGCCCCGTTCCGTGACAGCGAGCTACCTCGCGGCGGTCAGCAGCTCCGCCGCGAGGGCTTCCTCGGCCTCCCCCGCCGTCCGCCATTGCCGGGCCCGCACCCAGGCGCGCTTGAGGTGCAGATGGACATCGGCCTCCCAGGTGAACCCCATTCCGCCGTGCACCTGCAGGCAGTCCCGGGCATTGCGTACGGCGGCCTCGTCGGCCAGCAGCTTGGCCCCGGCCACCTCCGCCGGGTCCGCGGTCACCGCCGCCGCGTAGAGCGCCGTACGGGCCACCTCGGCCCGCACCAGCATCTGCGCGCACAGGTGCTTGACCGCCTGGAACGCCCCGATCGGCTGCCCGAACTGCTCGCGCTCCTGCGCGTACCGCACCGCCAGCTCCACCGTCCGCAGCGCGCTGCCCGTCTGGAGGGCGGCCGTCAGCAGCGCGCCCTCGTCGCGGTACGCCGCCACCGCGCTGCCCGGCGCCGCCACCCGGTGCAGCGGGGTGAGGGGGTCCGCCGAGCGCACCGGCTCACCCGAAGGGAGCGACGGCACACCGAGCACCGCGTCCGCGTCCGCGAGGTGGGCCACCAGCGGCCCGTCCAGGTCGAGCGCGGTGACCACCGCGGTCCCCTCCGCCGCCCCCGGGACCGTCCCGGCCGCCAGGTGCGTGGCCACCAGCGGCCCCGGCAGCAGCGCCCGCCCGGCCTCCTCGAAGACGAGGACCGCCTCCGGCAGCCCGAGCCCGACCCCGCCGTCCGGCTCCGGGAGCCGCAGCGCGAAGAACCCGGCCCCGCCGAGCTCCCGCCACAGCCCCCGGTCCAGGGCTCCGCCCGAGTCCACCGAGGCCCGCAGCGCCTCGCGCCCGTACCGGCCCGCCAGCAGGTCCCGTACGCCGGCCCGCAGGTCCTGCTGCTCCTCGGTCAAGCGGAAGTCCACGGCCCTCACCGGCCCTTCGGGAGGCCGAGGATCCGCTCGGCGACGATGTTCTGCTGGATCTGCGAGGTGCCCGCCGCGATGGTGTACGAGAGGGACGAGAGCCGGTCGAGCACCCATTCCTCGTCCAGCACGAGGGAGTCCGCGCCGAGCACCTCGGCGGCGGTGTCGTACAGCTCCTGCCGCGCGTGCGAGTAGGCGAGCTTGAAGACGGAGCCGCCGATGCCGGGGACCCCGCCGGTCCTCTCGGACTCGCTGACGTTCCACTGGGTGAGCCGCCACAGGGCGCCGAACTCCCCGTACAGCCGCCCGAGCCGGCGCCGCAGCACCGGATCGTCCCACCGGCCGTTCGCCTTCGCCGTGCGCGCGAGCTCGCCCAGGGTGCGGCGGCAGGCCACGACCTCGCCGACGAAGGCCGTCCCCCGCTCGAAGGAGAGCGTGACCATGGTGACGCGCCAGCCGTCGTTCTCCGCCCCGACCCGGTTCGCGACGGGCACCCGGACCTCGTCGAGGAACATCTCCGCGAACTCCGTGGACCCCGCGAGGGTGCGCAGGGGCCGGACCGTCACCCCGGGGGCGTCCATGGGCATGGCGAGCCAGGAGATCCCGCGGTGTTTCGGGACGGCCTCGCTGATGGGGTCGGTGCGTACGAGCAGTTCGCACCAGTCGGCGACCTCCGCGTGCGAGGTCCAGATCTTCGAGCCGGTGATCACGTAGTCGTCGCCGTCGCGCACGGCGCGCGTGCGCAGCGAGGCCAGGTCGGAGCCCGCGCCGGGCTCGCTGAACCCCTGGCACCACACCTCGTCCCCGCGCAGTACGGGCGGCAGCCAGCGCGCCCGCTGCGCTGCGGTGCCCTCGGCGGCGATGGTCGGGCCGGCGTGCAGGAGGCCGACGAAGTTGGCGCCGACGTACGGGGCGCCGGCGCGCTCGGTCTCCTCCAGGAAGATCAGGTGCTGGGTCGGGGTGGCCCCGCGCCCGCCCGCGTCGACCGGCCAGTGCAGCCCGGCGTACCCGGCGTCGTACAGCCTGCGCTGCCAGCCCGCGTCGTACGCGCGGCGGCCGGGCCAGTCGTCGGGCGACGGTTTCGCGGGCAGCTCGGGCAGCGTTTTGCCGAGCCACACGCGCAGCCGGGCCCGGAAGTCCTGTTCCTCCTCCGTGTACGTCAGATCCATCAGACGAGGTCCAGCCCGAGCATCCGGATGGCGTTGCCGCGCATCAGCTTGTAGACCGTCTCGTCGTCCAGCCCCTTGACGTGGTCGAGGGCGACCTCCTTGGTGTGCGGGAAGGTCGAGTCCACGTGCGGGTAGTCGGTCTCGAAGGTGGCGTTGTCGCGGCCGACGACGTCGAGCGAGGCGATGCCGTGCTTGTCGCGGAAGAAGCAGCAGAACATCTGCCGGTAGTAGTACGTGGACGGCGGCTCGGGGATCAGGTCGCGGACCCCGCCCCAGGCCCGGTGCTCCTGCCACACGTCGTCGGCGCGCTCGAGGGCGTACGGGATCCAGCCCATCTGGCCCTCGCTGTACGCCAGCTTCAGCGTCGGGAACTTCACCAGCACCCCGCTGAACAGGAAGTCCATCATCGAGGCCATGGCGTTGTTGAAGCTGAGCGAGGCCTGGACTGCGGGCGGCGCGTCGGGCGAGGCGGCCGGCATCTGGGAGCTGGACCCGATGTGCATGTTGACGACGGTGCCGGTCTCCTGGCAGACGGCGAAGAAGGGGTCCCAGTAGCCGGAGTGGATGGAGGGGAGCCCGAGGTAGGTGGGAATCTCGGAGAAGGTCACGGCCTTCACTCCGCGGGCCGCGTTGCGCCGGATCTCCGCCACCGCCAGGTCGATGTCCCAGAGCGGGATGATGCACAGCGGGATCAGCCGGCCGCCGCTGTCGCCGCACCACTCCTCGACCATCCAGTCGTTGTAGGCGCGCACGCAGGCGAGGGCGACCTCCTTGTCGTGGGCCTCCGCGAAGGTCTGCCCGCAGAAGCGCGGGAAGGTCGGGAAGCACAGGGACGCCTCGACGTGGTTGAGGTCCATGTCGGCGAGGCGCGCCTTCGGGTCCCAGCACCCCCGCCGCATCTCCTCCCTCGTGATCCCCTCCAGGGTCATGTCGTCGCGGTCGAAGCCGACGGCGGCGATGTTGCGCTTGTACGGGAACTTCAGGTCCTCGTAGATCCACCAGTCGGTCGGCGGGCCGTCGGGGTCCATGGAGATCACGTACTTGCCGCCCGTGTACTCGAGCTCGCCGATGCCCGCGGTGAGCGCCTTGGGCCCGCGGTCGCGGTACTTGGCCGGCAGCCAGACGTCGAAGAGGTGCGCGGGTTCGATGACGTGGTCGTCGACGCTGATGATCCGAGGCAGTTCCATGGTGTCCCCTCGCCGCAAGCCGGATGAGTGCCTGAGTGAATCTGCGGATCCGCGAATCTGATGGTTCGTCAGAAACAAGCTAGCTCCGCCACCCCTGGACCGACAAGCGGCCGAGCCCTACGCTCTCCGCGTGATCTGACGAACCGTCAGCGAAGGGGAGGCTGCGATGCCGGACAGCAGGGACACGCAGGACACCGCGATACGGCTCGGCCAGTCCCCCACCCTCTGGGAGCTGGTCCTCCGGCGGGCCGAGCTGAGCCCCGGCGCCACCGTGCTGATCGAGGCGGCCGAGGACCCCGCCGACGACCGGACGCTCACCTTCGCCGAGCTCCGCGACCGCGCCGAGCAGGTCGCGGCGGGCCTGTACGGGAAGGGCGTACGGCCGGGCACGGTCGTCGCCTGGCAGCTGCCCACCCGGATCGAGACGGTCCTGCTCTCCCTCGCCCTCGCCCGGATCGGCGCCGTCCAGACCCCGGTGATCCCCTTCTACCGGGACCGCGAGGTGGGCTTCGCGCTGCGCGAGTCCAAGGCCGAGTTCTTCGCCGTCCCGGGCGTCTGGCGGGGCTTCGACCACACGGCGATGGCCGAGCGGCTCGGCGCGCGCGGCGTCTTCGAGGCGTACGAGGGTCTGCCCACGGGCGATCCGGCCGTCCTCCCCCCGCCGCCCGGCAACGGGACGGACGTCCGGTGGATCTACTGGACCTCTGGCACCACCTCGGACCCCAAGGGCGTCCTGCACACCGACCGCTCACTCATCGCGGGCGGCTCCTGCCTGGCCCACGCCCTGCACCTGAGCCCGGCCGACGTCGGCTCGATGGCCTTCCCCTTCGCGCACATCGCGGGCCCCGACTACACGGTGATGCTGCTGCTGTACGGCTTCCCCGCCGTCCTCTTCGAAAAGTTCGCGATGCCGGACGCGCTGGCCGGCTACCGGCGCCACGGGGTCACGGTGGCCGGCGGTTCCACAGCCTTCTACTCGATGTTCCTCACGGAGCAACGCAAGGACCCGGGGTCGAAACTCATCCCCACCCTGCGCCTGCTCGCGGGCGGCGGCGCCCCGAAGCCGCCGGAGATCTACCACGCGGTCGTCCGCGAACTGGGCTGCCAGCTGACCCACGGCTACGGCATGACCGAGGTCCCGATGATCACCATGGGCGCCCCCGACGACACCCCGGAGCACCTCGCCACCACGGAGGGCCGCCCCCCGGCCGGCATGTCGATCCGCATCACGACGCCGGACGGCGCGCCCCTGCCCCCGGACACCGACGGCGAGGTCCGGCTGCGCGGCGAGGCGGTCTGCCAGGGCTACCTCAACCGGGACACCCCGGCGGACGCCTTCGACGCCGACGGCTACCTGATCACCGGCGACCTCGGCCACCTGACGCGGGACGGCTACCTCGTCCTCACCGGGCGCAGCAAGGACGTGATCATCCGCAAGGGCGAGAACATCTCGGCGAAGGAGATCGAGGACCTCCTGCACCTGCTCCCGGGCGTCGGCGACGTGGCCGTGATCGGCCTCCCGGACCCGGAACGCGGCGAACGCGTCTGCGCGGTGGTGGAACAGCCGGCGGGCGCGGCCCCCCTGACCCTGCCGCAACTGACGGCCCACCTGCGCGCCCAGGGCCTGTCCCCCCACAAACTCCCCGAACAACTGGAGCTGGTCGAGGCCCTCCCCCGCAACGACGCCCTCCGCAAGGTCCTGAAGTACAAGCTCCGCGAACGCTTCGCCTAGGCTCCGCGAACCCTTCGCCTAGGGCTGCGTGCCGCCACTGCCGTCCGGCGCCCGCCCGGCAGTGGCGGATATCTCAATCCGGAAGGCCCACCGGCGCGCACACGGGCCGCGTGTCACAATTATTTGTCCTTTTCACACAAGCAGAGCGCCCCTCCGGGTCCCGTTCGCGAGAGGCGTCATGCGAGTCCGCGATACCCCCCTGAGCCGTGTCCGGTGGTCTCACGGCACCGTCGCCGAACTGTTCTCCGGACGGGACAACAGCCTGGGGTTGCTGCGGCTGCTCCTCGCGTCCGCCGTCGTCGTCTCCCACGCGCGCATCCTCGGATTCGGGTCCCGCGAGTTCGGCTACAGCTTCGCCTCCGGACAGACCGACCTGGGCAAGATGTCCGTCTTCGGCTTCTTCATCCTGTCCGGCATCCTCGTCACCCGAAGCGGCAACCGGCTCCCCGTGGGGCGCTTCCTGTGGCACCGGGCGCTGCGACTGCTGCCGGGCCTGTGGGTGTGCCTGCTGGTGACGGCCTTCGCCGTGGCGCCGTTCCTGTACTGGCGCCAGCACGGCGGCCTGACGGGCTTCTGGAACCAGGGCGAGAGCCCGTTCGACTACGTCCGGGCCAACTTCGCCATCCGGGTGCACCAATGGGGCATCTCGGGCGTACTGGACGGCGCCATGCACAAGGGGCTGACCCACAACCGCAGCTTCGACGGTGCGCTGTGGTCTCTGGAGTACGAGGTCCTCTGCTACCTCGGCGTCGCCCTGCTCGTCCTCGCCGGGGCACGGGCGGGAGGAGTGGTCCGCGCACGGCGCGCCATCCTCGCCGGGGCGGCAGTCCTGGGCTGGTTCGTCCTGAGCGAGGCCCTCGCGGACCCCCTGACCAACGCGACGGAGATTCCGATGCGCGACGGGATGCCCGCCGTGCCGATCGTCGGCGGCTTCGTCGTCAACTGGGTCTTCTACCTCGGCTTCGCCTTCGTCCTCGGGGCGCTCATCGAGGTGTACAAGGAGCGGATCCCGGTCAGCGACCCGCTGGGCGTGCTCGCCGGCCTGACCCTGCTCGCCACCCTGCACTACGGCTGGTTCTACGTCGTCGGAGTTCCGGCTTTCGCCTATCTGCTGCTGTGGCTCGCGATCCGGCTGCCCAAGCCGTTCCGGCGGGTGGGCAGCAAGCACGACTACTCGTACGGGATCTACATCTACGGCTTCGTCGTGGAGCAGGCGGTGGCCGCGCTCGGCGGTGCCCGCTGGGGCTTCGGCGTCTACCTCGCGCTGGCCGCGGGCGGCACGCTGATCGCGGCGGTGCTCTCCTGGCACCTGGTCGAGCGCCCGGCCATGCGACTGAAGGACCTCGGCCGTGCCCGCCCGGCCGCGCCGGGGCATGCGGACGGAGCCATGGGCTCCCCGGCCCCGGCCGTGGACCAGGACCTGGCCCGCGCGGGCACGGCGGCCCAGTAGCGCGCGGCCCCGTACCGCCGGGGCCGCCGCCACGGATCCGGCTACGCGTCCGGAGCTTCCACGCCGCAGTAGCCTGCGAAGGCCGACAGGATGTCCTCCTCCGCGATGCGGCCGTCGCCGTCGCCGTCCAGGGCCGTGGCCACCTGGCCGGCCAGTTCGGCCGGAGTGCCCAGGGCGCGCAGGACGCGGACCGCCGCCGCCGGGGTCGGGCCGCGGCCGTCCTCGTCCGCCACCGCGATCACCGCGTGCAGGAACGGCCGCGCGATCTCCGCGAACCGCTGCGGGTTGTCCCGCAGCCGCTTCGCGGCCCCGGTGATGAACTCCTCGCGGGTCACGCGCTGGTCCCCATCGACGTCCGCGATCCCGGCCATCCCCTGCCAGAAGGCCTCCGCACCTGCAAAGACGGCCTGGCCCTTGTCCGACCGCGCGGTCGTGCCGAATTCGGCCAGCACCGCCTTCGCGGCCGCGCTGAAGTCCTCCCGGTCGATATATCCGTTCCCGTCCTGGTCGAAGGTGGCGAATCGGGCGGCGATCTTGCGCTCGTATTCTGCGCTGTCCATATTCGGCGTTCCGCCTTCACATGTGCGGTGGGGTGCAGTTCAAGACAAGCCAGGAGCGTAAGGCCTATGTGGCCTGCCCGTTAAGCGAAGTCGTCAAGGAGGTGGCCGCATCGAACCCGCGCACGGGAAGCGCGGTGGGGCGCGTACACCTGTGCCCATGTGCCGTGGCCCGCCCCACCCTTCACACCCCGCGACCCGCCTATCACGCAGGGCACACTTCAAGGGTCCGGTTCCCCCAAAACGGGCGCGAAGCCGCCTGTGGCCATTACATTCGATGCGTCGACACACGGCTGGGGGCAGTTATGCCGAAGGACGTACCACCGCGCTGGGACCGCCGCATGCAGCAGCGCCTCGCCCGCGGCGAGGCCGCCGCGCTCGGAGAGCTGTACGACCGCTTCGCCTCGCTCGTGCACAGCCTGGCGCACCGGGTCCTCGGCGACGAGAAGGCCGCGGACCGGATCACCCGCGAAGTGTTCGGCTACATCTGGGAGAACCCGGACGCGTACGACCCCAAGCAGGGCTCCATGCGGTCCTGGGTCGCCCGGATCACCCAGGGCCAGGCCGTGGCCCGGCTGCGGCAGGCCGAACTGGGCCGCGGCTCGCGCGAGGAGCTCGAGCAGAAGGTGCGCAGCGCCAGCGCCGCCGCCCGCGCGGACTACATCGTCACGTCCATGCCCGCGCCACTGCGGGCCGCGCTGGAACTCGCGTACTTCAAGCGCCGCGATTACCGGCAGGCCGCCGCCGACCTGCAGATCAGCGAGGACGAGGCCCGCCGACGGCTGCGCCTCGGGCTGCAGTTGCTGTCGACCGCCAACGCCCTCCCGCAGGAGGACGCCGCACCGCCCGGATACGGCCCGCCCGGATATGGAACGCCCCGATGAACGGCCCCGCCGACCCGCCCGCCGACGAATACGAGGAACAGCGCCCCGCCGGTCCGCCGCGCATACCGGGTCCGCGCGGGGCCGCCGACGACCTCGACCCGCGGCACGCACCGGAGCCGCTGCCCCAGCCGCAGCCGGCGGCTGCGCCGCAGCCGCCGCGGTCGCACGCCGTTCTGAAGTCCCTGCTCGGCGCGTGGGCGCTCGCGGCGTGCTCCGCCGAGGAGACCCAGGCGGTGGAGGACCACCTCACCGAGTGCGCGCCCTGCGCGGAGGAGGCGCTGCGACTGCGTGACGCGGTGGGCCTGCTGCACCCGGAGGAGAGCCTCGACCTCAAGCCGCTGCTGCGCTCACGCGTCCTGGAGGACTGCCTCGGCAAGCGGCCGGCCCGGATCCCGGTCCCGGCGTGGGCGAGCCCGTACGACACGGAGACGGCCCGGCTCGACGCGCTGCTGCGGGACTTCGGCGACTCGGAGTGGCAGACCCCGGTACGGCTGAAGTGGTTCGAGGAGGAGCGGCGCCAGTACCGCCGGCGACGGTGGCCGGGGTGATCGGGCACCTGCTCACGGTGGACGGGATGGTCGCGACGGCGCTGGGCCTGGACGATCCGCTGGGCCCGGAGGCACCGTCGGACGCGACGGGCCGTACGGAGCACTACTGGGCCTCCGCCGTGCAGCCCCTCACCCGGCAGATCCGCGAGCCGTGGCGGGAGCAGGGGCACACGCTGGTGCGGACGGTGTCGTTCGCGGGGCGGGGCGTGGGGCAGCTGTCGGTGGACTACGGGGCCTTCGCGCTGCCGCTCGGGGACGCGTTCCTGGAGCGGGCCTTCGAGTGCTGGGTGCATGCGTGGGACATCGCGGAGGCGGTGGACTACCCGTACGACCCTCCGTCGGGGCCGCACCTGAACCGGATGATCGACCTGGCGGCCCGGCTGCTGCCGAGCGCGCTGGCCCACCGGCGCCGGGCGGGGCTGGCAGCCCCGGCCCGCGGCCTGGTCGCCGCGGGCGCACCGGGGCGGACGCTGCACCTGGAGATCGAGGGCGCGGGCGGCGGCAGCTGGGACATCGCGCTGGACTCCCCGGCGGCGAAGCCGTCGCCGGAGCACACGGTGGCGCGGATCGCACTGGACGGCGCCGAGTTCTGCCAGCTGGCCGCGGGCCACATCTCCCCGGAGGAGGCCGCGGTGGGCCAACACGGCGACCGCGAAGCCATCCGCGACGTCCTCTTCGCGGCGGCGTCCCTGAGCCGCCTCTAGACCCCGGCGATCCGGCCCCGCCGGCGTTCGAGGCGCGGGCGGGGCCGGCTCCGGCTCCGGCTCCGGCTACGCGAAGACGACCGTGCGGGTGCCGTTCAGGAGTACGCGGTGTTCGCTGTGCCACTTCACGGCCCGCGCCAGCGCCTGGCATTCGACGTCGCGCCCGATCGCCACCAGCTGGTCCGGCGTCACCTCGTGGCCCACCCGCTCGACCTCCTGCTCGATGATCGGGCCCTCGTCCAGGTCGGCCGTCACGTAGTGCGCGGTGGCACCGATCAGCTTCACACCGCGCGCATGCGCCTGGTGGTACGGCTTCGCGCCCTTGAAGCTCGGCAGGAACGAGTGGTGGATGTTGATGATCCGCCCGCTCAGCTCCTTGCACAGGGTGTCCGACAGCACCTGCATGTACCGCGCCAGCACCACGAGCTCCACGTTCTCGGCCCGCACCAGCTCCAGCAGCTGCGCCTCCGCGGCCGCCTTCGTGTCCTTCGTCACCGGGATGTGGTGGAAGGGGACGTCGTACGAGCGGACCAGCTCGGCGAAGTCGGTGTGGTTGGAGACCACCGCCGCGATCTCGACCGGCAGCGCGCCGATGCTCGTACGGAACAGCAGGTCGTTCAGGCAGTGCCCGAACTTCGACACCATCAGCACGATCCGCATGCGGTCGTCGGAGCGGTGGAGCTCCCAGTCCATCCGGAACGAGTCCCCGATGGCGGCGAAGCTGGCCCGCAGCTTGTCCAGCGTCACCGGAGCGTCGGCCGAGAAGTGGACCCGCATGAAGAAGAGGCCGGTGTCGTGGTCGCCGAACTGACGGCTGTCCTCGATGTTGCACCCGGTCATGAACAGGTAACTGGACACGGCGTGCACGATGCCCTGCTTGTCCGGGCAGGACAGGGTCAGTACGTACTGCTGGGGGGCCTGGGGCTGCGGGTCGTCGCTCATGACCCCACAGCCTTTCACACCGCGCGGGTCACGATCCTCAGCAGTTCCAGCGACTGCGGTGCGGCGTCCGGTTCGTCCCCGTCCGCGGTCGCGAGCCGTACGTGCGCCTCGCGCGCGGCGCGTACCGCCTCGGGCCAGGCGTGGTGCTCGAGGTAGGCGGAGACGGGGGCGTCGGGCCCGACCTGGTGCAGGATCCGCAGCACCCGCAGCACCGCGAGGTCCACGAGCGCGGCCTCCTGGGAGTCGCGGAAGATCGTGCCGACGTACTTCTCGGCGGACCAGCTGTCGAGCCAGGTGTCCTCGACGAGCCGGTACACGGCGTCGGTGACGTCCCCGTACCCCTCGACACCGGCGAGCCAGGTCTCCTCGTGGAAGACCGGGTCGGAGAGCATGTGAAGCGCCGAGCGCACGTTGCTGCGCCAGCGCCACCACGGCATGTCGTTCAAGGGCATGCCGCCCATGGTGGAGGAGCGGCCGCCGCGGCGGGAAGAGTTCTTCGAACCTTGGGCGAATGTCACGCTTTCGATCGTACGTTCACGGCCGGCACGATCTTGAAGCGCCTGTGTGCAACCGCTCCCCTGCAATTCACCTTCGCGTCACTCCTTGTTGTGTCCATCTCATTTTCCAGTTACCCGTGGGGCGGAAGGGTGCATGGACATGACCGATTGGCGACGCACGGCATCCTTCTCCCGCACCCTTCTGGCAACGGCGATGGGCACGTGTCTCGCCGCCGGTTGCGGGATGCTCCCCGGAGGCCCGGGGGGCTCCGGGGACACCATCACGGTCATGACCTTCGCGCCGCAGGGCACGAAGGCGACCAACATGCCCGGAATGCCCGGCATGGCCAAGGCCTATGAGGCCTGGGTCAACTCCAAGGGCGGCATCAACGGCCACAAACTGCGCGTACTGACCTGCAACGAGAAGAACACCGCGAACGGCGCCGCCGACTGCGCCCGCAAGGCCATCAGCGAGAAGGCCGTCGCGGTCGTCGGCTCGTACAGCCAGCACGGGCGCGCCTTCATGGCCCCGCTGGAGGCCGAGGGCATCCCCTTCATCGGCGGGTACGGGGTCTCCTCCGAGGAGTTCCAGAGCCCCTTCTCCTACCCCGTCAACGGCGGCCAGCCCGTGCTCCTCGCCGGCGCCGGGCACCAGCTGGGACGGGCCTGCAGCCAGGTCGCCGTCGTCCGCCCGGACACCCTCGCGGGCGACTCCATGCCGCTCCTGCTCAACGCCGGGCTCAAGGCGAACAAAATGCCCGACGCCAACGACATCCGGGCCGCCGAGGACTCCGCGGACTACACGCCGCAGGCCCGCGAAGCGCTCGCCGACTCCTCCGGCGGCAAGGACAAGGGCTGCGTCACGGCCGTCCTCGGCGAGCGCACGGAGACGTTCTTCGACGCCTTCCGCCGCGTCGACGACAAGCACAAGAACCCGCAGATCTCCTCGGTGCTGGGCAGTGTCAGCCAGGCCGTGGTCGACCGCACCGGCGGCAAGGAGAGCCCCTTCGAGGGCGCGTACCTCACCAGCTGGTACCCGGTGTCGACCGATCCGCTGTGGGAGCAGATGCGGAACGTGATCTCCGAGCACGCGTTCGGCAACGACGCCGTGGACGCGGACGACAGCGGGACGCAGACCACCTGGATCGCCTACACCGTGCTCAACGAGACCATGAAGCGGTTCAAGTCCGGCGAGGACCTCACCGCGCGCAAGGTGGCACGCGCGCTGAACCAGTCGGAGCCGGTGAAGACCGGCGGGCTGACCCCGGACCTGAGCTGGCGCTACAAGGACATGCGCGCCGTCGCCGGCTTCCCGCGCATGGTGAACGGGCGGGTCAACTTCCAGGTCGTCCAGGCGGGCCGGCTCGTCGCCCAGCAGGGCGAGCAGTCGATGGACATGACCCAGACCCTGGAGCAGGCGCCCCGCGCGGCGTAGGCGCTCGCCCGGCTCCTCCCGGGCCACCGTCTAGAGCTGGGACTTGTCCCGCTTGGTGAGGCCGTACTTGGCCGCGATCGTGTTCCACAGGGTCGCGGCCGACTCCTTCGCCTTCGTCGCCTCGCCGCTCGCCTTGTCGCCGTCGGAGCTGTTGTCGGTGTTCTTGGCCTTCCCGTCCTTGCAGCCCTTCTTGTCGCCGGCGGCGTCGTCCGCCCAGGCCGCGTAGCTCTTGTCGGCGGCCGCGGAGGACTGCCAGGCCTTGGTGAGCGAGGCGGCCAGCCTCGTGTTGTCGGGGAGCTGGTCCAGCTTCAGGTCCTGGAGACGGGTGACGAGCTCCTCGCGCTGGCGGGCGGCGTCGCGCAGGTCGGTCGCCGCCTGGCCGAGGTTGCGGCAGCCCTTGATGTCGTCGACGGACCGGATGACGGCGGCGCGGCTGTCGTTGCTGTCCGCGAGGAGCTTGTCCAGCTGGACGGCCTGCGCCCGGGCCGGGTCCACGGGCGCCTCGCCGGCGGACGCGGCCGAGCTTCCGGCGCTCGGGGTCGCGGCTGCCGCAGCGGGGTCGTTGTTCTGCGCCTTGCCGTCGCTGAGCAGCGCGCCGACGCCGAGCCCGACGACGGCCAGGCCGATGACGACGGCGGCGATCACGCCGGCCGGCACCCGTCGGGGCGCCTCCGGCGGGGGCGGGGGCGGCGCGTACTGCGGGTGCTGCTGGAACTGCTGGGGCTGGGCCTGCGCCTGGGGCGGTACGGGCCGCTGCCCGCGCGGCGGATAGCCCCGCGGCGGCGGCTGACGCAGCACCGGCTCCTGTACGGGCGGCAGGTGCTGGGTGTGCCCGGCGTCGGCGCCGTCCCCGCGGAACAGCGCGTCGAACCCGTCGGTGACGGGCGGGATGTACTGGGTCGCGGCCTCGCCGTGCGCCGGCCCGGCCGGAACCGGCGGGATGTACTGCGTCGCCGCCTCACCGTGCGCGGAGGCGGACGGGACCGGCGGGATGTACTGCGTGGCGCCTTCGTCGGGCGCCGGCCCGGCCGGAACCGGCGGGATGTACTGGGTGGCCCCTTCGTCGGGCACGGGCCCGGCCGGAACCGGCGGGATGTACTGGGTGGCCCCTTCGTCGGGCACGGCCCCGGCCGGAACCGGCGGGATGTACTGGGTGGCCCCTTCGTCGGGCACGGCCCCGGCCGGAACCGGCGGGATGTACTGGGTGACCGCCTCGGGCAGCGGCGGGTAGCCGTACCCGTGCGGCTCCCCGGGACCCTCGTAACCGGGCCCCACCACATGCCCGGGCGCCGGCTGCCCCGGCTGCGGCGGGCCCGCCGGAGGCTGCTCCGCCGCCGGGGGGTAGCCGTACGCCGGCCCGCCCGGCTGGTGCGCCGGCGGGTAGCCGTACGCGGGCTGCCCCGGGCCCTGCGGCTGCTGCGGGTACGCCGGGTCGGGACCCCACGGCGCACCGGCCTGCGGGGCCGCCTGTTGGCCGCCGCTCTGTCCGCTCTCCGTCACCGGGACTCCTTCGCCGACTACGCCGGTATTCCGAATCGTCGGCTCACGCTACCCGGTCACCCCCCGCCCACGGCAGGCCCACCCGCCCCGCCGCCGCCGGGCCGGCTACGCCACCACCTCCAGGCGGGCCGTGAACTCGCGGGCCGCCGGCTCGTCGCGGTACGGGGCGAGGCGGGTGCGGAAGTCGTCCAGATACTCCGCGCCCCGGTTCGAGCGGATCCCCGACAGCAGGTCCGCCGCCTTCGCGGCGGTCTGGCAGGCCTGCTCCACCTCACGCTGCTGCACCTGCGCCGACGCCAGCAGCAGCAGCCCGATCGCCCGGCGCCGCGCCTTGCCCGCCGGAAGGCCCCGCAGCGCGTCCTCCGCCTGCCTGGCCGCCGCGTCCGCCTGGCCCAGGTCCCGGTGGCAGTGCGCCAGCTCGTCCGCGAGGTACGCCGCGTCGAAGTGCCGGATCCAGACCGGGTCGTCGCCCGACTCCGGCTCCGCCCGCTCCAGCGCCGTCACGGCCCGCGAGGACAGCACCGCCGTCGCCCGGGTGTCGCCCAGCAGCGCGTGCCCGCGCGCCTCGGCGGCGTAGAACATCGCCTCCACCCGCGGCGTGACCTGCCCGCGGGTCCCCTCCTGAGCGGCCCGCGCGAGCTGCGCGATCTCCCGCGGATTGCCCAGTTCCGCCGCGAGGTGGCTCATGGACGCCGCGAGCACGTAGCCCCCGTACGCCCGGTCCCCGGCCGCCTGCGCCAGCCGCAGCGCCTGGATGTAGTAGCGCTGCGCCAGGCCCGGCTGCCCGGTGTCCACCGCCATGTAGCCGGCCAGCTCCGTCAGCCGGGCCACGGCCGCGAACAGCGCCCGCCCGACCGGCTCCCGGTACGAGCCGCCGATCAGCCCGGAGACCACGGAGTTGAGGTAGTGCACGACGACGGGCCGGACATGGCCGCTGCCGAAGCGGTGGTCGAGGTCCTTGAGGGCCTCGGTGGTCGCCCGTACGGCCTCCACGTCCGGCATCCCGACGCGCGAGCCGCCGCTGCGCGCGACCTGCGCGTCGGCGCCGGTGATCAGCCAGTCGCGGCTCGGCTCGACGAGCGCCGAGGCGGCCACGCTCGACCCGGACAGGAAGTCGCGGCGGCCGACGTCGCTCCGCCACAGCTCGCTGACCTGCTCGATGGCGCCGATGACGGTCGGGGAGAACTGAAGGCCGATGCCGGAGGCGAGGTTCTTGCCGTTGGCCATGCCGATCTCGTCGATGGTGACGGTCCGGCCGAGTTTGCGCCCCAGCGCCTCGGCGATGATGCCCGGCGCCCGGCCGCGCGGCTGCTGGCCGCGCAGCCACCGGGCCACGGAGGTCTTGTCGTAGCGGAGATCGAGGCCGTGTTCGGCCCCGCACATGTTGACGCGCCGGGCGAGCCCGGCGTTCGAGCACCCGGCTTCCTGGATGAGCGCCTGTAGCCGTTCATTCGGCTGGCGCGCGACGAGAGGCCTGGCTGCCATGAAAACCCCCAGTAGCCGCGGGTGATCGTTGGAATGATCACTTCCCGCCTGAGTTGCGGAGAATCATCCGCTCTGCGTCGTGTCGCTACCCAACTCCGGCGCCCCGACCTCCTACGCGCCCCCAATCGTGCTCCAGTGCGCCCCGTATGCAGGATCGATGCACCGCCCACCGGCCGGTTTACGCCCGTAACCCCGGGTGACCCCGGGAGTTGTGATGGGCGTGGAAGAGACCATCGCAGTCACGGAGACCGCACCCATCCCCAAGCAGCGCGGCGAGCAGCTGCTGGACCATGCCGTGCGGTACGCGGAAGAACGGCACTGGGACGTCTTCGCCGGCACCTGGCTGGAGTCCGCGGACGGGCGGGAGCTCTGCTCCTGCGGGGCGCAGGACTGCCCGGCGCCGGGCGCGCACGCCACGGTGAAGGACTGGGCGGCGCTGGCCACGGGCAGCGCGGTCCAGGTGCGGCGGATCTGGGCGAAGCGCCCCGAGGCCTCGATCCTGCTGCCGACGGGCCGGACGTTCGACGCGCTGGACGTGCCGGACTCCGCCGGGTTCCTGGCGCTGGCGCGCCTCGAGCGGATGGAGCGCACCCTGGGGCCGGTCGCCCTCACGCCCGACCACCGGATGCTGTTCTTCGTGCTGCCGGGCGCCGGGGCGAAGGTGCCGGACCTCGTGCGCAAGCTCGGCTGGTCGGCGGCCTCGATCGACCTCGTCGCGCGGGGCGAGGGCGAGTACGTGGCCGCCCCGCCCACCCGCTTCGGCGGCCGGGGCTCGGTCCAGTGGGCGCGCCGGCCGACCCCGGCGAACCGCTGGCTGCCGGACACGGAGGAGCTGATCGCCGCGCTGGCGTACGCCTGCGGTCGCGAGGCCGCGGCGGACCGGGACCGCCGCAGCTCCTGACCTGCGCCCCGGAGGATCTCCGGAGATCCGCGGAGATCCTCGGAAGACCGCAGGTCAGGACAGGGACATTCCTGTACGGAAACTCATGACATAAGTAACTGCCCCGCCTCACCCCGCCCTCCTATCGTGAAGAACGCAGGACCACGGGGAACACAGCGAGAGGCAGGCGCATGCCGGACCAGGCAGATGCGACGGGTGGGACGTACGGACCGGACGGCGCGCGAACCGCGCCGTCCGCCGGACGGGCGGCGGTACGGGTAGAGGGCCTGTGGAAGCGCTTCGGCGAACAGGTCGCGGTCGCGGGGATCGACCTCGAGCTGCCCGCGGGGCAGTTCATCGGCCTGGTCGGGCCGAACGGCGCGGGCAAGACGACGACGCTGTCGATGGTGACCGGGCTGCTGCGCCCCGACATGGGGCGGGTCTTCGTCGCCGGGCACGACGTGTGGAGCGACCCGGTCGAGGTGAAGTCGCGGATCGGCGTGCTGCCGGAGGGGCTGCGGCTGTTCGAGCGGCTCTCGGGGCGCGAACTGCTCGGCTACATGGGCCGGCTGCGCGGACTGCCGGGCGAGGAGACCGACAAGCGGGCCACGCAGCTGCTGGACGTCCTGGACCTCGCGGGCTCGCAGCACAAGCTGGTCGTGGACTACTCGACGGGCATGCGGAAGAAGATCGGCCTGGCGGCCGCCCTGCTGCACAACCCCGAAGTGCTGTTCCTGGACGAGCCGTTCGAGGGCGTCGACCCGGTGTCGGCGCAGACCATCCGCGGGGTGCTGGAACGGTACACCTCGTCCGGCGCCACGGTCGTCTTCTCCTCCCACGTCATGGAGCTGGTCGAGTCGCTGTGCGACTGGGTCGCCGTCATGGCCGCCGGCCGGATCCGCGCCGCGGGCCCGCTGGCAGACGTACGGGGTGACGCGCCCTCGCTGCAGGCCGCGTTCCTGGAGCTGGTCGGCGCGGGCGCCCGCGACGCGGGCGACTCGCTGGACTGGCTCGGCGGGCAGGCGGCCCGATGAGCGCCGCATCCGCCTCCGCTCCGGCCACCGCCACGGCCACGGCACCGGCCGTGGCCGGCGCGGTCGACCTGACCTCCGTCTTCGTCCGCCTGAAGCTGTCGCTGATCCGCAACGGGCTCAAGGGCTCGTCGAAGCGCAAGGCCGCCTACTTCGGCTCGCTGGCGCTCGCGCTGGTCGTGGCCTGCTTCGCGATGCTCGGCCTGGCCGTGCTGCACGGGAACGCGCACGCGGGCACGGTCGTCGTCCTGCTCGCCGCGATCCTGGCGCTGGGCTGGACGTTCATGCCGCTGTTCTTCCCCAGCGGGGACGAGACGCTCGACCCGAGCCGGCTGGTCATGCTGCCGCTGCGGCCGCGACCGCTCGTACGGGCCCTGCTGGCCTCCTCACTGGTCGGCATCGGCCCGCTGTTCACGGTCTGCCTGGCGGTGGGCTCGGTGGTGGCCGTCGCGCGGGGCGCGGCGGGCATCGTGGCCGCCGTACCGGCCGTACCGCTGCTGGTGCTGGGCTGCGTCACGCTGGCCCGCGCGGTGGCCACGGCCAACGTCCGGCTGCTGACCAGCCGCAAGGGACGTGACCTCGCGCTGCTCAGCGGGCTGCTGATCGCGGTGGGCGCGCAGCTGGCCAACTTCGGGAGCCAGCGCCTGTTCCAGTCGGGCGGCCTGGCCCAGCTGGAACCGGTCGAGGCCGTGGTGCGGTGGCTGCCGCCCGCGACGGCCGTCGGCATGGTGGACTCCGCGAGCAAGGGCTCGTACGGCGTGGCGGCGGGCCAGCTGGCCGTGACCGTCCTGGCGCTGGTGCTGCTCCTGCGGTTCTGGGAGCGGAGCCTGACGACGCTGATGGTCACCCCGGACGGATCGACGATCGCGGCCTCGCAGCCGTCGGCGAAGCGGGATTCCGCGGACGGCGCCGGGGTCTGGTCGTTCCTGCCGGGCGGGCGGACGGGCGCGGTCATGCAGCGCACGCTGCGGTACGTGGTCCGTGACCCGAAGACGAAGTCGGCGTGGGTGACGGCGCTGGCGATCGGCCTGATCATCCCGGTCTTCAACGCCCTTCAGGGAACGGGCTCGGTGTACCTGGCCTGCTTCGGCGCGGGCATGCTCGGCGTCCAGATGTACAACCAGTTCGGGCAGGACACCGGGGCGTTCTGGATGGTCGCGCAGACCATTGCGACCCCGCGGGATGCGTTCGCGGAGCTGCGGGCCCGCGCGTACGCCCTGGCCCTGGTCACCGTCCCCTACACGGTCGTGGTCACGGCCGTCACGGCGGCGCTGGTCCACAACTGGGGCGGTTTCCCGGCGGCGCTCGGGGTGGGGCTGGCCCTGCTGGGCTCGATGCTGTGCACGGGGGCGCTGGCCTCGGCCCACTTCCCGTACTCGATCCCGACGGACGGCGCCTTCAAGAACGTCGCCCCGGGGCAGGGCGGGCTCGCCTGGGCGGGCATCTTCGGCGGCATGCTCGCATCCGCGGTGATCTGCTCGCCGGTGATCGTCCTGGCGGTCTACCTCAGCGTGGCGGACCACCCGTCGCTCACCTGGATCCTGCTGCCGCTGGGGGCGGCCTGGGGCACGCTCGCCACGTGGGCTGGCCTGCGCCTGGCGGCGCCGACGGTGGCCCGGAAGCTGCCGGAGATCCTGCTGGCGGTCAGCAAGGGCTGAGCCGCCGCCGGAACGGAACCGCCGCCCCGCCCGCTGACAGCCTGCTGATACGCCTCACCTCGGCGCCGTCAGGGCGCGGCGGCCCTGACCTGGTCCAGGAAGGGTTCCAGGGCGGCGCGCCAGGCCGCCGGCTGGTCGTAGTGGAGGTAGTGGCCCGCGTCGGGGATCTCGGCGTACTGGCCGGCGGGCAGGACGCGGACCATCTCCTGGGCCTCCGCGCGGCCGAGTTCACCGTCCAGGCCCCGGACGACGAGGGTCGGGCAGCGGACCTGGGCCAGTTCCTCCCAGTGCGCGTCATGGACCCAGGTCTCGCGGGCCCTGAGCATCTGGCGGCGGGAGAACAGGGGGCGCCAGCCGTCCTGCGCCTGGTGCATCACCTCGGCGAAGAAGGCGCCGCGGCCGGGGTCGGGGCGTTCCACCCGGGGGTCGTCCTCGCCGAACCAGCGGCGGGCGGCGTCCTGGGTGGGGAAGGGGAGGGGCCAGCGGTGGAACCATTCCTCCCATTCCTGCTGGGAGGCCTCGCCGAGGGCGGAGGCGCGCATGTCGCAGATGACCAGGGCCTCGACCAGGTCGGGGCGGCGGGCGGCCAGCTGCCAGCCGGTGAGGGCGCCCATGGAGTGGCCGATCAGGGTCACGGGGCCGAGGCCGAGCTGCTCGACGACGGCCTCGGCGTCGGCCACGAAGGCCTCGCGTGTGTACGGGCCGGCGGAGGGGCGGTCGCTCTGGCCGTGGCCGCGCTGGTCGAGGGCCACGACACGGCGGCTCTCGGCGAGCCAGCGGGCGGTGCCCGCCCAGTGGAAGGCGCGGCCCATCAGGCCGTGGAGTAACAGCACCCTGGGCACGTCGGGGTCCGGGGGCGCAGTGGCGGCGGATTCCCGGAACTCCCAGGCGGCCAGGCGCACACCGTCGGCTCCTGTCACATCGATGCGCTGTACCACGGCAGATGCACCCCCTTCGCTCGCGGCCAGACTATCGAACCCGTATTCGAAAACGGGGTTCTCGGCTCCAACACCGCTCTTTTGAGTGACCTTGCTCAAGGATTGGCCGCCACTGCCGATGGAGATCCTTTCAACAGGGAGGCGGGCCGCTCGGGGAAGACGGTCCGAAGGGGATGACCTTGAGAGCTCGGGGCTCCAGGTCAACAAAGGGGAGGACCGGTCCCGGCGCCGCAAGGCGCCGGGACCGCCCACTTCCACCCCCTCGAACGTCGCGTGCGTACGGTCAGTGGCCGGCGGCCACCGGTCAGCGCTTGGCGACGAACACGTGCGAGGCGATCTCCGCGTCCAGCTCTGCGGCCTCGCCGCCGCTGCCGACCAGCACACCGCCCGGCGACTCGGTCACGCTGACCACCGAGCCGGGCTGCACACCCGCCCGCCGCAGCGTGTACATCAGCTGGGCGTCCGTCTGGATCGGCTCCCCGATCCGGCGCACGACCACCGTCTTGCCGTCCGCACCCGGGTCCAGCTCCGACAGGCTGACCATGCCGTCCTCCAGGAACGGGTCCGCCTCGGCCTTCTCGCCCAGCTCCTCCAGCCCCGGAATCGGGTTCCCGTACGGCGATTCCGTCGGGTGGCGCAGCAGCTCCAGCACCCGCCGCTCCACCGCTTCGCTCATCACGTGCTCCCAGCGGCAGGCCTCGGCGTGCACCTGCTCCCACTCCAGGCCGATGACGTCGACGAGCAGGCATTCCGCTAGCCGGTGCTTGCGCATCACGCGCGTCGCGAGGCGCCGGCCCTCCTCCGTCAGCTCCAGGTGACGGTCGCTCGCCACGGCCACCAGGCCGTCCCGCTCCATGCGCGCCACCGTCTGGCTCACCGTCGGGCCGCTCTGGTCGAGCCGCTCGGCGATACGGGCGCGCATGGGGACCACGCCTTCCTCTTCCAGCTCGAGGATGGTGCGGAGATACATCTCCGTGGTATCGATCAGTCCGGACATTCGTGCCCCTCGGATATCGTGCGCTGGCCCTGTCCCCAATTCTGACGCATCGCGCGGACAACCGTCCCGTGCCTGACGTCAAGCCCCGCCCGGGACATCCGTTGACGTTCGTATTGACACGCCCTTGGTCCAGACCGCACGGTGAGCGGCGGACACGGACGAACCCCACCTCTGGAAGGGCCATCGGCGTATGAGCGAGAGCAAGCTGGCCGGTCAGTTCCTCGACGCCGCGATCGGGCTCCTGCAGCGCGTGCGCGACGAGGAGGCCGCGCACATCGCCGAGGCCGGCGCCGCCGTCGCCGACGCCGTCGCCGCCGGGAACCGGCTCTTCGCCTTCGGCGCGGGCCACTCCTCGCTCCCCGCCCAGGACGTGGTCTACCGGGCCGGCGGACTCGCCCTGATGAACTTCCTCGCCGTCCCCGGCACCGTCGGCATCGACGTCATGCCGGCCACCCTCGGCAGCGCCCTGGAGCGGGTCGACGGCCTCGCCGGGGCCGTCCTCGACAGCAGCCCGGCCGCCCGGGGTGACGTCCTCGTGATCATCTCCCTCTCCGGGCGCAACGCCCTGCCCGTCGAGATGGCCATGAACGCCCGCGCCATCGGCCTGAAGGTCATCGGCGTGACCTCCGTGGCGTACGCGACGGAGACCAGGTCGCGGCACGTCTCGGGCACCTTCCTCAAGGACCACTGCGACATCGTCCTCGACAGCAAGATCGCGGTCGGCGACGCCGAACTGAGCCTCGACGGCATCGACGCGCCCTTCGCGCCCGCCTCCACCGTCGTGACCAGCGCGATCATGCAGGCCGTGATGGCGGCGGCCGCCGGCGAGCTCGCCGCCCGCGGCATGGAGCCCCCGCTGCTGCGCTCGGGCAACGTCGACGGCGGCCACGAATGGAACGGCCGCGTCCTGCAGGAGTACGGCGACAGGATCTTCTTCCGCCACTGAGCGACGACACCCCCTAGGAACGCGGTAATCCGTCGCCGGGGGTGCGCGGCCGGGCGGCCAGGTCGAGATCGGCCGCGACCCGGGCCGCCACCTCCTCCGCGTACGCCGCGTCCGCCTGCTCGAAGGCGGCCCGCGAAGCGCCCCGTACGAACGTCAGCGCGCCCAGGGTCCGCCCGCGGCTGCGCAGCACCGTGCACAGCACGTGCGCCGCGTCCTGCGGCCACTGCCGTTCCCGCGCCCAGCCCGCGGCCGCCTCCCCGCGCGGGGCACTCGTACGCACCGAGCCGATCCGGTCCAGCGCCTGCAGCGCCGGATGCCCCGGCTCGTACCGGGCCTGGCTCGCCCCCGCCGCCGGCCCCGCCCCGGGCAGCATCGGCGGCGAGGCCGCCACCCGTACGAGGCGCTGGCGGTCCGGGGCGGCCGACTGCTCCAGTACGTCGAGCAGCGCGTGCTCCGCGAAGCCGGCCAGGGCGAAGTCCAGCCGTACGGCGGCCGCCTCGGCCGGGTCCTCGCACTCGGCGGCCGCCCGGCCCGAGCGGTGCAGCTGGCCGGCGCGGAACCGCAGCTGCGCCGTGTCCAGCGCCGTCTGCCGGGCCTCGGTGATGTCCTGGAACAGCCAGCCGACCCCGAGTGGCACCGGCTCCTCCGCGAGCGGCGACCCCAGCCGCAGGAACCCGGACCGCCAGCACCGCCGCCGCACCCCCTCCGGCGTACGCACGGACACCCACAGCTCCACGGGCGCCGGCGGCGACCCGTCGGCGAGCACGTGCTGCAGCGCCCCCTCCAGCTCCTCGACGCCCTGGACCAGCAGCTCCCCCAGCGGCCGGCCGAGCAGCGCGGTGCGCCCCGATCCGAAGGCGCGGGCGGCGTGCGCGTTGACCACGGCGGGCCGCAGATCCACATCGACGAGGACGACACCCCACGAGGCGTCGTCCATCAGCGCCTCGCTGAGCGCGATGGACCGCTCCAGGTCGATCTGCGCGTGCACCTCGCTGAAGGCGCAGTACACCCCGGCGGGCTTCCCGTCCGCCCCGGGCACCCCGGCGGACTGGGTCCGCACGAGCACCCGCCCGCCCTCCTTGGTCAGCAGAGCGAACTCGTGCACCTGGCGCCCGGGCACGTCCTGCGCGGCCATGAGCCGCTCCTCGACGTCCTGCGCGTCGGCGGCCCGCACGGCCCACCCGGCGAACCCCTTGCGCCCGACCGCCTCGGCGGCGGTCCAGCCGAGGATCCGCTCGGCCTCCCGGTTCCAGTGCGTGATCACGCCGTCGGAGTCGAACGCGCACAGGGCCGCGTCCATCCCGTCCAGCAGCGCTGCGAGCAGATCGTCGGTGGTCTCACTCCGTCCGGAAGCACTCACCTGGCACCCCCTGCAGGTGTTCGCGTGTGCGGCACGTCAGATCATTCAACTGGAACGTGACGCAGCCCACACCGCATTCCCTGAATCGCCCCGAAATAAATCACTTGAGGACCTCGGGAAGCGGTTCTAGGCTCGGCCGTACACGAGAAGGGAGGTGGTTCCCGAAATGTACGGAAACCGGACGCGTGAGGTGGCTGCGGGCTAAGGGCCCGTCGTCGCACGCACCCAGTGCGGTGCCCGGCGGGTACGCCAGGCGCCAATCCCAAGCAGTCACCCGACCCGCGGGCTCGCCGGTACGTCCGGCCGGCTTCTCTCACTGCAGGAGAGAAACCCGAGCCCGCGGGTCGTCTGCGTTCTAGCGGGTCGTCTGCGTTCTAGGGGCAGAGGCGTTCCAGGCGCCACTTGCCGTCCTCGAGGACGTAGCGCAGGCGGTCGTGGAGCCGGTTCTCGTGGCCCTGCCAGAACTCCATCGCGTCGGGGACGATCCGGATGCCGCCCCATTCGGGCGGGACGGGAACCTGCTCGCCCTCGGGGTAGCGCTCCGCGAGTTCCGCGTAGCGGCGGTCGAGCTCGGCGCGGGAGCCGATCACCCGGGACTGTTCGCTGGCCCAGGCGCCCAGCTGGGAACCGTGCGGGCGGGAGCGGAAGTACGCCGCCGTCTCGTCGCGGCCGATCCGCGAGGCCGTGCCGGTGACGATGACCTGGCGGGCGATGGGGTGCCAGGGGAAGAGCAGCGCGACGTGCGGGTTCGCGTCGATCTCGCGGCCCTTGCGCGAGCCGTAGTTGGTGTAGAAGGCGAAGCCCCGCTCGTCGAACTGCTTCAGCAGCACCGTGCGGGAGCTGGGGCGGCCGTCGGGGGTCGCCGTCGAGACGACCATCGCGTTCGGTTCGAAGAGGTGCGAGTCGGCGGCCTGCTGGAACCACTCGGCGAACTGCCGCATGGGGTCCTCGGCGAGGCTGCCCTCGTGGACGATCTCCGAGCGGTACTGCTTGCGCATCGTGGCGGGGTCAATGTCCTGGTCGGTCACGCGAGCCATCCTGCCGCAGGAGTGCTCGCGGCAGTGTGCCGTATGTCACGCTTCCGCCTGCCATCCGGAACCGCCAAAATCTTGGGGCCGGTCCGGAGGTCCCCACACGGGTGACCGACGGCCGTGCCGGGCATCAACGGGGATGACCGCGCCGGACCGCGAGTCACGCCGGGAGCCGCGCGTGTTCGCACTATCTGAGGAGCCGCCTGATGTCCGACTTCGTACCCGGGCTCGAAGGGATCGTCGCGTTCGAGACCGAGATCGCCGAACCGGATAAGGAGGGCGGGTCGCTCCGCTACCGCGGGGTCGACATCGAGGATCTCGTCGGGCACGTCTCGTTCGGCAACGTCTGGGGCCTGCTGGTCGACGGGGCGTTCAACCCGGGCCTGCCCGCCGCCGAGCCCTTCCCGATCCCGGTGCACTCCGGTGACATCCGTGTCGACGTGCAGTCCGCGCTCGCCATGCTCGCCCCCGTGTGGGGTCTGAAACCGCTGCTCGACATCGACGAGCAGACCGCCCGCGACGACCTCGCGCGCGCCGCCGTGATGGCGCTGTCGTACGTCGCCCAGTCCGCGCGCGGGCAGGGCCGGCCGATGGTGCCGCAGAGCGAGATCGACAAGGCCGAGTCCGTGGTCGAGCGGTTCATGATCCGCTGGCGCGGCGAGCCGGACCCGAAGCACGTCAAGGCCGTCGACGCGTACTGGACCTCGGCCGCCGAGCACGGGATGAACGCGTCGACGTTCACCGCGCGGGTGATCGCCTCGACCGGTGCGGACGTCGCCGCCGCCCTCTCGGGTGCCGTCGGCGCCATGTCCGGGCCGCTGCACGGCGGTGCGCCGTCCCGCGTCCTCGGCATGATCGAGGAGATCGAGCGCAGCGGCGACGCCGTGGCGTACGTGAAGAAGGCCCTGGACAAGGGCGAGCGGCTGATGGGCTTCGGGCACCGCGTGTACCGGGCCGAGGACCCGCGCGCCCGTGTGCTGCGGCGTACCGCCAAGGAGCTGGACGCGCCGCGCTACGAGGTGGCCGCCGCGCTGGAGAAGGCCGCGCTGGAGGAGCTGCACGCGCGCCGCCCCGACCGGGTGCTCGCGACGAACGTGGAGTTCTGGGCCGCGATCATGCTGGACTTCGCGGAGGTCCCGGCGCACATGTTCACCTCGATGTTCACCTGCGCCCGTACCGCCGGCTGGTCGGCGCACATCCTGGAACAGAAGCGCACGGGCCGCCTGGTGCGCCCGTCGGCCCGCTACATCGGCCCGGGTCAGCGCAACCCCCGCGAGATCGAGGGGTACGCCGACATCGCCTCGACGGCCTGAGCCCCTCCTTCGTACGCCGGTCGCCGGTCAGGGCGCCGCCTCCCGTGAGTACGGGGGCGGCGCCCTCGGTGTTCCTCAGCCGAGGGTGTCGTCCAGGATCCGGGACCACTGGGCGACCACGCGGGCACGGCGGGCCGTGTCGTCGGTGAGGACGTTGGCCAGGCCGAGGCCGCGGGCCATGTCGAGGAGGCCCTGCACGGTCTCGCGTACGCCGGGGACGGACTCGTCCGCGCCGAGGAGCTCCACGGCGATGCGGTGGGTCTCGCGGCCCACGCGGGCCTCCAGTTCGGTGACCTGGGGGCGCAGCTGCTCCTCGTTGGAGGCGGCGACCCACAACTGGAGGGCGGCCCGGAAGAGGGCTCCGGTGTAGAGGTCGACGAGGGCTTCGACCACGGCGGGGCGGGCGGCGGGTCCAGCGTGGAAGAGGTCGAGCAGGGCGGCGGAGCGTTCCTCGGCGACGTAGGCGACGGCGGCGGTGAACAGGTCCTCGCGCGTCGGGAAGTGGTACTGGGCCGCGCCTCTGGAGACACCGGCGCGTTCGGCGACCACGGCGACGGTGGAGCCGGCCCAGCCCTGTTCGGCGAGGCAGGAGACGGCCGCTTCCAGGAGGTGGCGCCGGGTGACGCGGCTGCGGGCCTGCTTGGGGCCGGGCTGGGCGTCCTGCGCGGGGCCGGCGTCGGTCACAGGGCCCATGACGGGTCCCGGCGTTCGAAGCGGGCGCTGATGCCCTCGCGGGCCTCGGCGGAGCCGAAGTGGTGTGCGGACAGCTCGGTGAGCGCGGCGCCGTCGTGGGCGAGGACGGCTCGCACCGGGGCGGTGAGGAGTTCCTTGGTGGCGGCGAGGGCCTGCGGGCCGGCTTTGCGCAGACCGGTGAGGACGGGTTCGAGGACCTGGTCCACGTCGTCGCCGTGGAGGGTGAGCAGGCCGATCCGGACGGCTTCGGCGGCGTCGAAGGCCTCGGCGGTCAGGAAGTACCGGGCGGCGGCGCGCGGGTCCAGGCGCGGCAGCAGCGGCGCGGAGATCACGGCCGGGACCACGCCCAGGTGGGTCTCGGTGAAGGCGTACGTGGAGGCGGGGCCGGCGGCGGCGATGTCGCAGACGCCGAGGAGGCCGAGGCCGCCCGCCCGGACGTGGCCGGTGACGCGGGCGACGACCGGCTTGGGGAGTTCGGCGATCTCGCGGAGCAGGGCGAGGAAGTCGGCCGGGTCACAGGGGGACTTCAGGTCGGCCCCGGCGCAGAAGGTGCCGCCGGTGTGGGTGAGGACGACGGCCCGTGCCTCCGGGTCCGCCGCCGCGTCGGCCAGGGCCCCCCGCAGCTCGCCGACGAGGTCCGCGGAGAGGGCGTTGCGGTTGGCCGGGGAGTCGAGCGTGAGGGTGGTGACGCCGCGCGCTCGCGCGGCGTCGACTGGGCGGGTCATGCCATGTCCTCCGGAGGTTGTGCGGATCGTGGGGCGGGCGGCGGCCCGCCGGCGCCCGGCCGGACGGACGGCCGGGCCGGGACGCCGGAGACCCCTCAGTACGACTTGGGCAAGCCCAGGGTCTGGTGCGAGACGAAGTTGAGGATCATCTCGCGGCTGACGGGGGCGATGCGGGACACCCGGGAGGCGGTGATGAGGGAGGCCAGTCCGTACTCGCGGGTGAGGCCGTTGCCGCCCAGGGTGTGGACGGACTGGTCCACCGCCTTCACGCAGGCCTCGGCGGCAGCGTACTTGGCCATGTTCGCGGCTTCACCGGCGGCCATGTCGTCGCCCGCGTCGTAGAGGTGGGCGGCCTTCTGCATCATCAGGCGGGCGAGTTCGAGGTCGATGTGGGCTGCGGCGAGGGGGTGGGCGATGGCCTGGTGGGCGCCGATCGCCTCCTTCCAGACCTGGCGGGTCTTCGCGTACTCGACGGCCTTGGCCAGGGCGTGGCGGCCCATGCCGATGGCGAAGGCGGCGGTCATGATGCGCTCGGGGTTGAGTCCGGCGAAGAGCTGGAGCAGGCCCGCGTCCTCGTCGCCGACGAGGGCGTCGGCGGGCAGCCGTACCTCGTCCAGGACCAGTTCGAACTGCTTCTCCGCCGCCTGGAGTTCCATGTCGATGACGGAGCGGGAGAAGCCGGGGGCGTCGCGCGGCACGATGAACAGGCAGGGCTTGAGGCTCCCGGTGCGTGCGTCCTCGGTGCGTCCCACGATGAGGGTGGCGTCGGCGATGTCCACGCCGGAGATGAAGACCTTGCGCCCGGTCAGCACCCACTCCTCGCCGTCGCGGCGGGCCGTGGTGGTGATGCGGTGGGAGTTGGAGCCGGCGTCGGGTTCGGTGATGCCGAAGGCCATGGTGCGGCTGCCGTCGGCGAGGCCGGGGAGCCAGGCCTGCTTCTGGGCGTCGGTGCCGAAGCGGGAGATGACCGTGCCGCAGATGGCGGGCGAGACGACCATCATCAGCAGGGGGCAGCCTGCCGCCCCCAGCTCCTCGAGGACGATGGAGAGTTCGGCGATGCCGCCGCCTCCGCCGCCGTACTCCTCGGGGAGGTTGACCCCGAGGTAGCCGAGCTTGGCGGCGTCGGCCCACAGCTCGTCGGGGTGGCCGCCCTCGCGGGCGATGCGGGCGAGGTACTCGCGTCCGTAGCGCTGCCCGAGGGCGGCGACGGCGGTGCGCAGGGCCCGGTGTTCTTCGGTCTCGACGACGGCGCTGGTGGCAGGGCTCATGCTGGCGTTTCCTCCTGGACTACGGCGAGCAGGGCGCCGAACTCGACCGTGTGGCCGAGGGTGGCGTGGAGCGCGGTGAGCGTGCCGGAGGCGGGCGAGACGATGCGGTGCTCCATCTTCATGGCCTCCAGCCAGAGCAGGGGCTGCCCGGCGGTGACGGCGGCGCCGGGGGCGAGGCCCTCGGCGACGCGGACGACGGTGCCGGGCATGGGGGCGAGCAGGGAGCCGGGTTCGGTGCGGTCCTGGGGATCGGTGAACCGGGGGACGGGGGTGAGGGTGTGCGCGCCCAGCGTGGGGGTCCCCCCGCCGAAGGCAGGGGGAGAGTCGACATAGGTCTCGGCGGCTTCGAGTCCGGCTCCGGTGCCCCCGGTGTTCGATTTGTGTTTCACGTGGAACATCCGGCGGACGCCCTCGACTTCGAGGGTGACGAGGTCGGGCGCTGCGGCCAGGACTCGAACGCCGGGATGGTCGACGAGCTCCGGAGGTCCGCTGCGGGCGGGCCGGTAGCGGACCTCGTACGCGGTGCCGGCCGCGCTGTAGCGGCGGATCTGCGGCTGGGAGCGGAGGTTGCGCCAGCCTCCGAGGCGGGCGGCGAGCGGGGCGTCCGGGGCCGCTGCGGCGGCCGCGAGGGCGGCTGCGACCGCGGCCAGGGTGGCGTCCGGGCTGCCTTCGGTGAGGGCTCCGAGGTGGCGCTCGTAGAACCCGGTGTCGAGCCGTGCCGCGGCGAACTCCGGGTGCAGCAGGGAGCGTACGAGGAGCTCGCGGTTGGTGGTGAGCCCGTGGATGCGGGCTCCGGCCAGGGCATGGGCGAGAGCGCGGACGGCCTCGGCCCGGGTGGGGGCGTGGGCGACGACCTTGGCGAGCATCGGGTCGTAGTGGACGCCGACGGTGTCCCCGTCGGCGAAGCCGGTGTCGACGCGGACCTCACCGGGGACGGCGAGGGTGTGCAGGACTCCGGTCTGGGGGCGCCAGTCCTGGGCGGGGTCCTCGGCGTACAGGCGGGCCTCGACGGCGTGGCCGGCGGGCTGCGGAGGCGTCAGCGGCAGGGCGGCGCCCTCGGCGATGCGCAGCTGCAGGGCGACGAGGTCGAGGCCGAAGACGGCCTCGGTGACGGGGTGTTCCACCTGGAGGCGGGTGTTCATCTCCAGGAAGTACGGGCGTCCGTCGGCGGTGACGAGGAACTCGACCGTGCCCGCTCCCTGGTAGGAGACCGCGCGGGCGGCGGCCACGGCGGCCTCGTGGAGGGTGGTGCGCAGTGCCTCGGGCAGGGCCGGGGCCGGAGCCTCCTCGATGACCTTCTGGTGGCGCCGCTGGAGGGAGCAGTCGCGGGTGCCGAGGGCCCAGACGGTGCCGTGGGAGTCGGCGAGGATCTGGACCTCGACGTGGCGGCCGCGTTCGACGTAGGGCTCGGCGAAGACCTCGCCGTCGCCGAAGGCGGAGCGGGCCTCGGCGGAGGCGGCCTCCAGCTCCTCCTTGAGGGTGTCGAGGTCGCGTACGACGCGCATGCCGCGGCCGCCGCCGCCCGCGGCGGCCTTGAGCAGGAGGGGCAGGTCGGCGGCGGTGGCGTCCGCCGGGTCGACGGGGTCCAGGAGCGGGACCCCGGCGGCGCGCATCAGCTCCTTGGCCCGGGTCTTGGAGGCCATGGCCTCGATGGCCTCGGGTGGCGGGCCGATCCAGGTGAGTCCGGCGGCGAGGACCTCGCGGGCGAAGCCGGCGTTCTCGGAGAGGAACCCGTAGCCGGGGTGGACGGCGTCCGCGCCGGCGGCGAGGGCGGCCTTGATGACCAGGTCGCCGCGCAGGTAGGTGTCGGCGGGGGCGGCGCCGGGGAGGCGCACGGCCGCGTCGGCCTCCCGTACGTGCAGGGCTTCGGCGTCGGGGTCGGAGTGGACGGCGACGGTGGCGAGGCCGAGGGCGCGGGCGGTGTGGAAGACGCGGACCGCGATCTCGCCGCGGTTGGCGACCAGGAGGGAGGTCAGGGGCCGCTGGGTCAGGGGCTGCTGGGTCAGGGGCTGCTGGGTCATGTGCGGGCTCACATCCGGAAGACGCCGAAGCCGCCGCGGGCGCCCTCGACGGGGGCGTTGTGGACGGCCGACAGGCACAGGCCGAGGACGGTACGGGTGTCGCGCGGGTCGATGACCCCGTCGTCGTACAGCCGCCCGGACAGGAACATCGGCAGGGACTCGGACTCGATCTGCGCCTCCACGAAGGCGCGCATCCCGGCGTCGGCCTCCTCGTCGTACGGCTGTCCCTTCGCGGCGGCGGACTGGCGGGCCACGATGGACAGGACGCCGGCGAGCTGCTGGGGGCCCATGACGGCGGACTTGGCGCTGGGCCAGGCGAAGAGGAACCGCGGCTCGAAGGCACGGCCGCACATGCCGTAGTGGCCGGCTCCGTAGCTGGCGCCGATGAGGACGGAGAGGTGCGGGACGCGGGAGTTGGAGACCGCGTTGATCATCATCGAGCCGTGTTTGACGATGCCGCCCTGCTCGTACTCCTTGCCGACCATGTAACCGGTGGTGTTGTGGAGGAAGAGGAGCGGGATGTCGCGCTGGTTGGCGAGCTGGATGAACTGGGCGGCCTTCTGCGACTCGGCGCTGAACAGCACGCCCTGGGCGTTGGCGAGGATGCCGACCGGGTGGCCGTGGAGGGTGGCCCAGCCGGTGACCAGGCTGGTGCCGTAGAGGGGCTTGAACTCGTCGAAGTCGGAGGCGTCGACGATGCGGGCGATGACCTCGCGGGGGTCGAAGGGGGTCTTCAGGTCGGCCGGGACGATGCCGAGGAGTTCCTCGGGGTCGTACTTCGGCTCCTCGGCGGGCTGTGGATCGGGGTGGGGCTTGCGGTGGTTCAGGCGGGCGACGACGCGGCGGGCCTGGCGGATGGCGTCGTGCTCGTCGAGGGCGTAGTGGTCGGCGAGGCCGGAGGTGCGGGCGTGCATGTCGGCTCCGCCGAGGGACTCGTCGTCGCTCTCCTCGCCGGTGGCCATCTTGACGAGCGGCGGACCGCCGAGGAACACCTTGGAGCGGTCCTTGATCATGATGGTGTGGTCGGACATCCCCGGGATGTACGCGCCTCCGGCGGTGGAGTTGCCGAAGACGACGGCGACGGTGGGGATGCCGGCGGCCGAGAGCCGGGTCAGGTCGCGGAAGACGGCGCCGCCCGGGATGAAGATCTCCTTCTGGGAAGGGAGATCGGCGCCGCCGGACTCGACGAGGCTGATGCAGGGGAGTCGGTTCTGGCGGGCGATCTCGTTGGCCCGGAGGGCCTTCTTGAGCGTCCAGGGGTTGGAGGCGCCGCCGCGGACGGTGGGGTCGTTGGCGGTGACCAGGCATTCGACGCCCTCGACCGTGCCGATGCCGGTGACGATGGAGGCGCCGACGGGGTAGTCGCTGCCCCAGCCGGCGAGCGGGGACAACTCCAGGAAGGGCGTGTCCGGGTCGAGGAGCAGCTCGATGCGCTCGCGGGCGAGGAGCTTGCCGCGGTCCTTGTGGCGGGCCGTGTACTTCTCGCCGCCGCCGAGGAGGGCCTTGGCGTGCTCGGCGTCGACCTCGGCGAGGCGTTCCCGTGCGGCGGCGCGGGCGGCGGCGAACTCGGGGGCGTGGGGGTCGACGGTGGTGGTGAGTCGGGTCATGGGCCGGTCCCCTCCGGGGCGGGCAGCAGGTGGGTGGGGATGTCGAGGTGACGGGCGCGCAGCCATTCGCCGAGGGCCTTGGCCTGGGGGTCGAAGCGGTGGGCGGAGGCGACGCCGGCGCCGAGGATGCCGGGGACGGTGAAGTTCAGGGCGCGGAGGTTGGGCAGGGGGTGGCGGGTGACGGGGAGACCTGCGGTCTCGGGGAGCAGGGTCTGGAGGGTCTCGACGGTGAGCGTGCGGTGGAGCCAGTCCCAGGCCTCGTCGGATTCCACCCACACCCCGATGTTGGCGTCGCCGCCCTTGTCGCCGCTGCGGGCGCCGATCACCCTGCCGAGGGGGGCGCGCGTCATGGGCCCGGCGGGGCTCTCCCCCGCCCCGCCCCTTCCCGCAGCACCGGTCAGCGCCTTCGCCGCGGGCGGGACTCCGCCCCGGACCCCGGCGGGGGCTTCGCCCCCCGGACGCCCGTCCCGGGGCTCCGCCACGGACCCCGCGGCGCCCGGCGGCACGTCCGGGATGCGGGGGGCCGGGTGGCGGGTGCCGTCGGGGAGGACCGCCACGTGGGGGACCGAGCTCGCCGGGATCGTCGACGACGTGAACACGCCGTACGGCTGGGCCGGGCCCGGCGGGGTCGTGACGTGGAAGCCCGGATAGCTGGCCAGGGCCAGTTCGATGGCCTCCGAGGTCAGCACGCGGCCCACCCGGTCCGCGGAAGGGTCCCACACCACCAGGCGCAGAAGTGCGCTGGCCGTCTCCTCCGTCTCGGCGTCCTCGTGGTCCGTACGGGCCAAGGTCCAGTCGGCCGTGGCCACCTGGGACAGCGCATCGGCCAACTGCGCCCGGACCAGCGCCGCCTTCGCCTCGATGTCCAGCCCGGTCAGGACGAAGACCACCTCGTTGCGCCAGCCGCCGATGCTGGTCACGCCCACCTTGAGGGTGGGTGGCGGGGCCTCGCCCGCGACTCCCGTGATCGCCACCCGGTCCACATCCACCTGCGACAGGCGGACCGTGTCCAGGCGGGCCGTGACGTCCGGGCCCAGGTAGCGGGGGCCCTGGGTCTCGTACAGGAGTTGGGCCGTGACCGTGCCCGTGGAGACGACGCCGCCCGTGCCCGGGTGTTTCGTGATCACCGACGAGCCGTCCTCGGAGATCTCCGCCAGCGGGAACCCGGGCCGGCGGACGTCGTGCGCCGTGAAGAAGGCGTAGTTGCCGCCGGTGGCCTGGGTTCCGCACTCCAGGACGTGGCCCGCCACCACCGCCCCCGCCAGCCGGTCGTAGTCGTCCGGCGCCCAGTCGAACCACCAGGCCGCCGGCCCACTGACCAGGGCCGCATCGGTGACCCGGCCCGTGACAACCACGTCCGCGCCCGCCCGCAGGCAGGCCGTGATGCCCGCGCCGCCGAGGTAGGCGTTCGCGGTCAGCGCCCCCTCCGTGAACGGCATCAGGTCGTCGCCCTCGACATGGGCGACCGACACCGGGACCCCGGCCTTGGCGGCGAGCGTGCGGATCGCGCCGGCCAGTCCCGCCGGGTTGAGGCCGCCCGCGTTGGCGACGATCCGTACGCCCCGCTCGTGCGCGAGGCCGAGGCCCTCCTCCAGCTGGCGCAGGAAGGTCTTGGCGTAGCCGAGGTCGGGGGTCTTCAGCCGGTCGCGGCCGAGGATCAGCATGGTCAGCTCGGCGAGGTAGTCGCCGGTCAGCACGTCCAGCGGGCCGCCGGTCAGCATCTCCTCGAACGCGCTGAAGCGGTCCCCGTAGAACCCGGAGGCATTGCCGATGCGCAGCGGCCGCCGGAGGCCGGTCATCGTGTGGCCCCCGGGGCGCGGCCGGGGCCCGCCGGGCCCGCGAAGGCCTGGGCGATGTCCAGCCAGCGGTCGGCCTCGGGGCCGGTCGCGGTCACGGCCAGGTCCGCACGGTGGGCCCGCTGGGTCACCAGCAGGCAGAAGTCGAGCGCCGGGCCGGTGATCCGGTCGGCCGCGTCCGGCGGGCCGTAGACCCAGGGCTCACCGCCGTCCGGGGGTACCAGCTCCACCCTGAACTCCCCGGCGGGCGCGGGCAGTCCCCGCACGGCGAACGCGTAGTCGCGGGCCCGTACGCCGATCCGGGCCACGTGCCGCAGCCGCGCGGTCGGGGTACGGCGTACTGCGAGGGCGTCCGCGACGTCCTGGCCGTGCGCCCACGTCTCCATCAGGCGGGCGCTCGCCATGGAGGCGGCCTTCATCGGCGGCCCGTACCAGGGGAACTTGGCGTCGGGCGAGGCCGCGGCCAGCGCCGCGTCGAGGGCGGCGCGCCCGGCCCGCCAGCGGTCCAGCAGCTCCGCGGGCGGCAGCGCGGCGCCCTGGGCCGCGCCCTCGTCCACGAAGGAGCCGGGGGACTTCACCGCCTCCTCGACCATCAGGGCGAAGCCTTCGGGGTCGGTGAGGGAGACCAGCGCGGCACGGTCGGTCCAGTGCAGGTGGGCGATCTGGTGGGCGACGGTCCAGCCGGGCGCGGGGGTGGGCCCGGCCCATGCGGCGTCGGGCAGGTCCCGTACCAGGGTTTCGAGTTCGAGGCCTTCCTCGCGCAGATCGGCGAAGACGGCGACAGCTGACGGATCGAGCACGGCGGGCTCCCCTTTCGGCGTGAGGGGAAGACTGGCAGCCGTCAGCAAAACAATCAAGCATGCTTGCATGATTTGCCCATCGGGCGCCGCCTTCGCGCCATCACCCCCAACTGGCCTGGGTCACCGCTGATTTCGCGGTCGGCACCTACCCCGGGCAGGTCCGGGGCCACGGCCGCCGCGAGCCCGGAGGAGGCGATTCAGGCCGTACGTCGGAAAGCACCGAAAGATCACCGGATGTCGCATCGATACTGAACGCTTCGTCCCCCACCCCGCGAAGAATTCACTCGACGAAGAGGATGAACCGACGTGATTCCAGCCGCTTTCTCCCTCTATCCCGAACTCGACGCGAACACCCTCACCGCCTTCGTCACCGCCCTCGAGACGGGCGACGTCACCGGCCTCGCCCCCGCCCGCGCCGCCGAGGTCGCCGACACCCGCTCCGTCGCCGTCTTCAGCCGCGCCAAGGTCGCCGGCGCCGACGGGGACCTGCTCGACGCCGCGCTGTGGCGGCACAACGCGGTCCAGCCGCGGCCGGTGATCGTGATGCCCTCGCCGTGGACGAACCACGGCTGGCTCCCGTACGCCGTCCAGGCCAGCGTCTTCGCGGCACGCGGCTACAACGTCCTCGCCTACAGCACCCGCGGCTTCGCCGGCTCCGAAGGCCAGGTCGACGTGGCCGGCCCGCTCGACGTCGCCGACGGCAGCCGGGCCCTGGACCACCTCATCGAGCGCACCGCGGGCCCGGTCACGAGGATCGGGTTCCTGGGGGACTCGTACGGCTCGGGCATCAGCCAGCTCGTCGCCGCGCACGACACCCGCGTCGACGCGGTGGTGGCGCTCAGCACCTGGGGCGACCTCGGCGAGGCCTTCTACGAGAACCGGACCCGGCACGTGGCCGCCGTCGAGGCGCTGCTCAAGGCCGCGTCCAAGGCCCGGCTGAGCCCGCAGACGCAGAGCGTGTTCGAGAACGTCCTCGCCAACCGCGACATCCGGGGCACCCTGCGCTGGGCCGAGCCGCGTTCGCCGTTCAGCCACATCAAGGAGCTCAACCGCCGCCAGGTCCCGGTGTACTTCTCGCACGCCTGGCACGAGACGCTCTTCCCCGGCAACCAGACGCTGAAGATGTTCAACGAACTCACCGGCCCCAAGCGCCTCGACCTCTCCATCGGCGACCACTCGGGACCCGAGATGACGGGCATGATCGGCCTGCCCAACCGGATCTGGACGAACGCCCACCGCTGGTTCGACCAGCACCTCAAGGGGATCGACAACGGCATCGCCGACGAGGGCCAGATACTCAGCGAGGTCATGTGGGGCCAGGCCCTGGAACCCCGCCCCACCTGGCATTCCGTCACCGAAGAGGTGCGCCGGCTGTACCTGGTGAGCGGCGGGGAGCTCGCCGAGCGGCCCGAGGCCGGCTGGAGCGCGGGCGTCCTGTGCGGGGTGGACACCCCGGCGACCGTCGCCGACGAGATCGTACGGTCGGGGTACGACGAGATCGCGGGCCGTCCGAAGGCCTACCGGACCGGCGACATCGACCGCACCGTCGCCGCGGTCTGGGCGGCGGACCCGGAGGCGGAGACGACCCGGCTGCGCGGCACGCCCCGCCTGCGCGTCACGTACCGGGCCGCGAACTCCAAGTCGTCGTTCGTCGCGTACCTGCTCGCCGTGGCGCCCGACGGAACGGCGCACATCGTCACGCACGCCCCGTACTCCGACCTCGACTCACCGCCGGACAGCCTGGTCAGCGCCGACATCGAGCTGCAGGCGACGGCGTACGACGTCCCGCGCGGGCACCGGCTGATGCTGGTGATCGACGCCCGCGACCCGTTCTACGGGGACGCCAACCTGCCGCGCGCGACGCTGGCCTTCACCTCCCCGGAGGCCACGCCGTCGTACCTGGACCTGCCGCTGGGATGACGGCCCGATGAGGACTGCGCCCGCACCACCGGGCACCCCCGTGGCCGGCGGGGCGGGCGCAGTCCCGGACCCGACGGGTTCAGGAGGGCCGGGCGGTGCGGCGCGTCAGGTCCATCGTCCAGTTGAGGAGCCAGGTCGCGCCCTCGTCGAGGGAGAAGTACTGCTCCCAGCGGGCGGAGTCGGCCCGGACGTCCTTCCAGACGAACCGCGCCCGGACGGCCTTGCCGGCGTGGGTGTCCTCGCCCTCGAAGACGCCGGTGCCGTCCGTGAAGCGGCCGGTGACCGGCGGGAAGAGGGTGCCGGTGCGGCGGCTCGCCCAGTACAGCGACCACTGCTCGCGCTCCGGGTCGTACAGGCGCAGGGTCAGGCCGGCGAAGCCCTTCGTCGGGAACTCGATCTCGTCGAAGTTCGCGGCGCCGTCGAAGTGGCGGGAGGCCTTGGACAGGGCCGGGAACTCCTCCCAGTCGCTGTCGGGGTCGAGGAAGTCGGTGCGCCAGCGGTTGGTGACGTCCCAGGTGCCGAAAAGAAAGTCGAAGTCGTTCATGCCCCGCACCGTAGGAGGATTCCACTGACATCCTGTGTCAGTGAAGTCCAGCCGACTGCTGTCGATCCTGCTGCTGCTCCAGACCCGGGGGCGGATGACCGCCGCCGAGCTCGCGCAGGAGCTCGAGGTGTCCGTACGCACGGTCTACCGCGACGCGGAGGCGCTGGCCGCGGCGGGCGTCCCGCTGTACGGGGACGCCGGGCACAGCGGCGGCTACCAGCTGCTCGCCGGCTACCGGACCCGGCTGACCGGGCTGAGCACGGGCGAGGCGGAGGCGCTGTTCCTGAGCGGGATGCCGGGTCCGGCGGCGGAACTCGGTCTCGGGCAGGCCCTGTCGGCGGCCCAGCTGAAGCTGCGGGCGGCCCTGCCGGCGGAGCTGCGGGAGCAGGCCGACCGGATGCGGCTGCGGTTCCACCTGGATGCGCCGGGGTGGTACGCGGAGCACGAGGAGACCCCGTACCTGGCGCAGGTCGCGGACGCGGTGTGGCGGGGGCGGGTGATCGAGGTCCGCTACCGGCGGTGGAAGGAGCCGCAGGAGGTGGACCGGCGGCTCGAGCCTTACGGGCTGGTGCTGAAGGCGGGCCGCTGGTACCTGGTGGCCGCCCCGGCGGAGCCCTCCGGGCGGTCCGGGGCGGCGGGCGCGGCAGGGCCGCGGACGTACCGGGTGGACCAGATCCTGTCGGTCCGCGAGACGGCCGAGGAGTGCCTGCTGCCGGAGGGCTTCGAGCTGGCGGCGCACTGGCGCAGGACCCAGGAGGAGTTCCATGCGCGGCTCCATCCCGAAGAGGCGGTGGTACGGCTCTCCCCGCGGGGCGCCGCGCGGCTGACGGGGGCCCAGGCGCGGGCCCTGGCCGCCGGGGGCGCCCCGGACCCGGAGGTGGCGGGCTGGACCCGGGCGGTCCTGCCGATCGAGTCGCAGGAGCAGGCGCAGGCGCAGTTCCTGGCCCTGGGCCCCGACGCGGAGGTCCTCTCCCCACCGCCCCTGCGGGCCCTGATCCGGGATGCGCTGGGGGCGATGACGGCCCGGTACGGGGACGGGGAACGAGACGGATCAGGCCCCGACGCCTGACTCGCCCAGGCGGATCGTGCCCGGGATCAGGCGGCGACCGCCTTGCGGCCCTGGGAGCGGACCGCGCCCATGCTCGCCCCGATGACCAGCGCGATCGCCAGTGCGTCCAAAGCCGACATCGCCTGGTTCAGGATCAGGAACCCGGCCGTGGCCGCGATCGCCGGCTCCAGGCTCATCAGGACCGCGAACGTCGGTGCGGGCAGGCGGCGCAGCGCCAGGAGTTCCAGGGTGTACGGCAGGACGGAGGACAGGACGGCGACACCGACCCCGAGGGCCAGGGTGCTCGGGACCAGGAGGTCGGAGCCCGCTTCGACCACGCCCAGCGGGAGGGACAGCACCGCCGCCACCGCCATGGCGAGGGCCAGCCCGTCCGCCTGCGGGAAGCGGCGGCCCGTACGCGCGCTGAACACGATGTACGCCGCCCACATCGCGCCCGCTCCGAGGGCGAAGGCGGCGCCCAGGAGGTCGAGGCCGCCGAAGCCGCTGCCGCCGCCGTGGGTGGCCAGCAGGGCGACTCCGGCCAGGGCCAGGCCCGCCCACAGCAGGTTCACCAGACGGCGCGAGACGGCGACCGAGAGGACCAGCGGGCCGAGCACCTCGAGGGTGACGGCCGGACCGAGCGGGATCCGGTCGATGGACTGGTAGAAGAGCCCGTTCATGCCGGCCATCGCGACGCCGAAGGCGACGACGGTGACCCAGTCCGCGCGCGAGTACCCGCGTACCTTCGGGCGGCACAGGGCCAGCAGCACCAGCGCGGCGGCCGCCAGCCGCAGCGTGACCACGCCCGCGGCGCCCGCCCGCGGCATGATCATGACCGCGAGCGCGGCGCCGAACTGCACCGAGACCCCCGCCGCGATCACCAGTGCGACCGGGCCGAAGCGCGACGGGCCGGCGGCCGGCGGGAGGGCCGGAACCGCGGGGGCGACGGCCACCGGGGTGGGGGTGGGGGCGGATTTGGGGGAGGGTGCGGGCATTCATCCAGACTAAGGGGTAGGTAAGGGCCATCGGGGCGTGCGTTGCCTTACAGGTGCGTTGCCTTACAGGCCCTCCGCCAGCAGCTCCGCCAGGTGGCGGGCCGCGCGGCTTCCGCCGTCGGAGAGCTGGGCGATCTGGGTACGGCACGAGAACCCGTCCGCCACGATCGCGGCGCCGGGCGGGGCCGCGCGCAGGGCGGGGAGCAGCTGTTCCTCCGCGCAGGCGACGGAGACCTCGTGGTGGCCCGGTTCGAAGCCGAAGTTCCCGGCGAGGCCGCAGCAGCCGCCGCTGAGCTCGCCGCTCAGCCCGGCCCGCTCGCGCAGCCGGCGGTCGGCGGAGTCGCCGAGGACGGCGTGCTGGTGGCAGTGGGTCTGGCCGACGGCCGGGCGGTCGAGGCGGGGCGGCTGCCAGTGGGGGGCGTACTCCTCGAGGGTCTCCGCGAAGGTCCGGACGGCGCGGGCGAGGCGCTGCGCGCGCGGGTCGTCGGGGAGGAGGTCGGGGAGGTCGGTGCGCAGGGCTGCGGCGCAGCTGGGTTCGAGGACGAGGACGGGGTCCTGGACGTGCGGGTCGCCCACGGCGTCGAGGGTGCGGCGCAGGACTTTGCGGGCGCGGTCGAGTCGGCCGGTGGAGATGTAGGTCAGGCCGCAGCAGACTCCCGCCGGGGGGAGGTCCACGGCGAGGCCGGCGGCCTCGAGGACGCGGACGGCCGCCTGGCCGGTCTGCGGGGACAGGTACTCGGTGAACGTGTCGGGCCAGAGCGTGACGCGGGGCCGGTCGGAACCCTGCGGGCGGCCTTCTCCCCCGCCCCGCCCCTTCCCGGACCCCGGCCTGCCGGGGGCGAGCCCGGTCGAAGGGCCGGAGGGCTGCGCGTTGCGGCCCGCGCCGTGCCACCAGCGGGTGAACGGCTCGCCGGCCAGCGGCGGGAGGGGGCGCTGCGGCGTCAGGCCCGGCAGGCGGAAGCGGCGGGCCACCGCGTTCGCGGGGGCCGTGGCGCGGAGGGCGGCGATCAGACGGAGCCAGGCCGGCAGGCCGCCCAGGGTGTAGTGGGACAGCGGCCGGATGCGGCCCGCCCAGTGGCGGTGCAGGAACTCCGCCTTGTACGCGGCCATGTCCACGCCCACCGGGCAGTCGCTGCGGCAGCCCTTGCAGGCCAGGCAGAGGTCGAGCGCCTCCGCGACCTCCGGCGAGCGCCAGCCGTCGGTCACGATCTCCCCCGCCAGCATCTCGTGCAGCAGACGCGCCCTGCCCCGTGTGGAGTGCTGCTCCTCCCCCGTCACCCGGAACGACGGGCACATCACCCCTTGCCCGGGCGCGTCCGTCGAGCGGCATTTCGCCACGCCCACGCAGCGGGCCACTCCATCCGACAGGCCCCCACCCGGCAGGACCGCGAAGCGCAGGTTCTCGTCCAGGCGGGCAGGGCGGACCAGGATGTCCGGGTTCATGCCGCCCGCCGGGTCCCACACGTCCTTGTACGCGCCGAAGAGCCGGACGACCTCCTCCCCGTACATCCTCGGCAGGAGCTCGGCCCGCGCCTGCCCGTCCCCGTGCTCCCCGGAGAGGGAGCCGCCGTGGGAGACCACCAGGTCCGCCAGGTCCGAGGAGAACGCCCTGAAGCGGGCGATCCCCGCCTCCGACACCAGGTCGAAGTCGATCCGTACGTGGACGCAGCCCTCGCCGAAGTGCCCGTACGGGGTCCCGCGCAGCCCGTGCGCCGCCAGCAGCGCGCGGAACTCCCGCAGGTACGCGCCCAGCCGGGCCGGCGGCACCGCGCAGTCCTCCCACCCCGGCCAGGCCATCGAGCCGTCCGGCATCCGCGTCGCCGTGCCCGCCGCGTCCTCACGGATCCGCCACAGCGCCCGCTGCCCCGCCGGGTCCGTGACCACGGCCGAGTCCACCGCGTCGGCGGCCCGTACGAGGGACCGGGCGGCGCCCTCGTCCCCCATCTCGACGAACAGCCAGGCTGCCCCGCGCGGGAGCCCGGCCGCGCCGCGGACCAGGTCGGCCGCCATGCCCTCCACCGTCAGCGGCCCGAACCGGAGCAGCCCCGCCGCCGCGTCCGCCGCCGCGCTCTCGTCCGCGTACCCGAGGACCGCGAGCGCCGGCGCGCGCGGCGCCTCCACCAGGCGTACGACCGCCTCGGTCACCACCCCGAGCGTGCCCTCGCTCCCGCAGAACGCCCGGGCCACCTGCACGCCCCGCTCGGGCAGCAGCGCGTCCAGCCCGCCGTATCCGGAGATCCGCCGCGAGAAACCCCCGCCCCCGGCCATGCCCGTACGCAGCACCGCCAGGTTCTGCGACACCAGTTCGCGCAGGCCCGCCGGGGCTCCCGGCCAGCCCGTGCCGAGCCGGTACGAGGAGCCTCCGTACGCCGTCACCGCCAGCTCCGCCACGTTGTCCGCGGTGGTCCCCCAGGCCACCGAGTGGGCCCCGCACGCGTTGTTGCCGATCATGCCGCCGAGCGTGCAGCGGGAGTGGGTGGAGGGGTCCGGGCCGAAGGTCAGCCCGTACGGGCGCGCCGCGCCGCGCAGCCGGTCGAGCACGAGGCCCGGCTGGACCACGGCCGTGCGGGCGTCCGGGTCCAGCGACACGAGGGCGTTCATGTGCCGGGTCAGGTCCAGCACCACGCCGACGCCCGTGGCCTGCCCGGCGATCGACGTGCCGCCGCCGCGCGGGACGACCGGTACGCCGGCGTCCGCGCAGATCCGCAGCGCGGCCGCCACGTCCTCGGCGTCGCGCGGCGCGACCACGCCGGCCGGGACGCGCCGGTAGTTCGAGGCGTCCATCGTCGCGAGGGCGCGCGCCGCGGCCCCGAAGTCCACCTCCCCGCGCAGGTTCTCCCGCAATGTCCGTTCGAGTTCCCCGGGTGACGTCACGGCCCCACCCTCCCACCGGCCGGACTCGTCTCATCGGGTGGACGCGCCTCCAAGGCGTGGACCGGGACCGGATACGCTCCGCTCGTGGCCGAGATCCAGATTCCCGCTGACATCAAGCCCGCCGACGGACGCTTCGGCGCGGGCCCCTCCAAGGTGCGGACCGAGGCGCTGGACGCCCTCGCCGCCACCGGTACCTCCCTGCTCGGAACCTCGCACCGCCAGGCCCCGGTCAAGAACCTGGTCGGCTCGGTGCGTCAGGGCCTGCGGGACCTCTTCTCCCTCCCCGAGGGCTACGAGGTGATCCTGGGCAACGGCGGCTCCACCGCCTTCTGGGACATCGCGACGCACGGGCTGATCGAGCAGAAGTCCCAGCACCTGACCTTCGGCGAGTTCTCCTCCAAGTTCGCCAAGGCCGCGAAGCTCGCGCCGTGGCTGGACGAGCCGACCGTGATCTCCTCCGAGCCGGGCACGCACCCCGAGCCGGCGGCCGAAGCGGGCGTCGACGTGTACGCGTACACGCACAACGAGACCTCGACGGGTGTGGCCGCACCGGTCAAGCGCGTCGCGGGCGCCGACGCCGGGTCACTCGTCCTGGTGGACGCGACCTCGGGTGCCGGCGGCCTGCCGGTGGACATCATCGAGTCCGACGTCTACTACTTCGCCCCGCAGAAGTCCTTCGCCTCCGACGGCGGTCTGTGGCTGGCGGCGTTCTCCCCGGCGGCCCTGGAGCGCGCGGCGCGCGTCCACGCGTCCGGCCGGCACATCCCGGAGTTCTTCTCGCTGCCGACGGCGATCGACAACTCGCTGAAGAACCAGACGTACAACACCCCGGCGCTGTCCACCCTCTTCCTGCTGAACCAGCAGCTGGAGTGGATGAACGGCCAGGGCGGCCTGGAGTTCACGACCGGCCGTACGGCGGCCAGCGCGCGCAACCTGTACGGCTGGGCCGAGGCGTCGAAGTACGCCACCCCGTTCGTCACGGACGCCGACAAGCGCTCCGCCGTCATCGGCACGATCGACTTCTCGGACGACATCGACGCGGCCGCCGTCGCCAAGGTGCTGCGCGCCAACGGCATCGTGGACACCGAGCCGTACCGCAAGCTCGGCCGCAACCAGCTGCGCATCGCGATGTTCCCGGCGATCGACCCGGCGGACGTGCAGGCGCTGACCGCGTGCATCGACTACGTGATCGAGAAGCTCTGACCGCACCCCGCCTCCGGTACGCGTACGGAGCCCCCGGTGACCTCGTGTCGCCGGGGGCTCCGTCGTTGCGTACGCGGCGCGCGGTCCGGGACCCGGCGAGCCGGGAGGCGGAGCCGTCGTCGGCCGCACGGGCCCGGCACGGGCCCGGCCGCCCCGACTGCCGGGGGCCGCACGCGATACCTTCATGGCCTCGGCATTCGGCATTCGGTGAATGCAGTGCAGTGCAGGACAGCTTGGAGGCAGCGGCGTGAGCGTGCGAGTGACGGCGGCCCAGGGTGGCGTGGACCCCTTCGGCACGGCCCGGCTGCGGCGCGGGGTGCTCGACGCCTGGGGCGCGGGCCCGGCCCGCTTCCGGGAGGACGCCAACGCCGAGGAGGACCTGGCCCTCGGCGGCTACCGCGACCGGCTCGTCGTCGAGCTGGCGCAGAACGCGGCCGACGCCGCGGCCCGGGCCCGGGTGCCCGGCCGGCTCCGGCTCACCCTGCACCCCGGCGAGGGCGGGCACGCGGTGCTGGCCGTCGCCAACACCGGTGCCCCGCTGGACGCGACGGGCGTGGAGTCGCTGAGCACCCTGCGGGCCTCCGCGAAGCGGGAGTCCACCGGTTCGGGTGACACCGTGGGCCGCTTCGGCGTCGGCTTCGCGGCCGTCCTCGCGGTGTCCGACGAGCCCGCCGTACTCGGCCGCCACGGCGGTGTCCGGTGGTCCCTGGCCGAGGCCCGCGAACTGGCCCGCGACGCCGCCAACGGCAGCCCCGGCCTCGGCGACGAACTGCGCCGCCGTGACGGGCACGTCCCGCTGCTGCGGCTGCCGCTGCCCGCCGAGGGCACCGCCCCCGAGGGCTACGACACCGTGGTCGTCCTCCCGCTGCGCGACGCCGCCGCCGGGGACCTGGTGCAGCGGCTGCTGGCCGGCATCGACGACGCGCTGCTGCTCACCCTGCCCGGGCTGGCCGAGATCCTCGTGGAGACCCCGGAGGAGGGCACCCGTACGCTGCGCCGCCGCGACGAGGGCGCGTACACCGTCATCGAGGACTCGGCCGGCGGCGCCGACGGCGAGACCCGCCGCTGGCGCACCGTCCGCCACAGCGGCCCCATCGCGCGGGCGCTGCTCGCCGACCGGCCGGTCGAGGAGCGGCTGCGGCCGACCTGGACGGTGTCCTGGGCCGTGCCCGTCGACACCGACGGCGCTCCCGTACGCCCGGCCACCGCAAGCGTGGTGCACGCGCCGACCCCGACCGACGAGCCGCTGGGCATCCCCGCCCTGCTCATCGCGACGCTGCCGCTGGACACCACCCGCCGGCACCCCGCGCCGGGGCCGCTGACCGACTTCCTCGTGGAGCGCGCGGCCGACGCGTACGCCGAACTGCTGGGCGCCTGGGACCCGGTGACCACCGCGCTCGTGGACCTCGTACCCGGGCCGCTCGGCAAGGGCGTCCTGGACGGGGCGCTGCGCGCCGCCGTGCTGCAGCGGCTGCCCCGTACGGCCTTCCTCGCCCCGGCGGCGCCGGCCGAGCACGCCGAGCACGCCGAGGAGCGGGCCGCCCTGCGCCCCTTCGAGGCCGAGGTGGTGGAGGGCGCCGGCGCCGAGACCGTACGGGTCCTCTCCGAGGTGCTGCCGACCCTGCTCCCCGCCGGGCTGGAGCGCCGGCCGGAGCTGCGCACGCTGGGCGTGGGCCGGCTGCCGCTGGGCGACGCCATCGAGCGGATCGCGGGCATCGAGCGCGGCCCGGAGTGGTGGCACCGGCTGTACGACACCCTGGCCGGGGTGGACCCGGACCGGCTCTCGGGCCTGCCGGTGCCGCTGGCCGACGGGCGGACCACGATCGGCCCGCGCCACGTGCTGCTGCCCGACGCGGAAACCCCGAAGGACCTGGCCCGGATGGGCCTGAAGGTGGCCCACCCGGACGCGGCGCACCCGCTGCTGGAGCGCCTCGGCGCGCTCCCGGCGACGCCCCGCGCGGTCCTGACGACCCCGCAGGTACGGGCCGCGGTGGCCGCCTCCCTGGACGCCGGGGAGGTCTGGGACGAGGACGCCCTCGACGCGGACGAGCTGGCCGAGGTGGTCCTGGGCCTGGTCCGGGACGCCGACCTCGAGCCGGGAGACGAGCCGTGGCTGGGCGCGCTGGCCCTCCCGGACGAGGACGGCGAGCTCACGCCCGCGGGCGAGCTCCTGCTGCCGGGCTCCCCGCTGGCCTCGGTGATCCGCGAGGACGAAGTCCCGTACGTGGACGCCGAACTGGCCGACCGGTGGGGTGCGCAGCCGCTGACCGCCTGCGGGGTGCTGGCCGAGTTCCAGCTGGTCCGCGCCACCGACGTGGTCCTCGACCCGGACGAACTGGAGCCGCGCGAGGGGGACTTCGCCGAGCCCGACGACGCGGGCCTGCTGGACGCGGTGGACGTGTGGTGCGAGGACGTCCTCGACCAGCTCCCGGACACGCCGCTGCCGCCCGTGGCCACCGAACTCGTCGCCGTCCGGGACCTGGACCTGGTCGACGACGACTGCTGGCCCCAGGCCCTGGCGATGCTGGCCCGGCCGCCGCTCCGGGACGCCCTGACCCAGCCCGTCAGGATCCTCCTCCCGGACGGCACCACGCAGTCGGTGCGCCCGTACACCGCCTGGTGGCTGCGCGACCACCCGGTCCTCGACGGCCGCCGCCCGGCGGGTCTGCGCGCGGCGGGCGGCGATCCGCTGCTGGCGGGCCTGTACACCCCGGCGGACGCCACGGGCTTCGAGGACGAGCAGGTCCTGCGGGCGCTGGGCGTACGCACGACCGTGCCGGCGCTGCTGGACGAGCCCGGCGGCGCCGCCGAGCTCCTGGGCCGGCTCGCCGACCCGGACCGCGAGGTGTCGGACCGCCAACTGCACGCCCTGTACGGGGCCCTGGCCGACCTGGACCCCGAGCAGGTCACGCTCCCGGACGAGCTGCGGGCGGTGGTGGACGGCGAGGTCGTCGTGGTCGACGCGGCGGACGCGCTGATCGCGGACGCCCCGGACCTGCTGCCGCTCACGGCGGGCCTCCCCCTGCTGCCGGTGGCCCCGGCCCGCGCGGCCGACCTGGCGGAGCTGCTCCAGGTCCGCCGCGTCTCGCAGACGGTCCCGGCTGAGGTGACGACCCCGGGCGAGGAGCACGACGTCCCGGAGTCGGTCCGGATCCTCCTGGGCCCCTCGACGCCGGAGACCTACCTGGAGCACGAGGAGCTCATCGCGGGCGGCGTGGAACTCGACTGGCGCCGCACCCCCGACGGCACCCTGCACGCCTCCACCCTCGAGGGCGTGGCGGCGGGTCTGGCCTGGTCGGCCGGCCAGTGGCCCCGCCGCTTCGAGGTCGCGGCCCTCCTGGAGGACCCCTCCCGCACGGCAGAACTGGCCCGCGACCGCTGGTTCGACTGAACCCGGCCGGACCGGCCGTCCCCCTCCCCGGGGCCCCCTCCCCACGGGGCGGAACGTGAAGCCGCCGTCAGCAGCGGCGGGTCTGGTACGGGACGGGCGTGGGGGTCGGGCACGGTTCGGGCGGGGTCGGGCAGCGGGTCAGGGCCGTGAGGAAGGTCAGGGCGATGCCGCCCGCCACGGCGAAGAGGGCGGTGCTGATCCCCTCGGCGGTGGCGGCGCGGAGCCGTACGCCGGAGAGGCCGTCGAGGCCGGCGGTCGCGATCAGGACGAGGACGGCGAGGCCGACCGCCGCGCCCACGCCCGAGCCGGTGGAGGCGATGCCCGAGGCGGTGCCCTGGTCCCGGTCGGGGACGCCGGTGGCGGCGGTGATGAACATGGTGGTGAAGACGATGCCGTCGCCGATGCTGAGCGCCACCAGGCCGGGGATCAGGTCGGTGTACGAGCCGTCCGGCGCGACGGCGAAGCCGAGGGCGACGGCACCGAGTGCGCCGACGGCGAGGGCTGCGGTCAACGTGGTTCTGAGGCCGAACCGCGTCACCAGCCGGCCGGCCGTCGTCGAGCCGGCGACCACCACCGCCGTGGGGATGAGGAAGCCGGCGCCGGTCTGCAGGGCGTCGTAGCCGAGGACTTCCTGGAAGTAGAGGGACAGGAAGTAGAGCACCGAGCCGAACGTCGCCATGAACATGAACGCGATGACGACGCCGGTGACGAGGTGGGGGTTGGCGAGCAGCCGGGGCGGCACGAGCGGGTCGTGGCTGCGCCGCTCGATGACGGAGAAGGCGGCGATCAGCAGCAGGCCCGCCGCCGCGCTGCCGAGGAAGCCCGGCGAGAGCCAGCCGAGGGCAGGTCCCTGGACCAGGGCGAACACGATCAGCGTGACGCCCACGGTGACGCTGAGCGCCCCGGGCAGGTCGAAGGTGCGGCCCCTCTCGCGCGGGCCGTCCGGCGGGATCACCACGAAGGTGAGCAGCAGCGCGGGCCCCGCCAGGGCCACGTTGACGAGGAACACCGCCTCCCAGCCGAAGGCCTGCGTCAGGAGGCCGCCGAGCAGCACCCCGATCACGAGTCCCGCCGCTCCGGCACCGCCCCAGATGCCCAGGGCGCGATTGCGCATCCGGCCTTCGGCGAAGGTGGTGTTGACGAGGGCCAGGGTGGTGGGGAAGACGAGGGCGCCGCCGAGACCCTGGACCGCGCGGGCGGCGAGCAGCGTCCCGGGCCCGGTCGCGAGGCCGCCCGCGAGCGCCGCAGCGGTGTACAGCCCGAGGCCGGTGGCCAGCACGCGTCGCCGTCCGAGCAGGTCGGCTGCGCGGCCGCCGAACAGGAGGAAGCCGGCCGAGGTCACCGCGTAGGCGCTGATGACGGACTGCAGCGTCTGTGCGGAGTAGCCCAGGTCCCGGGCGATGTCGGGGAGCGCCACCACCACGATGTACTGGTCGAGCGACACGACCAGCATGGCGAAGGACAGCAGTGCCAGGGTCGCCGTCCCCCGGTCCCGGCCCATGTCGCCCTCCGGCCTAGGCCGGGAACTTCCGGTCGACCCAGCGGAACGTGAACTCGATCAGGACCGATGCCGCCGCCGCGATGGCCACCGCCGTCCACGGGAGCTGCGTGCCCACCAGCTTCAGCTGGAAGAAGTCCTGGAGCCACGGGACGACCAGGACGATCAGGAACGCCGCGCCCATCGCGCCGACCAGGGCGACCCGCCACCACGTGTACGGGCGGGCGATGATCACCAGGACCCACATCGAGGTCAGGAACAGCGTCAGCGTCGCCGCGCTCGTCTCGGCGTTCAGGGCTTCCGGGCCCGTGTAGTGGTGGCGGGCGACCAGGTACGTCACGAAGGTGGCCACGGCCGCGATCACTCCGCCCGGGATCGCGTACCGCATCACCCGTTTCACGAAGTGCGGCCTCGCCCGCTCCTTGTTCGGGGCCAGGGCGAGGAAGAACGCCGGGATGCCGATGGTGAGGGTGGACAGCAGCGTCAGGTGGCGCGGCAGGAAGGGGTACTCGACCTGGAAGCAGACCACCAGGATCGCGAGGAGGACCGAGTAGACGGTCTTCGTGAGGAAGAGGGTGGCGACCCGGGTGATGTTGCCGATGACCCGGCGGCCCTCGGCGACCACCGAGGGGAGGGTGGAGAAGCTGTTGTTCAGGAGGACGATCTGCGCGACCGCGCGGGTGGCCTCCGAGCCTGAGCCCATCGACACGCCGATGTCCGCGTCCTTGAGGGCCAGGACGTCGTTGACGCCGTCGCCCGTCATGGCGACCGTGTGGCCTTTGGACTGCAGTGCGCCGACCATGTCGCGCTTCTGCTGCGGGGTGACCCGCCCGAAGACGGCGTTGTCGTCGAGCACCCTGGCCATCTCGGCCTGCTCGGCCGGCAGCTTGCGCGCGTCGACCGTGTTCTCGGCGCCCGGCAGGCCGAGCTTGCCGGCCACCGCGCCGACGGAGACCGCGTTGTCGCCGGAGATGACCTTGGCGTGGACCTTCTGGTCCTCGAAGTAGCGCAGGGTGTCGGCGGCGTCGGGGCGCAGCCGCTGTTCCAGGACGATCAGGGCGGTCGGCCGGGCCCCGGCCCCGACGGCCGGGTCGTCGAGCTCGCGCGCGGCCTTGGCGAGCAGCAGGACGCGCAGGCCCTGTTCGTTGAGCCCGTTGATCTCGTCGAGGGCCGGGTCGCCGACCGGCAGGAGAACGTCGGGGGCGCCGAGCAGCCAGGTGTTGTTCTCGCCGTCGCCCTCGCTGAAGCTGGCGCCGCTGTACTTGCGGGCGGAGGAGAAGGGCAGCGATTCGGTGCAGCGCCACTCGGCGCTGACGGGGTAGGCGTCGATGATCGCCTGGAGGCTGGCGTTGGGGCGCGGGTCGGACTCGCCGAGCGCCCCGAGCACCTTCCTGACGTACACGTCCTCCGCGCCGCCGAGCGGGCGGAGCTCGGTGACGTCCATGCCGCCCTCGGTGAGGGTGCCGGTCTTGTCGAGGCAGACCACGTCGACGCGCGCGAGACCCTCGATGGCCGGCAGTTCCTGCACCAGGCACTGCTTGCGGCCGAGCCGGATGACGCCGATCGCGAAGGCGACGGAGGTCAGCAGGACCAGGCCCTCGGGGATCATCGGGACGATGCCGCCGACGGTGCGGGCGATGGCGTCCTTGAGGTTGTCGTCCTTGACGACGAGCTGGCTGATGATCAGGCCGATCGAGGTCGGGATCATCATCCAGGTGACGTACTTGAGGATGGTGGAGATGCCGGAGCGCAGCTCCGAGTGGACGAGCGTGAAGCGGGTGGCCTCTTCGGCCAACTGGGCGGCGTAGGCCTCGCGGCCGACCTTGGTGGCCGTGAACGCGCCGCCGCCGGCGACGACGAACGACCCGGACATGACCGGGTCGCCGGGCTTCTTCAGGACGGGGTCGGCCTCGCCGGTGAGCAGGGACTCGTCGATCTCCAGGCCGTCGGCCTCGCCGACGGCTCCGTCGACGACGACCTTGTCCCCCGGCCCGAGCTCGATGACGTCGTCGAGGACGATCTCGGAGGTGGAGATCTCGGCGGTCCGGCCGTCGCGGCGGACGCTGGGTTTGGCCTCGCCGATGACGGCGAGGCTGTCCAGGGTCTTCTTGGCCCGCATCTCCTGGATGATGCCGATGCCGGTGTTCGCGATGATCACGTAGCCGAAGAGGCTGTCCTGGAGCGGCGCGACGATGAGCATGATCACCCAGAGCACGCCGATGATGGCGTTGAACCGGGTGAAGACGTTGGCGCGGACGATGTCGGCGGTGGAACGGCTGCTGCGGACGGGCACGTCGTTGACTGCTCCGCGGGCAACGCGTTCGGCGACTTCGGCGGTGGTCAGGCCGGCGGGCTTGAACCGGGGCGCGGGCGGCCGGACCGGGTGCACCGGGTCGAGCTCGGCTCCGGCGTCGATGGCCGCGCCGCCGGGTCCCCTGCTGCCCGCCGGCTCGGAACCGTCGGGGTCGATGTCTGCCCGCTGCGTCATGCTTTCGACGGTAAAGGGGGTTCTACGGCTTCACCCGCCGAGAAGTCCGAAGATCCGACTTCGGGATGACCCGAATCGTCCCCTGGTCCCCCAGACCCCTGGACCTGTGGCCCCTCAGCCTGGACCTGTGGCCCCTCAGCCGGCGCTGCTCTCCCCGTCCCCCGCGGCCCGCGCGGCTGCGTGCCGCTTCAGTGCCGCGTCCCGGCCCCGGACGTACCAGAGGCCGATCAGGCCGAGCACGCCGCCGGCCGCGCAGCACCAGACCCACCACAGCAGGTCCCGGTCGGCGAACCAGCCGTAGAAGGGGAGCTGGACCAGGAACAGGGCGAACCAGATGATCGTGCCGCCGGTGACGGTCGCGACGATCGGGCCCTCGAGGGGCTCGGGCGCCTCGTGCTTCGCAGTCCATTTCGCCATGCCCTCAAGTCTAGGTGCGCGGAAACGGGGTCTACGCGCGGAGATGGACGGGCTTTCGTTCATGTGTTCATACTGAAACGGTGTGGGCATGGCCCATTTTCTTCGTATGAATCCCCCAATGCCCCCGCAATGAGGACCCAGAGGACCGCATGAGCACGTCGGCCCCCGCCCCCGCGCCCGCCCTCCCGGAACCCGCCCCCCACGGCACGTCCGGCCTTGACCGCTACTTCAAGATCTCCGAGCGCGGCTCGACGATCGCCCGCGAGGTCCGCGGCGGTTTCGCCACCTTCTTCGCGATGGCCTACATCATCGTGCTGAACCCGATCATCCTGGGCAGCGCGAAGGACATGTACGGGCACCAGCTCGACGGCGGCCAGCTCGTGACCGCCACCGTCCTGACGGCGGCCTTCACCACGCTCCTCATGGGCGTCATCGGCAACGTCCCGATCGCGCTCGCCGCCGGCCTCGGCGTGAACACCGTCGTCGCCCTCCAGCTCGCCCCGCGCATGAGCTGGCCCGACGCCATGGGCATGGTGGTCCTGGCCGGCTTCGTCGTGATGCTGCTGGTCGCGACCGGCCTGCGCGAGCGGGTCATGAACGCCGTCCCGCTGGGCCTGCGCAAGGGCATCGCGATCGGCATCGGCCTGTTCATCATGCTGATCGGCCTGGTCGACTCGGGCTTCGTCACCCGCATCCCGGACGCCGCGCACACCACCGTGCCGCTCCAGCTCGGCACGGCCGGCCACCTGCACGGCTGGCCGGTGCTGATCTTCGTCGTCGGCGTCCTGCTGACCCTCGCGCTGCTGATCCGCAAGACGCCCGGCGCGATCCTGATCTCCATCGTGGTCATGACCGTGATCGCCGTCGCCGTCCAGCTGATCGCCGGGCTGCCCGACTCGGGCTGGGGCCTGACCGTCCCCGAGTGGCCGGGCAACCCGGTGGCCGCGCCCGACTTCGGGCTCGTCGGCCAGGTCAGCCCGTTCGGCGGCTTCGGCAAGGTCGGCCTGCTGACCGGCATCCTCTTCGTCTTCACCGTGCTGCTGTCCTGCTTCTTCGACGCGATGGGGACCATCCTCGGCGTCGGCGACGAGGCCAAGCTGATCGACAAGAAGACCGGCGAGTTCCCCGGCATCAACCGGGTCCTGCTGGTCGACGGCCTGGCCGTCGCGTCCGGCGGCGCCACCTCGTCCTCGGCCACCACCTGCTTCGTGGAGTCCACGGCCGGCGTCGGCGAGGGCGCCCGTACCGGTCTGGCGAACGTCGTGACCGGCGGACTCTTCGCGGTGGCGCTGTTCCTGACCCCGCTCGCCACCATGGTCCCGTCCCAGGCGGCCACCCCCGCGCTCGTGGCGGTCGGCTTCCTGATCCTGGCGGGCTCGGTCAAGGACATCGACTGGAGCGACTTCACCATCGCCGTCCCGGCCTTCCTGGCCATGGTGATGATGCCGTTCACGTACTCGATCACCAACGGCATCGGCTTCGGCTTCATCAGCTTCTGCGTCCTGCGGCTGGCGACCGGCCGGGGCCGCGAGGTCCCGGCGGCCATGTACGTCGTGTCGGCGGTGTTCGTCTTCTACTACGCGATGCCGGCCCTCGGCCTCACGTAAGGCCGCCCACCCGGGCGCGGCTCACGTGAGCCCGTAGAACTTCTCCGTCTCGTCGACCGCCGCCTTGAAGCGCTCGTCGAAGTCATCGCGAATGAGCGTCCGGACGACATAGTCCTGGACGCTCATTCCGCGTTTGGCGGCATGAGTCCGGAGGCGGTCGAGCAGCTCCCCGTCTATGCGCATGCTCAGCACGTGTGTCCCCATGCCGAAAGGGTCGTGGCACAGACCGTGGACGCGTGTCGCTTTCCGCTGCCGTCTCACCCGTACGAGTGACCCACTCAAGTGGCATTCTTTAGCGAGAGTAATGAGGTAGTCTAAAGAGATGCTCGACCTTACCCATGGCGACGACGCTGCCGCCGTGAACGACCTCCGCTCCGCCGTCATGCGGCTGGGCCGGCGCCTCAAGCACCAGCGCGTCGACGAATCGCTGAGCCCGACCGAGATGTCGGTCCTCGGCACGCTCGCCCGGTGCGGCCAGGCCACCCCCGGTGAGCTGGCCCGGCGCGAACACGTCCAGCCGCCGTCGATGACGCGCATCGTCGCGCTGCTGGAGGCCAAGGGACTGGTCAGGCTGCAGCCGCACCCGGACGACCGCCGCCAGAAGGTGGTCACCCAGACCGAGGAGGCCGAAGCGATGCTCGAGGAGAGCCGTCGCAAGCGGAACGCCTTCCTGGCCGGGCTCGCGGCCGAGCTCACCGAGGACGAATGGGCCAAGCTGCGCGAGGCAGCGCCCGTCCTGGAGAAGCTCGCGCACTTGTAGGAGACGACGCCAGGAGGCGACCGCTTTTGAGTACGGGAAACGGAGCAGACTCCGCACCCGGCCATACATCCACCACTAGCACCGCGCGCACGACGCGCGCCGCGGGCACGGACAACTCGATGTTCAGCTCGCTGAAGATCCGGAACTACCGGCTCTTCGCCACGGGACAGGCCGTTTCCAACACCGGCACCTGGATGCAGCGCATCGCCCAGGACTGGCTGGTCCTGTCCCTGACCGGCTCGGCTTCCGCCGTCGGCATCACCATCGCGCTGCAGTTCCTGCCGATGATGGTGTTCGGCCTCTACGGAGGCGTACTCGCCGACCGGCTGCCCAAGCGCCCGCTGCTGATCGCCACGCAATCCCTGATGGGCCTGACCGGTATCGCGCTCGCCGTGCTCACCCTGGCCGGACACGTCCAGGTCTGGCACGTGTACCTCGCGGCCTTCCTGCTCGGCCTCGTCACCGTCGTGGACAACCCCGCACGGCAGACGTTCGTCTCCGAGATGGTCGGCCCGGAGCAGCTCGCCAACGCCGTCAGCCTGAACTCCGCCAACTTCCAGTCCGCACGGCTGGTCGGCCCGGCGATCGCCGGTGTGCTGATCACCGCCGTCGGCTCCGGCTGGGCCTTCCTGCTGAACGGACTGTCCTTCGCCGCGCCCGTCGCCGGCCTGCTGCTGATGCGGACGCGCGAACTGCGCCCGATCGAGCCGCAGCCCCGCGCCAAGGGGCAGCTGCGGGAGGGCCTGCGCTACGTCGCCGGGCGCCCGGAGCTGATCTGGCCGATCGTTCTGGTCGGCTTCATCGGCACCTTCGGGTTCAACTTCCCGATCTGGCTGTCGGCGTTCGTCAGCGACGTGTTCCACGGGGACGCGGGCACGTACGGGCTCTTCAACACGCTGATCGCCGCGGGCTCCCTGGCGGGTGCGCTGCTGGCGGCGCGGCGGGGCAACTCGCGGCTGCGGCTTCTGGTCGCGGCGGCACTGCTGTTCTCCGTACTGGAGATCGTGACGGCCTTCGCGCTCGGGTTCTGGCTGTTCGCGGCGCTGCTCGTGCCGATCGGGATGTTCGGGCTGACGGTCAACGTGACCGCCAACGCGAGCGTCCAGATGGCCACCGACCCCGAGATGCGGGGGCGGGTGATGGCGCTGTTCATGATGGTGTTCACGGGCGGCACCCCGATCGGTGCACCGATCGTCGGCTGGGTGACGGACACGTACGGGGCCCGGATCGGCATGGCCGCGGGCGGACTCGTCTCGCTGGCCGCGGCCGCGGCGATCGCGGTGATCCTCTCCCGCGTGGGCAACCTCCGCCTGAGCGTGACCCGCAAGGGAGTCACGTTCGTCCCGACCCCCCGCCCCCGCGAGCTGGTCGCGGCGGCGTGAGGACCCCCGGTCAGGAGTCCCCTCGGGGCCGGCGGCGGAAGAGCCGCTTGGCCCCGAGCACCAGCACCGTGCCCACGGCCAGCACGGCCGCGCCCTTCGTGAAGCTGCCCCCGCCCTGCTCGCCCGCAGGGCCGGGGGCCCCGGCGGCCGGAGTCGTGCCCGGCTTCGCGGGGGCGGGGGAGCCGCCGGACGCCGGTTTCACCGGAACCGCCACCACCCTGCTCGACTCCCCCTCCGAGCCGAACATCAGCGCCGACCCGTCCGCCGAGTACGTCACCGACTCCGCCTGCCCCTGCCACGGCGCGTCCACCCGCTCGCCCTCGCCCTCCGGCTTCCCGTCCTTCCACGGGTAGGTCCGCGCGAAGAAGTAGCCGCGCAGCGTCAGGCGGCCGCCGTCCGGCGAGAACGCCCCGTCCGTGACCCACGGCAGGTCCGCCACCCGCCGGAACACGTTCGGCCCCGACGCGGACAGCTCCTTGGGCCCCTCGTACAGCCCGCCCTTGTCCTCGCTCTTGCTCGCGATGTACACCCGGCCCGTCACCGGATGCACCATCAGTGCCTCCGCGTTGCGCGCCCCGTCCGCGTACTTCACCGTGAACTGCTCGGCCTTGACCGTGACATCGGCCAGTTGCTTCGGCTCCGGGAAGCGGTAGACCCAGACGTGGTCCCAGCTCCCGTTCAGGTTGTCGCCGATGTCCCCGACGTACAGCTGCCCGTCCGGGCCCAGCGAGATCGCCTCGACGTCGCGCGGGGTCCCGACCCCGGTCAGCGTCACCCGGGCCACGGTCCTGCCGGTCGCCGAGTCCACCGCGTACACGAACGGGCCGTCGTCGCTGTCGTTGTGCGTCCAGTACACGCCCGGGTGGATCCGGCTCGCCGCCAGCCCGCTCGACTCCTTGATCCGCGGATCGGCGATCGTGAACCCCGACGGCACGGAGGGGGGGCTCTGGGCGGCCGCGGCGGCCGAACCCGGCAGCACGGCAAGGGCAATGACGGCGGTCAACGGCAGCAGGCGCATACCCCAAGCGTGCCAGCCCGCCCCGCGTGTCCGGCATCACAGGGGCTCCCGGCGCGTGATCCGCGATGATGACCGGATGCGTTTCATGTTCGTCGGCGACTCCATGACCATCGGACGCGCCGGCGACTACACCTGGCGCTACCGGATGTGGCAGCACCTCGATGCCGCCCTCGGCGGCCCGTACGAGATCGTCGGCCCGCGCTGCGAGCTGTTCGACACCTCCGCGAACGAGCCGACCAGCCACGCGTACGCGGACCCCGGCTTCCCGGAGCACGCCCGCCGCCACCTCGCCGGCTGGGGCGAGGGCTGGCAGCACATGGCCCCGCTCATCGGCTCCGCCGTGCGCTCCGGCGGAGCCGACATACTCCTTGTCTCCCTCGGCCTGATCGACCTCGGCTTCTACACCGGCGCCGAGGAGACCGCGGCCAATGCCCGCCGCTTCGTCGCGGAGGCCCGCGCCGCCCGGCCGGACATACGGATGATCCTGCTCCCGGTCATCCCGAACGTCCGGGCCGAGTCCGACGCACCCTTCGCGGCCGAGGTCGCCCGGTTCAACGAGCTCCTCGCGAAGGCCGTCGCCGACCTGTCGACCGAGGCCTCGCCGATCCTGCTGGCCGCGCGCCCGGCCTCGTACGAGATCCACCAGGACACCTACGACGGCACCCACCCCAACGCCTCGGGCGAGCACCGGCTGGCCGGGGAGTTCGCGGCGGTCCTGCACCAGGCCTGGGGCATCGCAGGCCCCTACCGCCCCGCCGCGGACCGCTGACACCCGTTCCCCCGGCGGCACTTGCCCCGCGCCGTGCGGCGCGGCCGCCGCATCACCGGGACGCGGCGGCCGTACACCGTGCTGCTACCGGATCACCAGGCGAAGGCTTCGGGCGAGGGGCCCGGGCCGGGGAAGATCTCGTCCAGGCCGGTGAGCACCTCCTCGGACAGCTCCAGCTCGAGCGCGCGCAGCGCGCTCTCCAGCTGCTCCGCCGTACGGGGACCCACGATCGGGCCCGTCACCCCGGGCCGGGTCAGCAGCCACGCCAGGGCCGTCTCGCCGGGCTCCAGGCCGTGCTTGTCGAGCAGGTCCTCGTACGCCTGCACCTGCGCCCGCACCGCGGTGTTGGCCAGCGCGTCCGCCGAGCGGCCCTCGGCGCGGCGGCCGCCCGCGACCTCCTTCTTGATGACGCCGCCGAGCAGCCCGCCGTGCAGCGGGGACCACGGGATCACCCCGAGCCCGTACTCCTGCGCCGCCGGGATGACCTCCATCTCGGCGCGCCGCTCCGCGAGGTTGTACAGGCACTGCTCGCTGACCAGCCCGACCGAGCCGCGCCGGGCGGCCGCCTCGTTGGCCTGGGCGATCTTGTACCCGGGGAAGTTCGACGACCCGGCGTACAGCACCTTGCCCTGCTGGATCAGCACGTCGACGGCCTGCCAGATCTCCTCGAAGGGGGTCCGGCGGTCGACGTGGTGGAACTGGTAGACGTCGATGTAGTCCGTCTGCAGCCGCTTGAGACTGGCCTCGACGGCCCGGCGGATGTTCAGCGCCGAGAGCTTGTCGTGGTTGGGCCACGGGTCGCCGTCGCCGGCCATGTTCCCGTACACCTTGGTGGCCAGCACGGTCTTGTCCCGCCTGCCGCCGCCCTGGGCGAACCAGGTGCCGATGATCTCCTCGGTGCGGCCCTTGTTCTCCCCCCACCCGTAGACGTTGGCCGTGTCGACGAAGTTCAGACCCGAGGCGAGCGCCGTGTCCAGGATCGAGTGGCTGGTGGGTTCGTCTGTCTGCGGACCGAAGTTCATCGTGCCGAGTACAAGTCGGCTGACCTTGAGTCCGGTGCGTCCCAGCTGTGTGTACTTCATGGCTCCCAAGCCAACTGCTTGGAGCCCACTCCAGGCAAGGCCCCCGCGGGCAGGAGCTACTGGCCCACGGCGGCTGCCACTGCCACGACGACGAACATCAGCACGAGTACACCGGCCATTACGCGGTTTCGGGTCTTGGGATCCACCCGTCGAGCGTAACGCGGTCCTCCGCCGTTCCCGTACCGAGGGTCAAGCGCCCAGGGGCCAGGCCTCGAGGACCTCGTAGCGGGGCTGCTCTCCCGGGACTCCGCCGGCCGGGAGGTTGCTGCGGACCAGGCTGAGCTCCCCGACCTGCCAGGGCGTGCCCTCGAAACCCGCGAGGGCCTCCAGGTACGGGTGCAGGTCGGTGCCGCCGTGGCTGCGGGCCAGGGTGAGGTGGGCGCTGTACCGGCGGTGCTGGTCCATGGGGATCCCGGCCCGGCGGGCGGCGGCGTCCGCGCGCTCGGCGAGCATCCGCATCTGGTCGAGCCCGCCGGCGGCGCCGACCCACAGGGCACGCTCGCCGAAGTGCCCGGAGCCGTGGATGCGGAGGGGGAAGGGGTCGGTGCGGTGCGCGGCGCGGCCCAGGCGGGCGTACAGGTCGGGCAGGACCTCGTCCCGTACCTCGCCCATGAAGGCGAGCGTGAAGTGCCAGCCCGCCTCCCCGGTCCAGCGCAGCCGGTCGTGCCGGCCGGACCGGTCGTGCCCGAGGGCCGGGTCGTCCCCGACGGGCGGGGCGTCCCGGACGGCCTCGACGGCCTCGCGGAGCTCGTCGACGGCCTCCCGGGGCGGCATCACCGCGGCGAACAGCCTCATGACAGCCTCATGGCGCGAGCCTAACCCGTGTGGGTCAGGCCCGCGCCGGGCAGCGGGTTACGCCTCCGCGATCGGGATCTGGTGGGACGAGGATGCCGTGCTGCCGTTCACCGGGGTGGTGCCCGGGGCGGCCCCCGGGGCGGCCGGCTGGGACATCGACGCGAGCAGCTGGCGGGCCAGGCCCAGCCCGGTGCCGCCCATGGTCAGCGCCTTCGCGAACATCTCCGACATGCCCTCCGCGCCGTTCAGGAGGACCATGTGCTCCACGTTGCCGAAGGCACCCGCGCCCGCCTCCACGATCGCCGGCCAGTTCTCGGCGAGCTGCTGCGCGACCACCGCCTCCTGGTTCTCGGCCAGTGCGGCGGCCCGCGCCTTGATCGCGTCGGCCTCGGCGAGGCCCTTCGCCTTCGCCGACGCCGCCACCGCGAGGCCCTTCGCCTGGGTGGCCGCGGCCTCGGCCTCACCGGTCGCCCGGGTGGCCTTCGCGGCGGCGAGCCCCCTGGCCTCGGTGGCCGCCGCGTCCGCAGTCGCCGCCGTGGTCACGCGCGTGGCCTCGGCTGCGGCCGCCAGCTCCGTCTCCTTGGCCTTGGCCTGCGCCGCCGAGATGCGGGCGTCGCGCTCGGCCTCGGCCCGGGTGCGGGTCTCGTACGCCGCCGCGTCCGCGGGCTTGCGTACGTCGGCCTGGAGCTGCTGCTCGCGGCGGTGCGCCTCGAGCTCGGCGACCCGGGTCTCCTGGACGACGACCTCCTGGCGGGCCGCCGCCTCCGAGAGCGGGCCCGCCTGGCGGGCGGTCGCGGCGGCCTTGTCGCGCTCGGCCTGGTAGCCGGCCTGGAGGATCTCGCTGTCGCGGGTGGCCTCCGCCATCCGCGCGAACGCGGTCTGCTCGGCCTCGGTGGCCAAACGGTTCGCCTCGGCCTGCGCGATGCGCGCGTCCCGCTGGACGGCGGCCGCGTGCGGCATCGCCAGGTTCTTGATGTAGCCGGTCGGGTCCTCGATCTCGTGGATCTGCAGCGAGTCGACGATGAGGCCGAGCTTCTCCATCTCCGTGCCGCAGGCCGCCCGGGTCTGCCCGGTGAGCTTCTCGCGGTCGCGGATCATGTCCTCGACCGTCAACCCGCCCACGATGGACCGCAGATGGCCCGCGAAGACGATGTGCACCCGCTCGGGCATCATCTTCTGCTGGTCCAGGAAGCGGCGCGCCGCGTTCGCGATGGACACGAGGTCGTCGCCGATCTTGAAGATCACGACGCCTTTCACGCGCAGCGGGATGCCCTGGTGGGTCACGCAGTCCACGTTCAGCTGGGTCTCGTTGAGGTCCAGCGACAGCTTCCGTACCGCCTGGACGCCGGGCACCACGAGGGTTCCGCGCCCGGTGACGATCCGGAACCCCATGCCCTCGCCGATGCCCTCGGTGCGGTGCGTGGAGCCGGAGATGACGAGTGCCTCGTTCGGTTCGGCCACTCGCCACATGAGCTTGAACAGCCCGATCAAAGCCAGGATTGCGGCGAGAACGATTCCCGCCACGACGCCGATAGCCATCGGCAACGCCCCCTTATCGCAGTGCCGTTCGACACTGACGAGGGCGAGTGTGCTCCTGTGCCGGGCCGTTAAGAAGACGCTCGCGCTTTCTTGTCGCCATCTTGATACGAACCACATCCGCGCAGGTGGCGCCGGAGCTCAGTTGTCGTAGGCCGCCATCACGTACACCGTGCGCGGCGGCAGGTACTCGACGACGGTCACGACCGTGCCGACCGGCAGCCGGCCCGTCCCGGGCGCCGGGTGCGCGAGGAAGTGCTCCGCGCCGCCCCGGATGCGGACGATGACCTCGCCCACCAGGCCCGGGCCCACCGTCCCGGTCACCCGGCCGTCCCGCCCCACCATGCCGTCTTCCCCCATGGGGCGAGGGTACGCCGCCCTGCCGGGGCCGTCGCCCCGCCGGCCGGCTCGGGCTCCTCGCCGCGTACGGCTACGAGTGCCCGAGGTCCGCGGCCGGGAGGTCCGTCGAGGGGACCGAGCCCGTGTCGGGGGCCGGGCGCAGCAGGAACTCGTCCGAGGCCATCGAGTCGAGCACCGGCGGCGCCGGGCGCAGCGGCTTCGGCATGACCGCGGCCTCGGAGTGGCCGCCGCAGCCGTACGAGAGGGAGACGAGGTGTCCGTCGGCCGGGCCGAACTCGTTGGCGCAGACGCCGAAGGCCTGGCCGAGCGAGCCGCCGATGGCGACGAGGAAGCCGCAGGAGACGCAGGAGGCGGGCGCCGCCTGCGCCATCGGCGTCTTGGCCCCGAAGCCCTCGTCCCAGCGGTCGGCGGCGCTGTGCAGCCCGTAGCGGGACAGGACGCGGGCGCGCCGCATGCCGAGTTCCTCGGCGACGGAGGTGATGGAACCCCGTACGGGTACCACGGTGCGGTCGGTGACGTCGGCGTCCTCGGCCTCGACCAGTTCCGCCATCTCGGTGGAGACGACCGAGTTCGGCGGCGGTACGTCCTCGCCCGACCAGCCCGGCTCCAGCCGCAGGTCCTCGGCGTCGGTGGGCAGCAGGTCGCCGGGGCCCATGTCGCCGGGGCGCAGCCGCTCGCTCCACGGCACCCACTCGGGGGCCAGGAGGGCGTCGTCGCCGGGAAGCAGCACCGTTTCGTCGAGGGTGACGTTCTTGGCGCGGGAGGCGCGCGTCACGGTGACGGCCCAGCGCCAGCCGCGGTAGCCGGGGTCCTTGCACTCGAAGAAGTGCGTGACGACCCGGTCGCCCTCCGCGACGGCCGAGACGTGCTCGCCCACCACTCCGGGAGCGGCGGCTTCCTCGGCCGCCGCGCGGGCGAGGTCTACCGCCTCGGCGCACAGGCGGTCGGGGGTACGGCTTCGCGTCGTCGCAGCACTCACAGGTCTCGTTCTCTCCTACGCCGTCTCACGAGTGCGCCGTCCGTACTGTCGTCCACAACGACCCGTCGGTCCTGTCCGTACGTGGCGCGGGCGGAGCGGACCAGAGGGCCGCGTCGACGTCCGCACCCGATCGGCCTCGGGCGCACCTACCTGCTATCCATTCTGCGGGATCGCGAAGAGGCGCGCGGCCGAGAGCAACCGCCGGTGGCGCGCTACGCACGCTACCTCCTCCGAAGCCTCGGGCCCACATGCAAGGTCCGATTCGCGGACAAGCCCGCGCGCCGACACCACTCCTCCACCCTCCGGACCACGACCGGACAGCGGCCCGACGGCGACCCGACGGGCGCCCGTAACGCGCCGGGACGGGACCCGGCGGGGTCCGTGGGGCACTATGTCGAGTGTGGCACCCGTACGGTCGTCCCGTGACGGCTCGGGACCGGCCAGACGGGCCGGCCGGGCCGTCGGGCGTGCCCTGCAGCGCCCTTTCACCGGTACGGCCCGCGGGATCCGGCGGGCCACGCACGCGCACGGGGCCGGCGAATCGGGCCTCGGCAAGCTGATCGAGCTGCACGCCATCAACGGCGCCGGCGATGTGATGATCACCGTGGCGCTGGCCTCGACGGTGTTCTTCTCGGTCCCCACGGACGAGGCACGCGGCCGCGTCGCCCTGTACCTGGCGATCACGATGGCCCCCTTCACCCTGCTGGCCCCGGTGATCGGCCCGGCGCTGGACCGGCTCCCGCACGGGCGGCGGGCCGCGATGGCCGTCGCGATGCTCGCGCGGGCGCTCCTCGCGGTGATGATGTCCGGCGCCGTGGCCACGGGCGGGCTGGAGCTCTACCCGGCCGCGCTGGGCGTGCTCGTCGCGTCCAAGGCGTACGGGGTGGTCCGCAGTGCGGTGGTGCCGCGGCTGCTCCCGCCGAAGTTCTCACTCGTCAAGGCGAACTCCCGGGTCACCCTGGCGGGCCTGCTGGCCACGGCGGCGGCGGCGCCGGTCGCGGCGGGGCTGCACGCCATCGGGCCGCCGTGGCCGCTGTACGGGGCCTGCGCCATCTTCATCGGGGGCACGTTCGCGGCGTTCACGCTGCCGCACAAGGTGGACGAGGCGAAGGGCGAGCGGCGGGCCCGGCTGTCCACGCACGAGCCGCACTCCCGAAAACCGGGGCTGCGCACGGTCAGCCCGTCGGTGCTGTGCGGGCTGCTGGCGAACGCGGCGATGCGCGCACTGTCCGGGTTCCTGATCTTCTTCCTGGCGTTCCTGCTGCGGGAGCACCCCCTCGCCGGGCAGAGCGCGGCGGTGTCGCTGGGCATCGTGGGCGTCTCGGCGGGAGTCGGGAACGCGTGCGGGACTGCGGTGGGCGCCTGGCTGCGGGCCCGGGCGCCGGAGACGATCATCGCGGCGGTGCTGTCGGTGACCCTGGGGATCGCGGTCCTGGCGGCGGTGTTCTTCAGCGGGCTGTTCATGGCGGTCCTGGGGGCCACGGCCGGGTTCTGCCAGGCGCTGGCGAAGCTGTCGCTGGACGCGATGATCCAGCGGGACGTGCCGGAGGCGGTACGGACGTCCGCGTTCGCCCGTTCGGAGACGCTGCTCCAGGTGGCGTGGGTGCTGGGCGGCGCGATCGGCATCGCGCTGCCGCTGAACGGGGCACTGGGGATGGCCGTGGCCGCGGCGATCGTCGCGGCGGGCACCACGATGGCCTTCCGCGGCCTCCTCACCTCGCCCCGCCACCACCACCCGGGCTCCCCCCGCCCCCGAGTGGCGTAAGGCCGGGCCGGGCGCCGGTCCGGCCCCGCCCGGAGGGCGCCACGCCGCGCCGCAGGCCACGCGGGACCCCCGTGCGGCGGCGGAGCCGGGTGGCCCGATAGCCTTCGGCTCATGACCGCACCGCTTTTCTCGGGTAGGGGCCGCCGCAGCGTCGCGGCCCTCGGAGCCGTGTCCGCCGGCCTCCTCCTCCTCTCCGCCTGCGACAAGCCGACGCCGCTGGCGACCGTGACGGTCGGCACGTCGTCGGTGTCCACCGAGGCCGCCTGCTCCGACGACAAGGAGCTCTCCATGGACAAGGTCCAGGAGTGCCTCACCGACATGAAGGACGCCAAGACCATCGAGTACGGCCGCGGGGACACCCTGCGCCTCGGTGTCGAGCCGGAAGTCGTCGAGGACGGCAAGCGGTGGCAGGCGGTCCTGGACGGCCAGCCGATCACCGAGCCCTCCTCCAACACCTACCGCAGCTTCCCCGGCGCCGACATCTTCGCCACCGGCGGCCAGGGCGAGGCCCCGTCCTCCAAGAAGCTGAACATCGTCCAGGTCGGCGAGGACGGCAAGCCGCTCGCCGTCTGGGCCTACAACGTCAAGCTCAAGTAGCCCCGTACCGACGGTGCGCGCGCTCATCGTGACCGCGGTGGCGGCGGAGGCAGACTCCGTCGTCAGTGGCCTGACCGGGCCCACCCCTCATCCGGACCCGGTGACACCGGAGCCGCGCGCCCTTCCCGGCGGATACCCGCTCTCCCGGCGGGATCTGCCCGGCCTCGCCGCCGACGTGCTCGTCGGCGGGGTGGGGCCGGCCGCCGCCGCGGCCGCCACGGCCACCGCGCTCGCGCTGGCCGACTACTCCCTCGTCGTCTCCGCCGGCATCGGCGGCGGGTTCGCGCCCGCCGCCCCCGTCGGCTCCCTCGTGGTCGCCGACGCACTCGTCGCGGCCGACCTCGGGGCCGAGACCCCCGACGGCTTCCTCGGCGTACAGGAGCTCGGCTTCGGGCACAGCGTGCACCTGCCGCCCGCCGAGCTCGCCGCCCGCGCCGCCGAGGCCACCGGGGCGCTGCTCGCGCCCGTCCTGACCGTCTCCACCGTCACCGGCACCGCCGGCCGCGCGGCCCTGCTCGCCGCCCGTCATCCGCTCGCCGGGGCCGAGGCCATGGAGGGCTTCGGGGTCGCGGAGGCGGCCGCCGCGCACGGGCTGCCCGTGCTGGAGATCCGCGCCGTGTCCAACGCCGTCGGCCCCCGTGACCGCGACGCCTGGCGGATCGGGGACGCGCTGGCCGCGCTCACCGCCGGATTCCGCGCCCTGGGGCCCGTACTCGTCCATTGGGGAGAGCACCGACATGAGTCGTGAGCCGGACCAGGCGGTCAAGATCGCCTATTCGCCCTGTCCGAACGACACCTTCGTCTTCGACGCCTGGGCCCACGGGCGCGTCCCGGGCGCGCCCGGCCTCGACGTCACCTTCGCCGACATCGACATCACCAACGGCATGGCCGAGCGCGGCGAGCTGGACGTGCTGAAGGTGTCGTACGCCGTGCTGCCGTGGGTGCTGGAGGAGTACGCGCTGCTGCCCTGCGGCGGGGCGCTGGGACGCGGGTGCGGGCCACTGGTCCTGACGCGGGAGCCGGGCGTGGACCTGGCCGGGAAGACCGTCGCCGTGCCGAGCGAACGCTCCACCGCCTACCTGCTGTTCCGGCTGTGGGCGGCGGCCGTGCTCCCGGAGGGCGTCGGCAAGGTCGTCGTCCTGCCGTTCCACGAGATCATGCCGGCCGTCCGCGACGGCCGGGTGGACGCCGGACTGGTCATCCACGAGGCCCGGTTCACCTATCAGGACTACGGGCTGCACCGCCTCGCCGACATGGGCGAGCACTGGGAGTCCACGACCGGGCTGCCGATCCCGCTCGGCGCGATCATCGCCAAGCGCTCGCTGGGCGCCGAGACCCTGCACGCGCTCGCCGAGTCGGCCCGTACCTCGGTGCGGATGGCCTGGGACGACCCGGAGGCCTCGCGCCCGTACGTCCGCGCCCACGCGCAGGAGCTGGACCCGGCCGTCGCCGACCAGCACATCGGGCTGTACGTCAACGAGTTCACCGCCGACCTCGGTGATGCCGGGTACGCGGCGGTGCGCGGGCTGTTGACGCGGGCCGCGGCCGAGGGGCTGGTACCGGCCATCGCACCGGATGCGCTGGCCTTCCCCTGAGGCCCTTTCAGGCGGGTACGACGGTGCCCCGGCCCTCTTGAGGAGGCCGGGGCACCGTCGTGCGTACGGGATCAGACGTCGAGCTGGTCGGCCACCGCGCGCAGCAGGCCGGCGATCTTCGTGCCGTGCACCTTGTCGGGGTAGCGGCCGCGCTCCAGCATCGGAGTGATGTTCTCCAGCAGGGTCGTGAGGTCCTGCACGATCGAGGCCAGCTCGTCGGGCTTGCGGCGCTGCGCGGCCGCGACGGAGGGCGCCGGGTCCAGCACCGTCACGGAAAGCGCCTGGTCACCGCGCTGTCCGGCCACGACGCCGAACTCGACGCGCTGGCCGGGCTTGAGTGCGTCGACCCCGGCCGGGAGCACCGACGAGTGGACGAAGACGTCACCGCCGTCGTCGCGGGAGAGAAAGCCGAAGCCCTTCTCACTGTTGAACCACTTGACCTTGCCGGTAGGCACGTCCGTCCTCTGTCCTTGTGCTCGTCGGGGTCCGGAACGCCGCACAGCGGCTCCGGACAACAGCGCAGCGGGTCATGGTGACCCGCCGTATCCAGGCTAGTGGGCGATCGACAGGTGACAAGACGTTCCCCGGTCCTTCGCCGGCTCTTCGCTGTCGGCTGTGCTGTCGGCTGCTTCGGCCAGGGAACTACCCTGGTGGGGTGACTGTTACTCCTCATTCCGACGAAGCGCGGCCCGGCGACGGCCTGGTGCGCGCCGGCGGCATCGTGTTCATCGTCGGGGCCGTGGCCACCCTCGCGACGATGGCCCCGCTGTTCCTGCACACGGACCCGTTCCCGTCGTACGCGTGGGCCGTGTGCATGCTGATGGGCGTCGGCTTCGCCATCTCGGCGGCGGGTGTGCTGCGCTCGGCGGCGGCCCAGCGCCGGGCCGCCCGCGCCTCCCAGGCTTGAGGCCGCGCCTGGCCCGCGCCTGGCTCAGTCCCGGCCCGGGCCCGGCCCCCGGATCAGACCTGCTGCGTGCGGACGTACTCCGCGAGCCACTGCGGCAGCGCCGTGAGGTCCGGCAGCACCACGTCCGCGCCGGCCTCGCGCAGTTCCGGCTCGGGGCACGGGCCGGTCGGGACCGCCACCGACAGCGCGCCGGCCGTACGGGCGCCGCGTACGTCGCCCACGTGGTCGCCGACGTAGACCTGCGCCCCGTACTCGCGCAGCGCGCCCGCCTTGGCCTCGGCCCACAGCCAGCCGATGACCGCGTCCGGCTCGATGCCGAGGTGCGCGAGGTGGAGCCGGGCGTTCGGCTCGTGCTTGGCCGTGACGACGATCGCGCGGCCGCCGAGCGCCTGGACGGCCTCGATCGCCTCGCGGGCGCCGGGCATCGCGGGCGTCGGCCCGATGGCGTATGTGGGATAGATCTCCCGGTACCGGTCGGCCATGGCGGGGATCTCCGCCTGCGGGAACCAGTACGCGAGCTCCTCGTCCAGCGGCGGACCGAGCCGCGTGACCGCCTCGTCCGCATCGATGAACGTGCCCGTCTCGGCGGAAAGTGCCTGGTAGGCGGCCTTGATTCCGGGGCGCGAGTCGATGAGGGTCATGTCGAGGTCGAAGCCGACGGTCAGCTGGGCGGGCACGGTGGGGGTCTCGGAGCTCATACGGCCATTGTGCCGAGCCGGGGCGGACGGCCGGGAACGTGGACTTGGCCTCGCCTTACCGGACAGTGAAATTCGGTGACGTGTCAGCGCCCCTCCCCGTGGCCCCGGAGGCGGACGAGCCGCGCAGCGCCTCAGCGGCGACGGCCGCGCCAGGCCAGGTACAGCGCTGAGGCGACGGCCGCGGCCCTGGCCAGCCAGGGCCACATGTCCTGGTAGACCCCGCCGAGGCCCTCGTCCGTGAGCGGCGCCCCCCAGCGCCCCTCGAGCCGGCCCCACAGCCACACCACCGCGCCCGCGAACACGGCCCCCGGCAGCCCGAACACGACGACCTTGCGCTCCGTCGGCCCGAGCACCCGCGAGGCGTACGCCAGCAGCCAGCCGCCGATCAGCAGCAGCCAGGACCCCGTGACGGCTCCCGCCACGAGCACGACCGCGGCCAGCAGCAGGAAGGCGTGCGGCTTCGGGCGCGGGGCGGCGGCCGCCGCGGGCGCCTTTCCCGGGTCCGCCGCGGCCGACTTGGCCTGCCGGCGCTGCTTCAGGAACCGCACGAGGCCCCGGACGCCGGACGTCCCTTCGGCGGCCGGAGCCCCGGCCGGACCCGCCGCGGGCTCCGGCTTCTCCTCTTCCGGCTTCCTGAACAGCTCCGGGATCTCCACCCCGCCCGCGAAGCCCTCCACCTGCGGCCCGGCGCCGTACGGCCCCGGGGCGACCCGCCACCAGTCGGGCTCCGCCCCGCCGTCGGAGCCGAGTTCGTCGAGCCCGGCCAGGTGCGGCGGCGCGGGCGCGCTCTGCGCCGGGCTCGGCGGCGGGACCGTCTTGCGGCGCAGCCGGCCGGGCCCCCGCTGGGTCGGCACCGCCGGCACCCGGTCGGGGGTGGCGGCGGGCGTCGCCGGGGCCGGGGAGGCGCCCACGCCGTCGAGGACCTCCTCCGGCGTACCCATCCGCTCCAGGATGCGGCGTACGGCCGCCGGGGTCTCCGGCTCGTACTTGGCGCGCCGGCGGTCGATCTCGTCCCGCAGCCCCGCCACCAGGCGCATCCGGTCCCCGGAGGACAGCTGCCGCCGCTGCGCCAAGTCCCCGACCCGGCTCAGATATTCGTAGACCAGATGGTCGCTCTCGATCCCCACGCCCGGCTCCTCCCGTACCACCACTCGAAAAGGTAGCGCGTGCGCCCGTGGAGCGGCCGAGGGCGCAGCGGATACCGTTGGCCGGATGGGGACCGGCCGACGCGACCATGGAGGCGACCGTGCCTGAGCCAAGCAGCGCTGCGGGAAGCGCCACAGCGAGCAGCGCGCCGCGCTCCCTCGCCGAGGCGCTGCGCGCCCGCGACGACGCATCCCTCGCCGCCCTGCTCCACGCCCGCCCGGACCTGCTCGGCCCGGTGCCGGGCGACATGACCCAGCTGGCGACCCGGGCCGGCACCCGGGCCTCGGTGGTCCGCGCGCTGGACCGGCTCGACCGTTTCGCGCTGCAGACCGCAGAGGCCCTCGCGGTGGCCCCGGAACCGTGCCCGTACCCGGTGCTGGAGTCGCTGCTGGCCGGCGAACAGGGCTCCACGGGCGAGGACAACGGCGCCCGCGCCGAACTCCCCCGCGCCCTGGCCACCCTCCGCGACCAGGCGCTGGTCTGGGGCGACGACGAGCGGCTCCGGCTGGTCCGCACCGCCCGCGAACTGCTCGCGCCGTCCGCCGGCCGGCCCTCTCCCACCGGCCTCGGCCCGACCGTCGCCGAGGCCACCTCCGGGATGTCGCCGACCCGGGTCCAGGAGATCGTGGCCGCCGCCGGGCTGCCCGCCACGCACGACCCGGTGTCCGCCGTGACGGCGCTGACCGGCCTGTTCGCCGACCCTGAGCGGATGTCGGCGCTGCTGGACGAGGCCCCCGCGGAGGCCCACCAGGTGCTCGGCCGGCTCGTGTGGGGGCCGCCGTACGGGGAGGTCACGCCGAACCCGACCGCGCCCGTGCGCTGGCTGCGCGACCGCGGGCTGCTGCTGCCGGCCTCGGCGCGGACCGTCGTCCTGCCCCGCGAGGTGGCGCTGCACCTGCGCGGCGGCCTCGCACACCGGGTGACGGAACCGGTGGCCCCGGCGGTACCCGCGGACCGCGAGCACCGTCCACAGCTTGTGGACGCCAATGCGGCCGGGCAGGCACTGGCGGCGCTGTCCACCGTCGAGGAGCTGGTGAAGTCCTGGGAGCACACCGGGCCGCCGGTGCTGCGGGCCGGCGGGCTGTCCGTACGCGACCTGAAGCGGACCGCGGCCACCCTGGACACCACCGAGGCGACGGCCGCGTTCTGGATCGAACTCGCCTACGCGGCCGGGCTGCTGGCCAGCGACGGGGAGGCGGACGAGCGCTACGCGCCCACCCCCGCGTTCGACGACTGGCTCGAACTCCCGCCCGCCGAGCGGTGGTCGGTCCTGGCCGCGGCCTGGCTGCCGGCCACCCGCACCGCAGGCCTGGTCGGCGATCAGGACTCCAAGGGCCGCACCCTGTCCGCGCTGGGCCCCGAACTCGACCGCTCCGCCGCCCCCGAGGTGCGCCGGCGCGTCCTCGAGCTCCTCGCCGCCCTGCCCGAGGGGGGCTCCGCCGCCCCGGACGCCCTCCTCGCCCGGCTCGACTGGGAGCGCCCCGTACGCGGGACGAGCGCGCTGCGCGCCCGCCTCGCCCAGTGGACGCTGACCGAGGCCGAGGTGCTCGGCGTCACCGGCCGCGGCGCACTCGCCGCCCACGGGCGCGCGCTCCTCGAGCACCGCGACCCGGCGCCGCTGCTGGCACCGCTGCTCCCGGAGCCCGTGGACCACGTACTGCTCCAGGCCGACCTGACGGCAGTGGCACCCGGGCCGCTGCGCCGGGCCCTCGGGGATGTGCTGGCCGTGCTCGCGGACGTGGAGTCCAAGGGCGGGGCGACCGTCTACCGCTTCACGCCCGGCTCCGTACGCCGCGCCCTGGACTCCGGGCGGACCGCCTCCGACCTGCACGCCTTCCTCGCCGAGCACAGCATCACGCCGGTCCCGCAGCCGCTGGCGTACCTGATCGACGACGTGGCCCGGCGGCACGGGCACCTGCGGGTCGGCGCGGCGTCCTCGTACGTGCGCTGCGACGACGACGGCATGCTGAACGAGATCCTGGCCGACAAGCGGTCCGCCGGGCTGGGCCTGCGGCGCCTCGCCCCGACCGTGCTGGCGGCGCAGGCCGAACCGGGAGCCCTGCTCGACGGGTTGCGGGCGATGGGTTACGCGCCGGCCGCGGAGTCCCGTACCGGCGACGTACTGGTCGCGCGGGCCGACGCCCACCGCACCCCGGCGCGTTCGGCGCCGGTGCCGGTGCCGGACGGCCCGCCGGTGCCGGACGCGACGCTGCTGGCGGCGGCCGTACGGGCCATCCGCGCGGGCGACCTGGCGGCGACGGCGGTGCGCAAGGAGCCGGCGACGACACCCGTGGTGGCGGGCGAACTTCCGCGCACGAGCGCGGCGGAGACCCTGGCCACGGTGCAGGCGGCCGCGCTGACCGGGTCGGCGGTGTGGATCGGGTACGTGAACGCGGACGGCGCGGCGAGCCAGCGGGTCATCGACCCGGTCCGGGTCGAGGGCGGCTTCGTCACCGGGTACGACCACACGGCGGACGAGGTCCGGACGTACGCGCTGCACCGGATCACGGGGGTCGCGGAACTGGCGGAGGAGCACTTGTAAAACCGCTCGCGGCGCGACGTCCCACCGAGCACCCTTGCCGCATGCAAGAAGCTCACGACAACCGGCAGATCAGGGCCGCCCACACCGGCACCACGGTGACGGTCTACCAGGCGTACGCACCCGCGCTGGGGCTGCCCGCGGCCCGCGACGGCCGGTTCCCGCCCGCCTGGAAGCGGGAGCGGATGACATGGATCAAGCCGTCGTTCCTGTGGATGATGTACCGCTGCGGCTGGGCCACCAAGGCCGACCAGGAGACGGTGCTGGCCGTCGAGATCACCCGCGAGGGCTTCGACCACGCCCTGCGCCGCGCCTGCCTGTCCCACTACGAACCCGGCACGCACACCGACCGGGAGGCCTGGCAGCAGGCCCTGCGCGACTCCCCCGCCCGCGTCCAGTGGGACCCGGAGCGCGACCTGCACCTGAACCCGCTGGCCCACCGCTCGCTCCAGCTGGGCCTGTCCGGGCCGGCCTCGCGCGCGTACGCCGACGAATGGACGGTCTCGATCCGCGACGTGACCCCGCTGGCCCGCGAGATCCACGGCCTGGTCCGCTCCGGCGACGAGGCCGCGGCGCGGGCGCTGCTGCCGCTGGAGACCCCGTATCCGGCGCCCCCGCTGGGGCACTTGGGCGCGTAGCGGATCCGCACCGCGAAAGCGGAATGCGAACCATCGTTTTCCCAGTTCAGAAGGGGTGCGAGCGTCTCCGGTTCCTGTTGCAGAGCGGTGACAGACGGGCGATGGATCGGTGATCCACGATGTGTGAAGATCAGTTCATCGCAGCAAGCGGCCGAGGAAGCAGAACCGGCGCCGGAGCGAAAACCCGCACCACCCGCCACCGGCGCTCTGCCACGGCACCTCGCACGTCCTCTTCCGTCTGCCCTGCCGGCCGCCACCGCTCTGCGCTGCTCGCCTGCCTTCGTGATTCCTTGGGGGGAGTCCACCATGTCCGCTCGCACCGCCACCCGCCGCACCCTCCGCTCCGCGGCCGCCACCGCTGTCGTCGCCGCCGTCGCCGGTACCGTCCTGATGCCGCTGTCGGCGTACGCCGCTCCGGCCGAGGACAACCACCACGCGCTGAAGATCACGATGGGCGCCCCGGTGCCGAGCGGCCCGCTGACCCGCGGCGGTGCGACGGAGACCTTCGAGCTGACGGCCACCAACACCACGGACAAGCCCAGCTCGTTCCACCCCTGGATCCTGGGCACCCCGACCGGTGCCAAGCCGCTCGAGAAGGCCGACGTGATCTTCAAGGTCGAGGGCGTGACGGCGCCGGCGACCGACTCCTTCATCGGTCAGCAGGACGGCGAGTGGCAGGGCATGTTCCACCCGGCGGGCAAGAGCGGGGAGGGCTTCGAGATCCCGGCGGGCGCCAAGCTCACCTGGAAGGTCACGATCGGCCTGACCAAGAGCTACCCGTCCATCGACGGTGACTTCGCACTGCGCGCCACGAGCTACCAGGGCGAGGTCGCGCAGGGCGGCGACGCCACCCTGGTCTTCAAGGCCGAGCAGACGGTCAAGACCCCCACCCTGGAGACCTGGTTCGACCAGATCAACCCCTGCCAGGACAAGACGCCCGAGTACCAGTGCCGCGAGATGGACCTGCGCTACCGCGCCACCGGTGAGGGCGAGTTCGGCACGGCCCTGGCCACGTACCTGGAGAACCAGGTCAAGGGGGGAACCCCCGAGGACGCCGACCTCCGCTACCAGCTGCAGGTCGACGGCCAGTGGAAGGACCTGTCGCAGAAGGACGGCTACCGTCTGCCCGACATCGCGAAGGGCTTCGGCAAGGCCTCCGGCGAGCGCAAGGTGCACCTGCGCGTCAAGGTCGGCCCCCACGCGAAGCTGACGAAGGAGACCACCGCCATCCTGTACGCGCCGGTCCGTCCGGCCGACGACAACACCTTCGCGTTCGCGACCGCCGAGGCCAGGTTCCAGATCGCCCCGGCCACCGCGACCACGTCGCCGTCGCCGACCCCGAGCAAGTCCGCCACGACGCAGCCGTCCACGAGCCCGTCGCCTTCGTCCTCGTCCTCCGCCACCGCGGTCGCCGCGGCGAACACCAACACCAAGGCCACCGGCGCCTCGGGCTCCCTGGCCAACACCGGCGCCGACTCGAACACCGGCCTGTACTCCGGCCTGGCCGCCGTCCTCGTCGCTCTCGGCGGCGGCGCAGCCTGGCTCGGCGCCCGCCGCCGCCGCGCGACGCGCGCCTGATCACCCGCACCACGGAAGGGGCCCGGCACACCAAGTGCCGGGCCCCTTCGCCGTGCTCACCGGGCGGCGTAATCGACGAATTCCGCGTCGAACGGCCACACTTCACGGAGCCATCGCGTCACGGCCTCGTACAGCACCTTGTCGAGCGGCGCCCGGTCCGCCCGTACCCAGGAGCTGACGCCCACCCGCCCCGGCGCCTCTTTCCCCGGGTAGATGTAGAGGCAGCCGATGACTTCGTCCCCCTCCAGGACGCTGTACGTGAAGCCCTTCCGGGCCGCGAAGTCCTGCGCGTGCCGTGCCAGATCGGCCAGGTTCGCATCGGCGGTCATCCCCTCGACGGGCGGCCACCCGCGCCCCTGAAACCCGGGCGTGGCCCGAACGTGCGCGATGCTCCCGCTCCAGGCGGCGAGATCGCGCGCATTGTGCGCCTCCCCGAGCGGCTCGAGCCGGAACCCGTCCCCCTCGAACCCGAGCGGCACCTCGAACGTGTCGGCTCCCGGTACGAACAGCCGCTGATCATCACTCATGCGGCGACCCTACGCAGCCCTCAGCCGTGCCGTGAGCGGCGGATCTCGCGGCGGCTCGTGCGCAGCCCGGGGGCGATGGCTGTCCCCCCAGCAGGCGGATACGGCAGACTGGAGGTTTGGCCGTCCGCGCCCGGGCAGCCACCCCACGCCGGAAAGGGACGTTTGTGAACGGGCCTCTCATCGTCCAGAGCGACAAGACACTCCTCCTCGAGGTCGACCACGAGCTCGCCGGCGCCGCGCGCCGCGCCATCGCCCCCTTCGCCGAGCTCGAGCGGGCCCCCGAGCACATCCACACGTACCGGATCACCCCGCTGGGCCTGTGGAACGCCCGGGCCGCGGGGCACGACGCCGAGCAGGTCGTCGACGCGCTCGTCGAGTTCTCCCGGTACCCCGTCCCGCACGCGCTGCTCGTCGACGTCGCCGAGACCATGGCGCGCTACGGCCGCCTCACCCTCTCCAAGCACCCCGTCCACGGGCTGGTCCTGACCAGCACCGATCGGCCGGTGCTGGAGGAGATCCTGCGGTCCAAGCGGATCACCCCGCTGGTCGGGGCCCGGCTCGACCCCGACACCGTGGCCGTGCACCCCTCCGAGCGCGGGCAGATCAAGCAGACCCTGCTGAAGCTGGGCTGGCCGGCCGAGGACCTCGCCGGGTACGTCGACGGCGAGGCGCACGCCATCGACCTCGTCGAGGACGGCTGGGCGCTGCGGCCGTACCAGCAGCAGGCCGTCGAGGGCTTCTGGCACGGCGGCTCGGGCGTGGTCGTGCTCCCCTGCGGCGCCGGCAAGACACTGGTCGGCGCCGGGGCCATGGCGAAGGCCAAGGCGACGACGCTGATCCTGGTCACGAACACCGTCTCGGCCCGGCAGTGGAAGCACGAGCTGGTCAAGCGGACCTCGCTGACGGAGGAGGAGATCGGCGAGTACTCCGGCACCCGCAAGGAGATCCGGCCGGTCACCATCGCCACGTACCAGGTCCTGACGACGAAGCGGAAGGGCGTCTACCCGCACCTGGAGCTGTTCGACTCCCGGGACTGGGGGCTGATCCTCTACGACGAGGTGCACCTGCTGCCGGCGCCGGTGTTCAAGTTCACCGCGGACCTGCAGGCGCGGCGGCGGCTCGGCCTGACCGCGACGCTGGTGCGCGAGGACGGCCGCGAGTCGGACGTGTTCTCGCTGATCGGCCCGAAGCGGTTCGACGCGCCGTGGAAGGAGATCGAGGCGCAGGGCTACATCGCCCCGGCGGACTGTGTCGAGGTCCGGATCAACCTCACCGAGACGGAGCGGCTCGCGTACGCGACCGCCGAGACGGAGGAGAAGTACCGCTTCTGCGCGACGACGGCGACGAAGCGGAAGGTCACCGAGGCGCTCGTCGCCAAGCACCGGGGCGAGCAGACGCTCGTCATCGGGCAGTACATCGACCAGCTCGACGAGCTCGGCGAGCACCTGGACGCGCCCGTCATCAAGGGCGAGACCTCGAACGCGCAGCGGGAGAAGCTCTTCGACGCCTTCCGCCAGGGCGAGATCAGCGTGCTGGTGGTGTCGAAGGTCGCGAACTTCTCCATCGACCTGCCCGAGGCCACGGTCGCGATCCAGGTGTCCGGCACGTTCGGCTCCCGCCAGGAGGAGGCCCAGCGCCTGGGCCGCGTGCTGCGCCCGAAGGCGGACGGCCACGAGGCGAGGTTCTACTCGGTCGTCGCGCGCGACACGATCGACCAGGACTTCGCGGCGCACCGCCAGCGCTTCCTCGCCGAACAGGGCTACGCCTACCGGATCATGGACGCCGACGAACTCCTGGCAACCGACTGACCGGCTCCGGGCGTGGTGCCGCGCCCGAGCACTACGCTGGGAGAGACGCACGTCCGCCAAGGAGAGACGCATGGCGCACCAGGAGATCTACGAGGTCCTCTACACGGAGTCGGCGGGCCAGGCCCGGGACCGGCTGGACCCCGCGCGCCGTGCATCCTTCGACAAGGCCATCGACATCCTGGCCCGCGACCCCTACACCGAGCTGTCCCAGCCGATAGGACCGGGCGAGCAGGATCGCGAGATCCGGCTCACCTCACAGATCGTGGCCGAGTACATGGTGTCGCGGGGGCGCCTGCTGCTCGTGGTGCTGCGGATCTTCGACGACGCGGACATCCTGCTGCCCGAGGGGTGACCTTCGTACGGGGACCAGGACGAGGCCGGGCTTCGGGGCCCGGCGGCGGCGGGTCGTCGCCGACCGGGTCAGGAGGACGAGCAGGGGGACGGACCAGACCCACAGGTGCGGCCAGTCCAGCAGCAGGGCCCGCCCGGAGGCGGCCGGGTGCCGGGCCCAGAAGTCGGCGGATGCCTGCGGGAGGACGAGCAGCCCGAGCAGGGCGGTCCCGGCGAAGGCGCCCAGCGCCGTCAGGCCGGCCCGGATCCGGCCGGTCAGCAGCAGGTACGGGACGAACAGCGCCGGGGTCAGGGTGATCCCGGCGGCCGTGCCCAGTGCGAACCCCTTGCCGAGCGCGGCGCGGGGCCGGCGCAGGTCCCACAGGACCAGGCAGGCGAGCGCCAGGTTGACCTGCCCGGCGAGCAGGCTCTGGAACAGCGGTTCCGCCCACAGCCCGGCGATGGTGGCGGCCAGGACGGGCCCGGGCCGGGCCCGCAGTCCCGCGAGGCGGCAGGACATCAGGATCAGCAGGGCGAGCAGGCCGGCGTTGCCGAGGACGAAGACGGTCTTCAGGACGCCGACGGGCAGCCAGGCGGCCGGCGTGAACAGGATCGCCGCGAATGGCGGGTAGGCGGCGGGAGGGCGCCATTCCGCGGCGCAGAACCCGGCGACGAGCCGGTCGGCGATCGGGATGCGCAGCGCGATGCACAGCACGCCGAGCACGAGGAGCGGGCCCGTGACCAGTACGCCGGCCAGGGGCGACGGCGGGGGGCTGGGACGGGTACTCCGGGTCACGCGCGTGACCCTAGTGGATCAGCGCAGGCGCTCCGCCGGTATCCGGCCAGGCCACTGCGCGCGGCGGCCGCGGCGGTCAGCGGCGGTCAGCGGCGGTCAGCGGCGTATGACGCCCGCGTCCTCGGCGTACTCGCCCAGCACGACGACGCTCACGGCGGCCGCCACGAAGACCTTCGCGGCGCGCAGGGCGTTGCCCACGACGTGGCGGGGAGGGGAGTCGGAGGTGGCGGTGGCGCCGCTAGGGCGGCCGCCCTGGATCGGGGTGAAGGTTGCGGTGCTCATGTATCCATGGTGCGTTTTCGCCCCGGATATCACATCGCCCTGCGGGTGGAACCGCAGTCCCTCCCGCCTACTCCTCCCGGCCCATGCCGCCCCCTAGTGGCTCTGCCCGAGGTCTGACACTCCCAGGTATGACACCCGTACGGACGTCCCGCCCCGGAGGGACTTACGTCCCGGTATTGCGTTCGCGTCCCGGCTGCCCGCTGACTACAATCTCCGCTCTTGCCGCCTCCCGCCGCCGTTTCGGGGAGAGCCGCCCGCCGGACGGAAACCGGCGGGCTTCGTTCCGTACCGATCCCCGTAACGATCAGCAGCTGGAGGCATCCCCGTGTCCGCGCACGCCCCCGAAACCGACAGCGACAGCGACAGCGACAGCCACGGCGACTCCGGCGCCCACCCCCTGGCCCGCGAGCAGGCCCACCTCACCGCCTCCCGCGCCGCGCTCCGCGCCATGCGCGAGGACGTCGAGGCCCTCGACATCCGCGACGTCACCGCGAACTGGGTCAACGCGATCGTCCTCCAGGCCCAGATCGACGACCGGATCAAGGCGCTGGCCGACCTCGCCCACACGCCGCTCTTCTTCGGCCGCCTCAACTACCTGCACGCACCCGGCGCGGAGCTGGCCGAGGGCGCGGAGGGCGAACAGTTCTACATCGGCCGCCGCCACGTCCACGACGCCGACGGCGACCCCATGGTCATCGACTGGCGTGCGCCCGTCTCCCAGCCGTTCTACCGGGCCTCCAAGAACGACCCGCAGGACATCGCCCTGCGCCGCCGGTTCGGCTACACGGGCGGCGAGCTCACCGCGTACGAGGACGAGCACCTCTCCGACCCCGCCGAGGCGGCCGCCGTCAGCAAGCTGCTCCAGCAGGAGATCGAGCGCCCGCGCGTCGGCCCCATGCGTGACATCGTCGCGACGATCCAGCCCGAGCAGGACGAGATCGTCCGCTCCGGCCTGTCCGGCTCGGTCTGCGTGCAGGGCGGCCCCGGCACCGGCAAGACCGCGGTCGGCCTGCACCGCGTCGCGTACCTGCTGTACGCCCACCGCGAGCGGCTCGCCCGTACCGGCACGCTCGTCATCGGGCCGAACCGGTCCTTCCTGCACTACATCGAGCAGGTCCTCCCGGCCCTGGGCGAGCTCGAGGTCAAGCAGGCCACCGTCGAGGACCTGGTGGCACGCGACGGCCTGGAGATCCGCGGCACCGACGCCGCCGCGACCGCCGTCGTCAAGGGCGACGCCCGGATGGCGCAGGTGCTGCGCCGTGCAGTCCGCTCGCACGTCAGCATGCCCGCCGAGCCGCTGATGGTGGTGCGCGGTTCGCGCCGCTGGCGGGTCCCGGCGTACGAGCTCGAGGAGATCGTGGCGGAGCTCCTCGACCGGGACATCCGCTACGGCGCCGCCCGCGACGCACTGCCGCAGCGGATCGCGCACACCGTGCTCGTACGGATGGAGCAGGCGGGCGAGGCGCCCGACGACCGCGTCCAGGACGCGGTGGCCCGGGGTGCCGCCGTGAAGGCGGCGGTCAAGGCGGTGTGGCCGGCGGTGGAGCCGGCGAAGCTGGTGCTGCGCCTGCTGTCGGACGCGCAGTTCCTGGCGGAGCACGCCGAGGGCGTCCTGTCGGAGGAGGAGCAGCAGCTCCTGCTGTGGGCCAAGCCGTTCCGGAGCGTGAAGTCGGCGAAGTGGTCGGCGGCGGACCTGGTCCTGATCGACGAGGCGGCCGACCTGGTGGAGCGCACGCACTCGCTGGGCCATGTCGTCCTCGACGAGGCGCAGGACCTGTCGCCGATGCAGTACCGGGCGGTGGGCCGGCGCTGCACGACCGGCTCGGCGACGGTCCTGGGCGACCTCGCGCAGGGCACGACCCCGTGGGCGACGCGCAGCTGGGACGAGGCCCTGGCGCACCTGGGCAAGCCGGAGGCGGCGCTGGAGGAACTGACGGCCGGCTTCCGCGTGCCGCGCGAGGTGATCGCGTACGCCTCGCGGCTGCTGCCGTCGATCTCCCCGGGGCTGGCCGCGGTCTCCTCGGTCCGCGAAACCCCGGGCTCGCTGGTCGTCACGCCGACGCCGGACCTGACGGCGTCGGTCCTGGACGCCTGCCGCGCTGCGCTGGCCCACGAGGGCTCGACCGGCCTGATCGCGGCCGACGCCCGGATCCCGGAGCTGGCCGAGGCGCTGCGCGCGGCGGAACTGCCGTATCTGGCACCGGGCGAGGAGACGACGGCGCGGGCCCGGCTGACGCTGGTGCCGGCGTCGCTGGCGAAGGGCCTCGAGTACGACTACGTGGTGCTGGACGAGCCCGCCGCGATCGTCTCCGGCGAACCCGACGAACGCACCGGCCTGCGCCGCCTCTACGTGTGCCTCACCCGTGCCGTCTCGGGTCTGCACGTCCTGCACGCCGCCGCGTTGCCGGCAGCCCTCGGGCCTGCCCTTCCGTAGCTCCGGTGGACACGGCCGGTGGGCGGCAGGACGATGGACGTGTTCACACCTCCCCGGGCCCGGTTCTTGCGTGATCCATCCGAGGAAGGACGAACGATGAAACCCCGCATTCGACTGGCCGTGCTGGCGCCTGTGCTCGTGTCCTCGCTGGCACTCGGGTCGGCACCGTTGCTGGCGGCTTCCGCGCAGGCGGCAGCGGTGCCTTCCCTGACGTGCAGCGTGAAGCAGACCCCCAACACCACGGGCAAGTACGACGTCTCGGTCACAGGAGCCCAGCCGGGGACGACCGTCACCGTCCACGGTGGCAATGCGACGCACCAGTTCAACTTCGCCACCAATGCCGACGACGACGGGAACGCCTCCACCAGCGGGTTCATCCCGGCCGGCAAGGTGACGGCCTCGAACGAGGACGACAAGGTCAGCTGCGGCACCGTCAAGCAGGCCGAACAGAAGAACGCCCAGGACCAGTACAACGCGGGCTTCCAGAGGGGTCTGTCCGAAACACTGAAGACCTGCAAGGAGAATTCCGCCAACCAGGGGTTCGCGCAACCGGACCCGAACTACGAGCGCGGCTACAACGCGGGCGTGGACAAGGCACTCAGCAGCCCCAAGTGCAAGTAGGGCTGATCACCCGTCACCGAAGCGGCCGGCGGCCGGCGGCTGCGAAAGGGCCTTACGCCACTCCGCGACCGCCGCCGCCGAGACCGGGGCGTCCCACCCCTGCGGCCGGGCCGCCCCGCCGATGTGGAAGGCGTCGATGCCCGCGGCCCGCAGCCGCGGCAGGTGCGCCAGGGTGAGGCCGCCGCCGACCATGATCCGCGCCACGTACCCCGGCTCTCCCCGGCGTGCCGCCTCGGAGATCAGGACGGGAAGACCCGCGTCGACCCCGTTGGCCGAGCCCGCCGTCAGGTAGGCGTCGAGCCCCGGCAGGTCGGCGAGGGTCTTGCGCGCCTGGTCGCGGTCCGCCGCCCGGTCAAGCGCCCGGTGGAAGGTCCAGCGGCAGCCTTCCAGCTCCGCCAGGACGGCCTCCACGGCGGCCAGGTCGGGGCTGCCGTCCGGGGTCAGGAACCCGAGGACGAACTCCTGCGCCCCCTCCGCCCGCAGCGCCCGCGCCTGCTCCACCAGCAGGTCGACCGGCCCGGCGGCGAACCCGTCCGTACGGCGGATCATCACGCGCAGCGGGATGTCGACCGCCGCGCGGATCGCCGCGAAGGTCTCGCGCGGCGGGGTGAGCCCGTCGGCCGCCATGTCGGTGACCAGCTCCAGCCGGTCCGCCCCGCCGGCCTGGGCCGCGACCGCGTCCCGGGCATCGAGGGCGATCACCTCCAGCAGCGCCTGGTTGCTCATTCGATGCCATCCTTCACATACGGAAAATAGGTCTAGTCCAATATGAAGGGTACGGGCCCGCGCCCGCGCATCACCAGCACAAACACGCCACCCCCACAATGTGCCCATGACCTCCGACCTCCGCGACCGCTGGCACGCCACCACCACCGCCGCAGGCGCCGGCCCCGACCGCGACCCCGCCCCCTACGCCGACCGTCTCCTGGCCGCCTGGGCGGAGCCCCAGCGCCGGTACCACACCACCGCGCACCTGGCCGACGTACTCGCGCGGCTCGACGTACTCGCCCCGCACGCCGCCGACCCGGCCGCCGTCGAGCTCGCCGCCTGGTTCCACGACGCCGTCTACCGCCCCGACCGCTCCGAGAACGAGGAGCGCAGCGCCGCCCTCGCCGAGCGCGCCCTGCCCGAGCTCGGCATCGACGCCGCCCGAACCGCCGAGGTGGCCCGCCTGGTCCGGCTCACCGTCACCCACGACCCGGCCCCCGGCGACACCAACGGCGAGGCGCTCTGCGATGCGGACCTGGCCGTCCTGGCGGGCGGCCCGGACGCGTACGCCGCGTACGTCGCCGCAGTCCGCGCCGAGTACGGGTTCGTCCCCGAGGACGCCTTCCGCGCCGGCCGGGCCGCCGTACTGCGCCAGCTGCTCGCGCTGCCCCGCCTCTTCCGCACCCCGTACGGCACCACGCACTGGGAGGCCCCGGCCCGCCGCAACCTGGCCGCCGAGCTCGCCGTCCTGAGCGCCGGGGAATGAGACCCGGGGAATGAGACCCGCGGCGCGGAGGTTCGCACAGAACGTGCCCCCAGCCTCCGCCGCCGCCACTGCCCGTATGCCCGTCGCCGTCTACGTCCTCGGCCTGGCCGTCTTCTCGCTCGGAACGAGCGAGTTCATGCTGTCCGGGCTGCTGCCGCCCATCGCCGAGGACATGGGCGTCACCATCCCGCAGGCGGGCCTGCTGATATCGGCCTTCGCGATCGGCATGGTCGTCGGGGCCCCGCTGCTGGCGGTGGCCACGCTGCGGCTCCCGCGCCGCACCACCCTCATCGCGCTCATCAGCCTCTTCGGCCTTGGGCAGGTGGCGGGCGCGCTGGCCCCCTCGTACGAACTCCTCTTCGCGTCCCGCATCGTCTCCGCGCTCGCCTGCGCCGGCTTCTGGGCGGTCGGCGCGGCCGTCGCCATCGCGATGGTGGACAAGGACCAGCGGGCCCGCGCCATGGCCGTCATGATCGGCGGCCTGTCCATCGCCAACGTCCTCGGCGTCCCCGCCGGCGCCTTCCTCGGGGAGCACCTGGGCTGGCGTTCCGCGTTCTGGTCGGTCGGCGCGGCCTCGGCTGTGGCCCTCGTCGGCATCCTGGCGCTGATCCCGGACATCCCGCCGCCCGCGGTACGACCCACCCTGGCGCGGGAGCTGCGCATCTACCGCGACCGGCAGGTGTGGCTGTCCATCGGCGTCACGGCCCTGGCCGCGGGCGGGGTCTTCTGCGCGTTCAGCTACCTGTCCCCGCTGCTGACGGAGGTCGCCGGGCTGGATGCGGACCGGGTGCCGTGGGTGCTGGCGCTGTTCGGGGTCGGCGCGCTCGTCGGCACGACGATCGGCGGGCGGGTCGCGGATGCGCACCTGTTCGGGGTGATGCTGTGGGGCATCGCAGCATCCACGGTCTTCCTCGTCGCCCTGGCCCTGCTGGCGTCGGCGGCGGTGGCGACGGTGGGGCTGTCGTTCCTGCTCGGCGTCTCGGCGTTCTTCACGGCGCCGGCGCTCAACGCCCGCATGTTCAACGTCGCGGGCGCGGCCCCGACCCTGGCCGGAGCCACCACGACGGCGGCGTTCAACCTGGGCAACACGGGCGGCCCCTGGCTCGGCGGCACGGTGATCGACGCCGACTACGGCTTCGCCGCCACCGCCTGGGCGGGCGCCGCGATGACGGTCACGGCGATGGCCCTGACCGCGATCGCCCTGCGCCTCCACCACCGCACCCCGCCCGCCCCGACCCGGGTGATCGCCTCGTCGGGAGCAACCGCACCGGCCTCGGCCGCACAACCCGCCGCGCACTGACCCCGGCTGACCCGGTCCCGGCCGGCTCCGCTACGCCGGGCGGCCCTTCGGGCGGCGCAGGCCCGCGGACGTCAGGCGGCGGACCAGTTCCTTGCTGCCCACCTCCACCGCGCCCGCGGCCACCGCATCCGCGTAGCGGTGCGACGGCACGTCGTAGTGGTCGCGCTCGAAGGCCCTCGGCGGGCAGCCGATCGACGCCGCGAAGGCGTGCAGCTCCTCGTACGAGACGTCGCTGACCAGGTGCGACCACATGCGGCCATGACCCGGCCAGGTCGGCGGGTCGATGTAGAGCGTCACCGGCGGCTCACCGGCCGACACCGAAGACGGGGGCGAGGCCGCCGACCGCGGCCACCTTCACCCCTGCCTTGGCGCACACCCAGTGCGGGTCGGGTCCCAACTCCGGCTCCACGTCCAGCGCGTGCGGATCGCCGTGCGAGCAGACCGGGCACAGCGGCCAGCGCCCGTACTTCTCCAGCAGCGCGTCCTGCACGTCCTGGGCGACGAGTCCGGGAAGGTAGTCGACCCCCTCCGGCCACTGCTCCACCCACCACCGGCGGTGCGTGACCGAGTCCTCGACGAGGGAGACGACATCGGCCTCGGCGACCTCGCCCGCGACGAGATCGGCGAGGACAAGGGCGCGGGCGGTGTGCAGCGCCTGTTCCAGGGGGGTCGCGTGGTCCATGCGCCCATTGTGAACCCGTACGGCCCAAGTGGTGAAGGTCCGTCCCGGTGGGGGCCGAATGGTGCCTTGACCGCCACCCCGGCCGAAAATAGATTTCAGGAATGAGCGACGATCCGAAAGTAATTTTCAGCGAGGGGGACGGGCAGGACGAGGACGCCGGCTCCGGTGTGCCGCTGCGGGCCCGCGTCCGCAGTCTCGGCCCCTCCATGACCCGCTCCGTGCAGGCCGTCGCCGAGACCGTCGCCGCCGACCCCGCCGGGTGCTCGCGCCTCACCGTCAGCGCGCTCGCCGCGCGCACCGGCACCAGCGAGGCCACCGTCGTCCGCACCGCCCGCCTCCTCGGCTACCCCGGCTACCGCGACCTGCGCCTCGCCCTCGCCGCGCTCGCCGCGCAGCAGGAGTCCGGGGCGGCCCCCGCCGTCACCGCCGACATAGCCGTCGACGACCCCATCGCCGACGTCGTCGCCAAGCTGGCCCACGAGGAGGCCCAGACCCTCGCCGACACCGCAGCCGGACTCGACCTCGCCGCCCTCGCCGCCGCCGTCACCGCGCTCGCGACCGCCCGCCGGATCGACATCTACGGCGTCGGCGCCTCCGCCCTCGTCGGCCAGGACCTGGCCCAGAAGCTGCTGCGCATCGGCCTCGTCGCCCACGCCCACAGCGACCCCCACCTGGCCGTCACGGGCGCCGTGCAGCTGCGCCCCGGCGACGCGGCCGTCGCGATCACCCACTCCGGCGCCACGGGCGACGTGATCGACCCCCTCCGCACGGCCTTCGAGCGCGGCGCCACCACCATCGCGCTCACCGGGCGCCCGAACGCCCCCGTCTCCCACTACGCCGACCTCGTACTGGCCACCTCCGCCGCCCGCGAGACCCGGCTGCGCCCGGCCGCCATGTCCAGCCGGACCAGCCAGCTCCTCGTCGTCGACTGCCTGTTCGTGGCCGTCGCCCAGCAGACGTACGAGACCGCCGCGCCCGCCCTCGCCGCCTCGTACGAGGCGCTCGCCCCCCGCCGAACCGCCAGGAGCCCCCGCCCATGACCGCGTCGTACGCCGCACTGCGCGCCCAGCTCGACACGCTGACCACCGAGGCCTTCCGCCCCGAACTGGCCGAGATCGACCGGCTGTCCACCCTCGAGATCGCCCGCACCATGAACGCCGAGGACGCCGGCGTGCCGGCTGCCGTCGCCGCGCAGCTGCCGCGGATCGCCGCCGCGATCGACGCGATCGCGCCGCGGATGGCCCGGGGCGGGCGGCTCGTCTACGCGGGCGCCGGCACCGCCGGGCGGATGGGCGTCCTCGACGCCAGCGAGTGCCCGCCCACCTTCAACACCGACCCGGCCCAGGTCGTCGGCCTGATCGCGGGCGGGCCCGGTGCCATGGTCCGGTCCGTGGAAGGCGCCGAGGACTCCGCCGAGCTGGCCGCCGCGGACCTGGCCGCCCTGGAGCTGACCGCCGACGACACCGTCATCGGGATCTCCGCCTCCGGCCGCACCCCGTACGCGATCGGCGCCGTCGCGTACGCCCGTACGCGCGGCGCGCTCACCGTCGGCCTGTCCTGCAACGCCGACTCGGCGCTCGCCGCGGCCGCCGAGCACGGCATCGAGGTCGTCGTGGGGCCCGAGCTGCTGACCGGATCCACCCGCCTGAAGGCCGGCACCGCGCAGAAGCTCGTCCTGAACCTCGTCTCGACCATCACGATGATCCGGCTCGGGAAGACGTACGGGAACCTGATGGTCGACCTGCGCGCCTCCAACGAGAAGCTGCGCGCCCGCTCCCGCCGGATCCTGGCACTGGCCACCGGCGCACCGGACGAGGAGATCGAGGCGGCGCTCGACGCCACCGGCGGCGAGGTCAAGCAGGCCGTGCTCGTGCTCCTCGCGGGCGTGGACGGCCCGACCGCGGCCGGGCTGCTCACCGCCTCGCAAGGCCACCTGCGCGAGGCGCTCGCCCGTACGGCCGCCGCCGCCGAGTGACGCCACCGGCCCTCCGGCCCTCAGCCCCAGCCGACCCCGCTGACCTCGCTGACCCCGCTGACCTCGCTGACCTGCTGACTGCCCCGTTCCCCCGACGCAAGGCGATCACCACATGTCCACTGACAAGAACCGCGCCACAGCCGCCGCGATCCTCCCCCTGGTCGGCGGCCCGGACAACATCAGCTCGATCGCGCACTGCATGACCCGCCTGCGCATCGCGCTGCACGACCGCTCGCTGGTCGACGACGCGGCCCTCAGGGCGCTGCCCGCGGTGCTGGGCGTCGTCGAGGACGCCGACACGTACCAGATCGTGCTGGGGCCGGGGACCGTCGCCCGGGTGACCCCGGAGTTCGAGGCGCTGGTCGAGCAGGGCCGCCCGGCCGGGCACCCGCCGCGTACGGCCGGCCCAGCGGTCACGGCCGAGGAACTCGCCGACCGGGGCGCCGCGTTGAAGCAGGCGCAGAAGGCCCGCAACAGCACCCCGGTGAAGCTGTTCCTGCGCCGGATCGCGAACGTCTTCGTCCCGCTGATCCCGGCGCTCATCGGCTGCGGCATCATCGCCGGCCTGAACGGCGTGCTGCTCAACACCGGTTGGCTGCCGGCGGTCGTCCCGGCGCTCGCCGCGATCGCCTCGGGGTTCATGTCGCTGATCGCGGTGTTCGTCGGCTACAACACGGCCAAGGAGTTCGGCGGCACCCCGATCCTCGGCGGCGCCGTCGCCGCGATCATCGTCTTCCCGGGCATCGCGAAGGTCGACGCTTTCGGCCAGCACCTGTCCCCCGGCCAGGGCGGCGTACTCGGCGCCCTGGCCGCCGCGTGCCTCGCCGTACAGGTGGAGAAGCTGTGCCGCAGGTGGGTCCCCGAGTCGGTGGACGCGCTGGTCACCCCCACCGTCACCGTGCTGGCCTCCGGGCTGGTGACGATTTTCGGCCTGATGTTCCTCGCGGGCGAGGTCTCCACCGCCATCGGCTCCTTCGCGACCTGGCTGCTCGCCAGCGGCGGCGCCTTCGCCGGGCTGGTCCTGGGCGGCCTGTTCCTGCCGCTGGTGATGCTGGGCCTGCACCAGGCCCTGATCCCGATCCACACCACCCTCATCGAGCAGACCGGCCACACCGCCCTCCTGCCGGTCCTCGCCATGGCGGGCGCGGGCCAGGTCGGCGCGGCGCTCGCGGTCTACTGCCGGCTGCCGCGCAACCGGTCGCTGCGGACGACCATCAGGTCCGCGCTCCCGGCCGGCTTCCTGGGCGTCGGCGAACCGCTGATCTACGGGGTCTCGCTCCCGCTGGGCCGCCCCTTCGTCACCGCCTGCGTGGGCGGGGCGGCGGGCGGGGCGTTCGTCGGGTTCTGCAACCAGCTGGGGGTCGCGTTCGGCTCCACGGCCATCGGCCCGTCGGGGTGGGCGCTGTTCCCGCTGCTGGACGGCCCGTCGGGGATGGGCCTGAACCTCGCGATCTATGCGGGCGGCCTGCTCGTCGGCTACCTGGTGGGCTTCGCCGCCACGTACTTCTTCGGATTCACGCGGCAGATGCTGACCGAGCTCAACGCCGATCAGGAGCCAATTCCGGCCACCGCCCCACCGGCCACGGAGCCCGCTATGGCGTAAATAGAGGTCGGCCGGGGAGACTGCGCCAATGCAGCTCCCCGCCGAAGCCGTTGCCGCCACCGCTGTCGTCGAGGTCGTACGCCTCTCCGCGCGCCCCGAGCGCTACGGCGACCCCATGACCGGCCCGGTCGTCTCCCGCTGGACGGGCAGAGAGGCCGCCGACTCGCTCGGGCTGATCTCGTCGATGCCGCCGGGTGAGCCGCGCATCTGCTTCGCGCCGGGCTGGGGCCTGCGGGCGTACGACGCCCTGGACGAGCCCCTGTTCGAGCTGATCTTCTGCTTCAGCTGTCACCACAGCTGGCTGTGGGGGCAGGCCGTCCCGCCCGGCATGGGCTTCGACACCATCTCGGGCAGCACCGCCGACGCCGAGGCCCTGATGGCGCACTTCCGGGACGCGGCATGACCCTCGCCCCGGCGGTCCCGCCGGGACGGATGGCGGCCCTCCCCCAGCCGGTCCTCGACCTGCCGGGCGTGCTCCACCTGCGCCCGTGGACCCCGTACGACGCCCCCGCGCTGGTCGAGTCCTGCCACGACCCGGAGATCCGCCACTGGAACCGCCCCGCCCTGCTGTCACCGGCCGAGGCCGTGGCCCGGATCGAGCGCTGGCAGGAGCGCTGGCACGCCGAGAAGGCCGCGATCTGGGCGGTGGCCCCCGCCTCCGGCGGCCTGCCCGTGGGCCTGATCGGCCTGGGCGACCTCGATCTGGCGGGCGGGAGCGGCGAGTTCCTGTACTGGCTCCTGCCCGCGGGCCGCGGAAGCGGTGTCATGGTGGAGGCCACGGCCCGGGTCACCCGCTGGGCCTTCGAGGAGCTGGGCCTGCACCGCCTGCGCATCACCCACTCCGTGGCCAACCCGGCCTCCTGCCGCATCGCGACGAAGGCCGGCTTCCCCCTGGAGGGCACCATGCGCGGCGCCCTCCTCCACGCGGACGGCTGGCACGACGAACACCTCCACGCCCGCCTCCGCACGGACTGACGTCAGCACGCCCCAACCCTGCTCACCCCTTTGGGCTAACCCTCCGCCATGGACCGGCCAGGCTCTGGCATATGCCTCTAGCGTTTGCCCCAGCCGTAGCCGAACGGAGTCGAAGATGGCGCTTCAAGCGATCCTGCCCAGGACTCACAGGGGCGCCATGGAGGCGAGGAGGCGACGCCATGACCGCCAGCTCCACCAAGCGCCCACAGATGTCCCTCGATGACTTCGAAGCACTTGAACACGGCGCTCCAGAGAGCGTGACGCTCGAATTCATTGCAGGAAAGCCAGAGGTAAAGCCGGTGCCTGACGGCGACCGCGCAGAGATCGCCATGTGGCCTCACGCCGTGCATGCAACAGCGCCCCGATCTGGCGCTCTACCCGGAACAGGGCTTGAAAGTCGAGCAATACCGCGCCGGCCGCGCCCGCCCGGACGGTTCACTCGCTCCGAAGGGCTCCTTCGCAGGCAAGAGCGAGTGGGCTGATCCTGCTCACGTCCTGCTGGTCGTGGAGGTCACCTCCCACGACGCCGACACCGACAGGCGCGACCGGAACGAGAAGCGGGACGGCTACGCGGCCGCCAACATCCCCGTCTACCTCCTCATCGACCGGGAGCGGCACAGCCTGACCGTCTACAGCGAGCCCGCGGACGGGAGGTACGGGAACGACCCCGCCTTCGCCTACGGCGAGATGATCGAGATCCCCGCCCCCGTCGGCATCACCCTCGACACCGAGGCCCTGAAGGAGTTCGCGACGTGACTCACCAGCCGATCGCGGGGGCCACGTCGAAGATCGGCGGGAGGCGGCCGTCGTCGTCGAGGTTGACGAACGTCCGGCCGTAGAGGGCGAACGACTCGCCCAGCCGGAGGCCCCGCAGGACCGTCGACTCGCCGCGCGGCTTCCCGGTGCCCGGGTCGAGGTGCCAGAGGTGGGTGTACGTGCCCTCCGTGACCACGGCGATCCGGCCGGACCGGTCGTCGGCGGCCAGGGTGCGGATCCGCCATTCGTCCTCGAAGGCGCGGGTCCACAGGTGGCTGCCGTCCTTCAGGGAGAACGCCGCCAGGACCTCCCGCTTCTCCCGTTCCGGGACCGACGCGTACAGCACCTCGCCTGCGACCAGCCACTCCGTCTCGCCCGTCGTCGGGACGTACGGCGCCTCCGACTCGCCGCGCGGGCGGCCCGCGTCGTCGAACACCAGCAGGCGCCCGTCCCCGACGGCGGCGGCCGGGGACGCCGACACGATGCGCGGGGACTCGTACCCGACCGGCATCGGGAACTGCCAGGCGACGCCACCGGTGCGGGCGCCGAGCGCGAACAGCTCGACGCCCTTGTCGGTCCTGGCCATGAGCAGGACCCGGTCGGGGCCGGCGGCCACCTCCAGGGCGACGGCGCCCGCGGGCAGCGGGGAGCGCCACCGCTCGGCACCGGTGACCAGGTCGTGGGCGAGTACGGCGTCCGCGGTCGCGGTCACGGCGAGGGAGCCTCCCGCGGACGGCTTGCCCACGAGTCCGGGGATGTCCTTGCTCCAGCGCTGGTCGCCGGACGTGACGTCCACCGCCGTCAGGCGGTTGCCACACGTGCTCTCCGCGGTGGACACGGTGAGCAGGCCGGTGCCGGAGGAGGTGTCGCCGCTCATCGCGCACACCGCGCCGCCGGGCGGGGCGGGGATGCTCCAGCCGCGGCGGCCCTCCCCGTCGTAGCCGATCACGCGGTCCGCGCGGCCCCGGATCACGAACCCCGTGGCCGGGTCGCCCGCCCAGGAGCCGAGCGGCTTGTCCGCGCCGGGGCCGTCCGGGACCTGGTACGAGAAGAGGTCCATGTGCGGGCCGCGCAGCCACGAGAAGCCGAGCCAGCCCGGCCACAGCGCGACGAGCCCGACGGTGACGGCCACGACCCAGCCGACGGCGGAGCGGTACCCGCGGCCCTTCACGGCCGACCACCACAGGCCGCCCGCGGCGAGCCCGGCGACCAGCGTCCACAGCACCAGCGGACCCAGCCCGCGCGGGCAGCCGCCGTCGCTGCACACGACCTCGGACATGTCCTCGGCGGTCAACTTCAGGCACAGGACGGCGTACAGCAGCGTGACGGCGCTGAACGCGCAGGCCGCGGCGAGCCGCACGTGGTCCCGGAGCCGCTTCACGAGCGGCGGTGGCGTGTTCATGATCCCCCCTGGCCGCAGCCTAGCCGCGGCGGGGGCGCACTAGCCCCGGGCGGCCTCGATGAAGGCGCGGATCAGGTCGGGGGACTTCACCCCGCGCTCCCGCTCCACCCCGCTCGACACGTCCACGCCCCAGGCGCCCGTGGTCGCCACGGCCTCCCGTACGTTCCCCGGGTTCAGCCCGCCGGCCAGCAGCCAGCGCCCCTCGGGCGCGGTGAACTCCTGCGACGCCCAGTTCCACGGCTTGCCGGAGCCGGGGTCGGGCGCGTCGATCAGCAGCAGGTCCTCGCCGTATTCCCCGCAGCGCCCGACGTGCAGGGCGGTGGCCCGCAGCAGCGTCCGCCCCTCGGCGCGCAGCGCCTCGTAGTACTCCGGGCCCTCGTCGCCGTGCAGCTGGACTCCCCGTACGCCGCTCTCCTCGGCCAGCCGCCGGACCTCCTCGACCGGCTGCCCCCGGAACACCCCGACGCTCAGCACCGAGTCCGGCACCCGCGCCGCCAGCTCCCGCGCCTCGGCGGCGCCGATCGTCCGGGGGCTCCCCGGCGCGAAGACGAACCCGACGGCATCGGCCCCTGCGGCCACGGCCACGTCGACGTCCGGCCCGGTCTTCAGCCCGCAGATCTTCACGAACAGCTCGCTCATGCCCCCAGTCAACCAAAGCCACCCGTTCGATGGTGATCCGTCCCGGGGACCGGGCGGGACCGTCCTGCCGCCACTAGTCGTGGAACGGGGCTCACGCCCGGTACACGGCACGCCACGCGGAGGACCACGGTTCTGCGCAGCAGGGCCGCGGAAACGCCCGAGGGCGGCACCCCCCGTGTGGGGAGTGCCGCCCTCGTTCGAGAACAGCCGATCAGCCAGGGGCCGATCAGAAGTCCATGTCACCGCCCGGCATGCCGCCGCCGGCCGGGGCGCCGGCCTTCTCGGGCTTGTCGGCGATGACGGCCTCGGTCGTCAGGAACAGCGCGGCGATGGACGCGGCGTTCTGCAGGGCAGAGCGCGTGACCTTCGCCGGGTCGATGATGCCCTCGGCGATCATGTCCACGTACTCGCCGGTCGCGGCGTTCAGGCCCCAGCCGACGGTCAGGTTGCGGACCTTCTCCACGACGACGCCACCCTCGAGGCCACCGTTGACGGCGATCTGCTTGAGCGGGGCCTCCAGGGCGAGCTTCACGGCGTTGGCGCCGGTCGCCTCGTCACCCGACAGGTCGAGCTTCTCGAAGACCGCGGAGGCCTGGAGCAGGGCCACGCCACCACCGGCGACGATGCCCTCCTCGACGGCCGCCTTCGCGTTGCGGACGGCGTCCTCGATGCGGTGCTTGCGCTCCTTGAGCTCCACCTCGGTCGCGGCGCCGGCCTTGATGACGGCCACGCCGCCGGCCAGCTTCGCGAGGCGCTCCTGGAGCTTCTCGCGGTCGTAGTCCGAGTCGGAGTTCTCGATCTCGGCGCGGATCTGGTTGACGCGACCCTGGACCTGGTCGCTGTCACCGGCACCGTCGACGATCGTGGTCTCGTCCTTGGAGATGACGACCTTGCGGGCGCGGCCGAGCAGGTCGAGGCCCGCGTTCTCGAGCTTGAGGCCGACCTCCTCGGAGATGACCGTGCCGCCCGTGAGGATGGCGATGTCGCCGAGCATGGCCTTGCGGCGGTCGCCGAAGCCCGGGGCCTTGACGGCGACGGACTTGAAGGTGCCGCGGATCTTGTTGACGACCAGGGTCGACAGGGCCTCGCCCTCGACGTCCTCGGCGATGATCAGCAGCGGCTTGCCGGACTGCATGACCTTCTCGAGCAGCGGAAGGAGGTCCTTCACGTTGCCGATCTTGGAGTTGACGATCAGGATGTACGGGTCGTCCAGGGACGCCTCCATACGCTCCATGTCGGTGGCGAAGTACGCCGAGATGTAGCCCTTGTCGAAGCGCATGCCCTCGGTGAGCTCGAGCTCCAGACCGAAGGTCTGCGACTCCTCGACGGTGATGACGCCTTCCTTGCCGACCTTGTCCATGGCCTCGGCGATGAGCTCGCCGATCTGGGTGTCAGCGGCGGAGATGGAGGCCGTCGAAGCGATCTGCTCCTTGGTCTCGACATCCTTCGCCTGCTCGAGCAGGGCGCCCGAGACGGCCTCGACGGCCTTCTCGATGCCGCGCTTGAGGGCCATCGGGTTGGCGCCGGCGGCCACGTTGCGCAGGCCCTCGCGGACGAGCGCCTGGGCGAGCACGGTGGCGGTGGTCGTACCGTCGCCGGCGACGTCGTCCGTCTTCTTGGCGACTTCCTTGACCAGCTCGGCGCCGATCTTCTCGTACGGGTCCTCGAGCTCGATCTCCTTGGCGATGGAGACACCATCGTTGGTGATCGTGGGGGCGCCCCACTTCTTCTCAAGGACGACGTTGCGACCCTTGGGGCCGAGGGTGACCTTGACGGCGTCGGCGAGCTGGTTCATCCCGCGCTCGAGACCGCGCCGGGCCTCCTCGTCGAACGCAATGATCTTGGCCATCTGAAGTGGTCCTCCAGGACTGGGGTTCCCCCTGCACCGTCGGTACGAGGGGAGGGTTGGATTGCTCCGGACCGCGCCCGCGCCCGCGACGGACGGCCTGCGTGCCCGGCGGTTCCTTCCCGCCGGACCCTGCGGGCCTCACCGACCCGGTCCTGTGTAGTAGCACTCTCAGCAGGAGAGTGCTAACGCCAATGATTAGCACTCGACCCCCTCGAGTGCAAGCGGCTTGGGGGAACGCCGGGCCAACGTACGGACCCGGCCACGTCGGCGGCACGGGGGCGACACGGGGGGGGCACGCGGGCAGCACGAAGGGCCCGCATCCCTCCTCAAGGATGCGGGCCCCTCATGTGTATGCGTCGGTGGTCGATCGCGCCGGGGCTAGACGGCGAGCTTGACCATGTCCGCCTGCGGACCCTTCTGGCCCTGCGAGATCTCGAACTCGACCCGCTGACCCTCTTCAAGGGTGCGGTACCCGTCCATCTGGATGGCGCTGTAGTGGACGAACACATCCGCACCACCGTCGACCGCGATGAAGCCGTAGCCCTTCTCCGCGTTGAACCACTTGACGGTGCCCTGAGCCATGCCTAACTCCCCTATTACTGGCCCTTGCGCAGGACCGCACTTCGCGGTCCCGGGTCAGAACTTGCGCCGGAACGCCTCGACCGGGGCTGAATGTATCTGCACCGCTGCTGTCTGCAACAGGTCAATCCGACGAGAAATCTGGACACGGGGATACATTGAAATAGAGTGAAAATTTGGCATATTGCCGGGCAACTCGGACCCGGCATATCTCGCCAAAGCCCCATACCGCACTTGCATATTGACTCAATGTCAACCCTCACACGACCCGCTCATATGCGGGTGGCAAGAACAGCGGAGGGGACTTCCCCAACTCTACCGCGCCCAACCAAGCAGAATTGCCCCCTCCGCTTTTAGCGGAGGGAGCAATTCTGGGCTTTCGCGTGTCAGCAGCCGCCGGCGACGGCGGGGATGATCGAGACGCCCGCGCCGTCCGGCGTCACCGCGTCCAGGCCGCCCTCGAAGCGCACGTCGTCGTCGTTGACGTAGACGTTCACGAAGCGGCGCAGCTTGCCCTGGTCGTCCAGGACGCGCGCGGCGATGCCCGGGTGGTTCGCCTCCAGGGACGCGATGACCTCGGAGAGGGTCGCGCCCTCGGCGGCGACCTCGGCCTGGCCGCCGGTGTAGGTGCGCAGGATGGTGGGGATGCGGACGTTGACGCTCATGGCGCTACTGCCTTCCGGGAGCAGGGGGTGGGGGTCAGGCCAGGCCGGCGGCGCGGAACGCGTCCAGGCTCGGGCGGATGGTGGCGGTCTGCCCGCTGTCCGCGGCCACCGCCTCCAGGGTCTTGAGGCCGTCGCCGGTGTTCAGGACCACCGTGGTCAGCGCGGGGTCGAGCTGCCCGTTCTCGATGAGCTTCTTGGTCACGCCGACGGTCACGCCGCCCGCGGTCTCGGCGAAGATGCCCTCGGTCTGCGCGAGGATCTTGATCGCCTCGACGACCTGTTCGTCGGTCACGTCCTCGACGTAGCCGCCGGTGCGGCGCGCGATGTCCAGGACGTACGGGCCGTCGGCCGGGTTGCCGATGGCCAGCGACTTGGCGATGGTGTTCGGCTTCTGCGGGCGGACCACGTCGTGGCCGGCCTTGAACGCGGTCGAGACCGGGGAGCAGCCCTCGGCCTGGGCGCCGAAGATCTTGTACGGCTTGTCCTCGACCAGGCCGAGCTTGATCAGCTCCTGCAGACCCTTGTCGATCTTCGTCAGCTGCGAGCCGGACGCGATCGGGATCACGATCTGGTCGGGCAGCTGCCAGCCGAGCTGCTCGCAGATCTCGTACGCGAGCGTCTTGGAGCCCTCGCCGTAGTAGGGGCGCAGGTTGACGTTGACGAAGCCCCAGCCCTCGCCCAGCGGGTCGCCGATGAGCTCGGAGCAGAAGCGGTTGACGTCGTCGTAGTTGCCCTCGATGCCGACCAGGTCGCCGCCGTACACACCGGCCATGACGACCTTGCCCTGCTCCAGGTCGTGCGGGATGAACACGCAGGAGCGGAAGCCGGCCCGGGCGGCCGCGGCGCCGACGGCGCCGGCCAGGTTGCCGGTGGAGGAGCAGGACAGGGTGGTGAAGCCGAAGGCGCGGGCGGCCTCGACGGCGATGGCGACGACGCGGTCCTTGAAGGAGTGCGTCGGGTTGCCGGAGTCGTCCTTGACGTACAGCTTGCCGGTGACGCCGAGCTCCTTGGCCAGGTTGGCCGCGTCCACGAGCTTGGTGAAGCCGGGGTTCAGGCTGGGCTTGGAGGCCACGTCCGCGGGGACGGGCAGCAGCGGGGCGTAGCGCCAGATGTTGTTCGGGCCGGCCTCGATCGCGGCGCGCAGGGTGTCCGGGTCCCCGGTGGGAAGGTCGTAGGCGACTTCCAGAGGTCCGAAGCACTCGACGCAGGCGAAGATGGGTCCGAGCTCGAAGCGGGTACCGCACTCACGACACGAGAGGCCGGTGGCAGGTCCGAGATCGACAGAGGTGGCAACAGTCTGTGCAGCCATGATGGCGAGGCCCTTTCTCCTCATCTTCCCCATGGCGCACTTCGCCATGAGACGGAATTGGCACCTTCCCTAGCCGGGGACCTCGCTGCTGCAAGCAAGCGCGAGAACCGACTGGAGGGTTGCCGGGGCTTCAACGGGCCGTGTCCCTCTGCCCCTCTGGATGAGCGGTATGGCACCGGTCCGCGCGCTCCATGGCGCGTCCGGGCGTTTGTACGCGGGGACCCCCGGCATGCGGTGGTCCTTCGCGTTGTTCAAGACTGTAACGGAAGGTCCGGGTGGTTGAGACAGCCGTCCGAACCGCGAGATGGATCACTTTTCGGCTGAAACCCGCCGAGGGCGAACGAGGAAACAGGGAGTGCCGAACGTGCTGGAAGAGGTGGAGCGCTGGTTTGCGGACCGCTCCTGGTCCGCGGCCGACCGACCGCTCGACCAGCTGCTTTCCGCCAAGCGGGCGGCAGGCACCACGGTCAGCGTCGTCCTGCCCGCGCTCGACGAGGAGGAGACGGTCGGTGCCATCGTCGAGGTGATCCGCCGCGATCTGATCGACGGGCTGCCGGTGCCGCTGGTCGACGAACTGGTCGTCGTCGACTCCGGTTCCACCGACCGGACCGCCGAGGTGGCCGGGAAAGCCGGCGCCCGCGTGGTGCACCGCGACGACATCCTGCCGCGGATCCCGGCCGTGCACGGCAAGGGCGAGGTGCTGTGGCGCTCGCTGCTGGTGACCACCGGCGACATCGTCTGCTTCGTGGACGCCGACCTGCGGGACTTCTCCTCCGCCTTCGTGTCCGGGATCGTCGGCCCGCTGCTGACCGAGCCGGACGTGCAGTTCGTCAAGGCGATGTACGACCGCCCGCTGGGGGACTCCCCCGGCCAGGGGGGCCGGGTCACCGAGCTCGTCGCCCGCCCCCTCCTCAACCTCCACTGGCCGCAGCTGGCCGGCTTCGTCCAGCCGCTGGGCGGCGAGTACGCCGTGCGCCGCGCCCTGCTGGAACGTTTGCCCTTCCCCGTCGGGTACGGGGTCGAGCTGGGCCTGCTGGTGGACGCGCTGCACACCGTCGGGCTGGACGCGCTGGCCCAGGTGGACGTCGGCGTACGGCTCCACCGCCATCAGGACGGCCAGGCGCTGGGCCGGATGGCCGCGGCGATCTACCGCACGGCGCAGCTGCGGCTCTCGCGGGGCCACTCCCCCGGCTACCGCTGGGGGTACCCCCACGTACGGCCGGAACTGACCCAGTTCGAGCGCGGGCCGAACGGGTTCGTGCCGCGGACGCACGCCGTGGACACCGAGGAGCGGCCGCCGATGGCCGGGGTCAAGGAGTACTCCGGCCGCAGGGTGGCGTGAGGGAACTGACGTTTGAGCAGGCAGGCCCCGGGCTAGGTTCGCGGCATGGCTTCCCAGGTACTCGTTGCAGCGAACCGCGGCCCGCTCTCCTACCAGCTCGGCGACGACGGCACCCTCACGGCCCGGCGCGGCGGGGGCGGTCTCGTCTCCGGCCTCTCCGCCGCCCTAGCCCGCCAGCCGGAGGCGCTGTGGATCTGCGCCGCGCTGTCGGAGGCGGACCGGGAGGCGGTCCGCCGGGGCGTATCCGAACCCGGTGTCCGGATGCTGGACATCGATCCCACGACGTACGACGACGCGTACAACGGCATCGCGAACTCGGTGCTGTGGTTCACGCACCACCACCTGTACGACATCCCGCGCGAGCCGGTCTTCGACGCGGAGTTCCGGCGGCGGTGGGATTCGTACGTCGCCTACAACCACGCCTTCGCGCTGGCGCTGGCGCAGGAGGCCGGCGAGGGCGCGGCGGTCCTCGTGCAGGACTACCACCTGGCGCTGGTCCCGGGTGAGCTGCGGGAACTGCGGCCGGACCTGAAGATCGGCCACTTCACGCACACCCCGTGGGCCTCGCGCGAGTTCCTGGACATGCTCCCCGACGACGTCCGGGCGCAGCTGATGTGGGGCATGCTCGGGGCGGACGAGGTGGGCTTCCACACGTGGGCGTGGGCGCACAGCTTCATGACCGCGGCGCAGCTGGACGACGAGCGGGGCATCGCGGAGCCGAAGATGGCGGCCGGGGTGGACCCGAGGGAAGCGCCCTACGTCGAGAAGATGACGAGGGGCCCGGTGCGGCACCGGCGGACGAACGTGGCCGTGTACCCGCTGGGCGTGGACGGCGACGAGCTGCGGGCCCTGGCGCACCGGCCGGAGGTGAACGACAAGCTGGCGGCGCTGCGGGCGGAGGTCGGGGACCGCAGGACGATCGTCCGGGTGGACCGGACCGAGCTGTCGAAGAACATCGTGCGGGGCTTGCTGGCGTACCGGGAGCTGCTGACGGTGCACCCCGAGTGGCGGGGGCGGGTGGTGCACCTGGCGTCGGCGTACCCGTCCCGGCAGGACCTGGCGGTGTACCGGTCGTACACGGAGGCGGTGCGGGAGCTGGCCGAGCAGATCAACGAGGAGTTCGGCACGGAGGACTGGCAGCCGGTGATGGTGTCGGTGAAGGACGACTTCGCGCGCTCCCTGGCGGCGTACCGGCTGGCGGACGTGGCGCTGGTGAACCCGGTGCGGGACGGGATGAACCTGGTGGCGAAGGAGATCCCGGTGGTCTCGGACGCGGGGTGCGTGCTGGTGCTGTCGACCGGGGCGGGGGCGTACGGGGAGCTCCGCGAGGACGCGCTGACGGTGAACCCGTACGACGTGTCGGCGACGGCCGATGCGCTGCACGCCGCGCTGGCGATGCCGGCCGAGGAGCGGCTGGAGCGTACGAAGCGACTGGCTTCGGCAGCCACCGCCCTCCCGCCGACCGACTGGTTCACGGCCCAGCTGTCGGCTCTGCGGGAGGCGTAGCCGCTGCCGCTGCGCGGGGCTCCTCTCCCGGCCCCGCCGGCGGTTGAGGCACGGGGGCGGGGCGGAGGGGAGGATTCCCGCGCAGCGCTTTACGGTGTCGGGCTCGCGGAGCGGATGGCTTCGGCCAGGGTGGCCAGGAAGGCGACGACCTCGGCCGGGCCGTTCACGACGAGGTCGGCCCGGGAGACCAGCTCGGGAACCTCGGCCGAGCCACTGGCCACCAGCAGCCCCGGTATGCCGTCCGTACGGAGCTTCTCGACGGCGGCATACGCGGCGAGGTCCCCCAGGTCGTCCCCCGCGTACAGCACCGCTTCCGCGCCCGTCTCCGCCAGGTACTCGGTCAGGGCCACGCCCTTGTCCATCCCCGGCGGGCGCAACTCCAGCACCGCCCGCCCCGGCTCCACCATCAGCCCGTGCCGCGCCGCCAGCTCGGCCAGCGGCTCGCGCAGCGCGGCGAAGGCCGCTTCCGGGTCATCGGCGCGCCGGGTGTGGACGGCCAGAGCCCGGCCCTTCTCCTCGATCCACGTACCGCGCCAGGCGCCGATGGTGTCCAGGAACCCGGGCAGCTCCGCCCGTACGGCGGCGACTCCCGGGTGCTCGGCCGGCGTGTGCACGATGCCGCTCACCGCGTCCCAGCGCTCGGCCCCGTAGTGGCCGAGGACCACCAGGTGTTCCAGGCCGGCGGCACCGGCGAAGCCCCCGTAGCGGACCGCGACCCCCGCCGGCCGGCCGGTGATCACGGCCACCGAGGCGACCTCCGGGGCCAGGGCGGCCAGCGCCCCGACGGCTCCCGGGTGGGCGCGCGCCTGGTCCGGGTCCGGGACGATCTCGGCGAGGGTGCCGTCGAAGTCGAGCGCGACCACGGAACGGCGGGGTGCGCGGAGGAGGGCTTCGAGTCCCTCCCGACCGGCGGCGGTGACGGGCATCGGCATGCTGTGCGGATGGCTCCCCATACGGACGACCCTAACGGCCCTGCCGGGCCACGGCTACGGCGCGCGGCGGGCCCGTGGGCGCCGATGCGTCAGCGCCGGGCCCGCTGGGCCTCGCGTATGCGGCGGAGCCGGTTGACGGTGCCGGGCGCGTGGGCCAGCGCCCGCGGGTCGTCCATCAGCACGTTGAGCAGCTGGTAGTAGCGGACCGGGGTCATCCCCAGCCCTTCCCGTATGGCCCGTTCCTTGGCCCCGGGCCCGGGCCAGGTGCGTCCCTCGTACGCGAGCACCGCGGCCTCGGTGGCCGTCAGCCCCACGTCGTCCGTCATACCGCCAGATTAACGCCGCCCTCCGACAGCCGGCGGGCGGTGTCGGCAGGGCCCGTTCAGTGGGCGTCCGCCTTGCGCGCCGTCTCCGCGATGTCCTCGAGGACCTTCGCCGGCTGCCCGCCCGGCTGCACGCTCTTGCCGATGTTCTGCTTGACGTCCTCGCTCACCCCGGCCCAGGACTTCTTGCCGACCGGGTAGAGCCGGGCGTTCGGCAGCGCCTGCAGGAACGTCTTGAGCTGCACGGCCGATCCGCCCGTACTGGCGTCCATCGCCCGGTAGCCGCTCGTCGTGACCGGCAGCAGGTCGTACTTGTTGGTGAAGGCCGTCACGTTCTTCGCCTCGTACAGGTAGTCCAGGAACTTCCCGGACTCCTTGCGGTGGCCGTTCTTGAAGGCCATCACCCAGTCCGCGACGCCCATCGCCGGGTGCTCGGTCCCGTCGGCGGTCGGCATGGCCACCATGCCGAACTTCACGCCCTTCTCCCCCGCCTGCTTGATCAGCGTGGGGTGGCCGTTGAGCATGCCGACCTCGCCCCGCGCGAAGGCGTCGAACGCGGCCTGCCGGTCCGTCTTCGCCGGTTCCGCGGCCCCGGTCAGACCCTGGCCGACCATCTTGTCGCGCAGGAACTCGAACGTCTTGACGTTCTCCGGGGAGTCGATCGAGTACGCCTCCTCGTTGTCGGTGTAGCCGCCACCGCCGGAGAGCATCCACATCATCGATTCGGCCTGTGCCTCCTCGCGGCCCAGCGGCAGCGCGAAGGGGGTCGCCACGCCCGCGGCCTTCAGCTTCTTCGCGGCGGCCTCCAGGTCGGCCCAGCTCTTGGGCTGCCAGCCGCCCTTGGCGTCCTTCGGGATGACCCCGGCGTCGCTCAGCAGCTTCTCGTTGTAGAAGAGCAGGCGGGTGCTGGCCACGAACGGCATGCCGTACTGGATGCGCCTGACCTTGCCCGCGTCAGCGAGCGGCGCCAGGAAGTCGGCCTCGGTGGTGACGGAGAGCAGCTCGTCCGCCGTGTACAGCTTGCCGGCGGCCGCGTAGTCCGCGTAGGCGCCGATCTGGGCGATGTCGGGGGCCTTGCCGGCCTTGACCATCTCCGCGACCTTGGCGTCGACCTCGGACCAGGAGTAGACGCTGACCTCGACCTTGACGCCGGGGTGCTCCTTCTCGAAGTCGGCGGCGAGGTCCTTCCAGTACCCCGACGAGGAGTTCTGCGGATTGTCCCCGTAGTCGGCCGCCACGACCCGCAGGGTCACCTCGTTGTCCCCTGTGAGGCTTCCCACGGCTCCGCAGCCGCTCAACGCCACGGCGGTCAGGCCCAGCGCGGCTCCGGTCGCGGCCAGGCTCAGGTAACGGCCCTTCACAGTTCTCGATCCACCCCTTGTTGTACGTACGATCCACGTAAGGTCTACACCACTTTGGCGGCTCGTCCACATCCGGGAACGCGCCGCACCGGTTCGCGGCCCGGCCGAGGCCGCGAATTTGTATGGCAGCTCAACAATCCCCACCAATGGACTAGACCTTTCCCCGCCGAGCACGCGAGACTGTCACCTGTGAAACCCGTGAAACACGCCGTGAAGCACGTCATCGCCCTCGATGTGGGCGGCACCGGGATGAAGGCCGCCCTCATCGCCGGCGACGGCACCCTGCTCCACGAAGCGCGCCGCGCCACCGGCCGCGACCGGGGCCCCGACGCCGTCGTCGAGACGATCCTGGAGTTCGCCGCCGAGCTGTCCGAGCTCGGCCGCGAGCGCTTCGGCGTGCCCGCTTCCGCGGCCGGCGTCGCCGTCCCCGGCATCGTCGACGCCGAGAACGGGATCGCCGTCTACGCCGCGAACCTGGGCTGGCGCGACGTACCGATGCGCGAGCTGCTCAGCAGACGGCTCGGCTCCCTCCCGGTGGCCCTGGGCCACGACGTGCGCACGGGCGGACTCGCCGAAGGCCGCATCGGCGCGGGCCGCGGCGCCGACCGCTTCCTGTTCGTCCCCCTCGGCACCGGCATCGCCGGCGCCATCGGCATCGCCGGCCGCATCGAGGCCGGCGCCCACGGCTACGCGGGCGAGATCGGCCACATCGTGGTCCGCCCCGGTGGCCCCGCCTGCGGCTGCGGCCAGTACGGCTGCCTGGAGACGCTCGCCTCCGCGTCCGCCGTCAGCCGCGCCTGGGCGAGCGCCTCCGGCGACCCCGCCGCGGACGCCGCGGACTGCGCCAAGGCCGTCGAGTCCGGCGACGCGCGCGCCCGCGAGGTGTGGCAGGCCGCCGTCGGCGCCCTCGCCGACGGCCTGGTCACCGCGATCACCCTGCTGGACCCGCGCACGCTGATCATCGGTGGCGGGCTCGCCGAGGCGGGGGAAACCTTGTTCACACCACTACGGAAGGCCGTCGAGGAGCGCGTGACGTTCCAGCGGCTCCCCGACATCGTTCCGGCGGCCCTCGGGGACACCGCCGGATGCCTGGGCGCAGGGCTGCTCGCCTGGGACCTACTCGCCACGGAGGTACCTGCCTGATGTCCGGAAGCGCACACAGCACCGTTCTTTCCGGCGCCAGGGTGGTGCTGCCCACCGGGACCGTGGCGGGCGGCCGCGTCATCGTCGAGGGCGAGCGCATCGCCGGCAGCTCGGGCGAGGGCGCACGGACCGTCGACCTGTCCGGGCACTGGATCGTCCCCGGCTTCGTGGACATGCACAACCACGGCGGCGGCGGCGCCTCCTTCACCTCCGGCACCGCCGAGGAGGTCCTGAAGGGCGTACGGACCCACCGCGAGCACGGCACCACCACGCTCGTCGCCTCCACCGTCACCGGCGACCTGGACGAACTGGCCCGCCGCGCAGGGCTGCTCGCCGAGCTGACCCAGCAGGGCGAGATCGCGGGCATCCACTTCGAGGGCCCGTTCATCAACGCCTGCCGCAAGGGCGCGCACAAGGAGGAGCTGCTGCGCGACCCCGACCCGGCCGAGGTCCGCAAGCTGATCGACGCCGCGCACGGCGCCGCCCGCATGTTCACCCTCGCCACCGAACTCCCGGGCGGGCTGGACTCCGTACGGCTGCTGGCCGAGCACGGGGTCATCGCCGCGATCGGCCACACCGACTCCACGTACGACGAGACGCGCCAGGCCATCGACGCGGGCGCGACCGTGGCCACCCACCTGTACAACGCGATGCCCGGCATGGAGCACCGCGCCCCCGGCCCGATCGCCGCGCTGCTCGAGGACGAGCGCGTCACCGTCGAGCTGATCAACGACGGCACCCACCTGCACCCGGCGATGCTGGAGCTGGCCTTCCACCACGCAGGCGCGCACCGCGTGGCGCTGATCACCGACGCGATGGACGCGGCGGGCTTCGGCGACGGGATCTACCACCTCGGGCCGCTGGAGGTCGAGGTCAAGGAGGGCGTGGCCCGCCTCGTCGAGGGCGGTTCGATCGCCGGCTCCACGCTGACCCTGGACACCGCGTTCAAGCGGTCGGTGACCCTGGACAAGCTGCCCGTCGAGTCCGTGGTCCAGGCGATCTCCGTGAACCCCGCCAAGCTGATCGGCCTGTACGACGAGGTCGGCTCGCTGGAGCCGGGCAAGTACGCCGACCTGGTCGTCCTGGACGCGGAGTTCGACCTCAAGGGCGTCATGCGGCGCGGCGAATGGATCGTGGATCCGCTGGTCTGAGCGGGTATGGCAGGCAGCGGGCGGCCCGCGGGACTGGGCCGCCCGTACTGCTGTTTGGCATGATCCCGGCACACACCGAGACCGGGGCCTGCCATGATCCTGACCGTGACGCTCAACACCGCACTCGACGTCACCCACCACGTGCCGAAGCTGATCGCGCACACCACGCACCGGGTCACCGCCGTGACCGAGAGACCCGGCGGCAAGGGCCTCAACGTCGCCCGCGTGCTCGCCGCACTCGGCCACGAGGTCACCGCGACCGGCTTCGCGGGCGGCCGCACCGGCGCCGTCGTACGCGAACTGCTCGCCGGATCCCCGCAGGTGACGGACGCTCTGGTGCCCTGCGCGGGCACCACCCGGCGCACCCTGGCCGTCGTCGACGAGGCCTCGGGCGACACCACGCAGTTCAACGAGCCCGGCCCACTGATCAGTTCCGCGGAGTGGGCGCAGTTCCTCGCCCGCTACGAGGCCCTGCTGGCCGGCGCCGGCGCGGTCGCCCTGTGCGGCAGCCTCCCGCCGGGCGTGCCGGTGGGTGCGTACGCGGTGCTCGTACGGGCCGCCCGCGCGGCCGGGGTCCCGGTCCTCCTGGACACCAGCGGCGAGGCCCTGCGCCGCGGGGTCGCCGCCCGCCCGGAGATGATCAAGCCGAACGCCGCCGAACTCGCCGAGCTGACCGGCTCCCGCGAGCCGCTGCAGGCCACCCGCGACGCCCGCCGCCGCGGCGCGCACGCCGTGGTCACCTCGCTCGGCCCGGGCGGGCTGCTGGCGGCCACCGCCCAGGGCACCTGGCAGGCGGCCCCGCCCCGCGCCCTGTCGGGCAACCCGACGGGAGCCGGCGACTCCGCGGTGGCGGGCCTCCTGTCGGCCCTCGCGGAAGGCCTGGACTGGCCGGCCCGCCTGACCCGGGCGGTGGCCCTCTCGGCAGCCACGGTCCACGCCCCGACGGCAGGCGACTTCGACCCCCACACCTACGAGGAGCTCCGGCACGCCATCTGCGTCACCGCCGGCAACTGACCACACGCCCCAGGCCCCTGACGGAGTTTCCGGTGATGCGAGCGGCGGGCACGCAGAGCGGCGACAGCGGCTGGGTCCACTGCGGCTAGCAGGTCGCCCGGAACGGCGAAGTCCGGCCCGCCGCGCGTGCGGTGGGCCGGACTCGTCTCCTGCCGAGGGCGGCGACCGGCGGCCGGACCGCCGGGCACCGGCCGGCGGTCAGCGCTTGATGTGACCCTGGCCCAGGTCGAGCTGGTCGAAGACCGCCTCGCACTGGTTGCCGGGCTCGCACGAGATCTTCATCGTGTTCGTGCCCTTCTTGAGGGTGATCCACGCGTACGTGCGCTGCCAGCCCTTGTCCCAGGCCCCGGCTTCGGCCTTGGCGAAGTTCGCCAGGTTCAGGGACTGGTTCGGGCTCTGCCCGTTGACCGTGAGGGTCGCCTTCGCGTCCTTCCCGGGCACGCCGTAGTTCACGAACAGCGTGTAGTCCCCGGCCGCCGGAACGTCCACCGTCCAGGTCAGCGCCGCACCGGGGGTGTTGAAGCCGCCCACGTACTGGCCGCCCGCGCTCTTCGCGCCCGGGATGGCGGCTTCCAGGTGCGCGCCGCCCGTGAGGGACATGCCTGCGCCGGAGGCGTCCGCCTTGGGCAGCGGGGCCTGCGGGGAGTCCGAGGGGCTCGGCTGCGTCGACGGCGAGTTCTGCGGCTGCGCGGACTGCTGTCCGCCCGCCGTGTTGCCCTTGCCGTTCTTGTCCTTGTCCTTGTCGCCGAAGGCCACGGCCGCACCGATGCCGATCGCGACCGCTGCGACCACCGCGACCGCTGCGATGAGCATGCCCTTGCGGCTGGAACCGCCGCCTCCGCCGTGGCCCCCGTGGCCGCCCGGCGCGGGGATCGACGCCGTGGCCTGCCCCTGCTGCGGCGGAACCCCGTAGCCGCCCGCCTGGAGGGCCTCAGGGGCCTGGTACTGCGCCTGGTAGGCCGGCGGCTGCTGCTGCGGCGGAACCTGGGCGCCGCGCTGGCCGCCGTACGTCCGCTCGCCGACCGTGCGCACCTGGTTGTACGAGGTACGGGGGACACCGGGCTGTACGCCGGGCTGACCACCGACCGTCGGGCCGGGGTAGCCGTATCCACCGCCCGGCGCGGGCGGGGTGGCTCCGGCGGCCTGGCCGTCCGCGTAGAGATAGCCGAACGGGTCGTCGTCCTCGGGCTGGTTCGCCCCACTGTTCGAGCCGTGGTTCGCGGGCGTCGTCATCGCAGGTCACTCCTTTCAACCCACGGGAGCCTACCCCGAACACGTGCACCCACGGGCGGCCGATCGCCTCATCCGGCCCGGCGGTGCGCCTTGGAACGGGACCTTTTCTCGATGTACATCCGCTGGTCGGCCGAGCGCAGCACCTCGTCCGCCGACATGCCGCAGCTGGCCCAGCCGATGCCGAAACTCGCGCCCACCCGGACCGCACGGCCGTCCACCCGGATCGGCGGGATGATCGCGTTGCGCAGCCGGACGGCCAGGTCGGCCGCGTCGGCGGCGCCCAGTCCGTCCGCGAGGACGACGAATTCGTCACCACCCAGCCGAGCGACGGTGTCACCGTCCCTGACGCCCGTCGTCAACCGCCGGGCCACCTCGATCAGGACCGCGTCACCCGTGTGGTGCCCGAACCGGTCGTTGATCGACTTGAACCCGTCGAGGTCGCAGAAGAGCACCGCGAGCCCCTTCGTCCCGTCGTCGATGTCCGTCGCGGGCGCCACCGTGTGCACGTGGTGGTCGTACGGGCCCGCCCCCGCGCCGGGTGTCCCGGGGGCGCCAGGGGCCCCGGGCACCGCGGGCGCGCCGGGGAACTCGAAGGGCTCGGGGAAGGCGTCGGGCTGAAAGCCGTGCTCACCGCCGCCACCACCCGCCGGGAGCCCCCCGCCGACGCCGTGCCCCTCATAGGCGGCGTCGAGCGCCTCCACGGCGGTGGCCCGGACCGACTGCGGCCTGCGGCACAGCCGCGCGCCGAGGCGGGCGCGCAGCTCGGCGCTGTTCGGGAGGCCCGTCAGCGAGTCGTGGCTGGCCCGGTGGGCCAGCTGGAGCTCGTGGCGCTTGCGCTCCTCGATGTCCTCGACGTGCGTGAGCAGGAACCGCGGCCCGTCGGCGGCGTCCGCGACGACGGAGTTGCGCAGCGACACCCATACGTACGTGCCGTCGCGCCGCCCGAGCCGCAGCTCGGCCCGGCCGCCCTCGGCGGAGGTGCGCAGCAGGGTCCCGATGTCCTCGGGGTGGACCAGGTCGGAGAAGGAGTACCGGCGCAGTACGGAGGCGGGCCGGCCCAGCAGCCGGCACAGCGCGTCGTTGGTCCGCAGCAGCCGCCCGTGCTGGTCCCCGCCCATCTCGGCGATCGCCATGCCGCTGGGGGCGTACTCGAAGGCCTGCCGGAACGACTCCTCGCTCGCGCGCAGCGCCTGCTGTTCACGCTCCAGCCGGACCAGGGCCCGCTGCATGTTCGCCCGCAGCCGTGCGTTGCTGATCGCAATCGCGGCTTGGAAGGCGTACATCTGGAGCGCTTCGCGCCCCCACGCGCCGGGGCGGCGGCCATTGCGCGGTCTGTCCACCGAAATGACACCCAGAAGTTCCCCGCCGGACGCATACATGGGTGCATAGAGCCGGTCCTCGGGGTGCCACTCGTCCTCGAAGCGCGGATCGGGGCCGTCCGTGTGCCACTGGGGCACGTCGTCCTCGAGCAGGACCCAGCCCTCGGTGTGCGGGATGAAGCGGAGCCCGTCCCAGCTCTCCCCCATCGTCAGACGGCGCTCCCAGGAGGCGCGGGAGCCGACGCGGCCGGTGATCAGGGCTTCTGCTGCGGGGTCGCCGGCGAACGCGGCGACGACGAGGTCCCCGTCAGGGCGTACGAGGTTGACACAGGCGAGCTGGTAGCCGAGGCCCACGACAATGCCGTCCACGACGGTCTGCAGAGTGTCCGCCAGGCTCCTGGCCGTATTGAGCTCGGCCACCACCTGATGAAGCTGCCGCAGGGTCGCAAGACGGACGTACGGCTCCGACTCGGTCTCCATTGCTCGCTCTCCCCGAGACCTCGACAGCAACTCCAGGTTTGTCATCGGCGTTTCGTTGCGGTGTCCCGTCCACTGAATCACAGTGAGCTGTGCGCCAGGTACACAGGGTCAACAAATCTTGCCCTCTGTGACTCAAGTCACATGAGATGAATAAAGGCGAGCGGTGGGGAGGGCGGCGCCCGGGAGCGCTCCCCTGCATTCCCGGGAGCAAACGATACGCCCGGGCCCAGGGCGGCCTAGGTCGACGGGCCGGGACGCGGCTCGGACTCGGGCCCGATGTGCGCCGCGGGAGGGCGAGACTAGCGTTCTGGGCGTGCCGAAGACGACCCCCGTACCCATGCCGATCGCCTCCACCCTTCATCCTGAGGGCGTGAGCAACGACGAGTTCCGGGCCGCGATGTCCCGCCTGGCGGCGGGCGTGTGCCTGATCACCGCACACGAGAACCCGCTGACTCCGGACGGTCCGGGCGGCGAGGACGTCGGCATGACGGCCACCGCCTTCATGTCCGTGTCCCTGGACCCGCCGCTGGTCCTGGTGAGCCTGCGCGAGGGCTCCCGGATGGACGACCTGCTGGCCGAGCAGCCCCTGTGGGCCGTCTCGGTCCTCGCCGACCACCAGGTGCAGGTGGCGAGCCGCTTCTCGATGAAGAACCGCATCAGCGACCGGCTGCTCTTCGCGGACCTGCCCTACGGCCGCGGCGAGGTCTCGGGGGCGCCGCTGCTGACGGGCGCCCTGGCGACCCTCGAATGCCGTACGGAGAACCGCGTCGAGGCCGGCGACCACACCCTGGTCATCGGCCGCGTGCTCACCTCGGCGCTCCCGTCCCCCGACTCCCCGCCGCTGACCTACTTCCGCGGCCGCTACCGGCACCTGGCGGGCTGAGGCTCCCGGCAGCGTTACCAGTCGCGGCCGGTGCGGCCGCGCTTGGTCTCCGCCCGGGCCTTCTTCTCCCGGAGGCGGCGTTCGTTGATCCCCCGCGGGATCTTCGTCGCACGGCGCGCCTTGGGCGGCGGGGCGGTGGCCTCCGCGAGCACGGACGCCATCCGGACCAGCGCCATCTCCCGGTTGCGGAACTGCGACCGGTGCTCGGAGGCCCGCACCGTCAGCACCCCGTCCACCAGCCGGGCCGCGAGCCGCTCCAGCGCCCGCTCCTTCCACACGTCCGGGAGCGCCTTCGTGGCCGCCACGTCGAACAGCAGCTCCACGCGCGAGTCCGAGGTGTTGACGTGCTGCCCGCCCGGCCCGGAGGACCGCGAGAAGCGCCAGGCGAGCTCCGCCTCGGGGAGCACGACCGAACCGCGGATGACATAGGGACCAGGCATGCCCCCTATGATCCCGTCCCGCGCGGTGCCCGTCACCCGTATTTCCGCGGCTGAATGGTGGGGGATTCCGCGGGGAGAGCACGGAGTGGAACCTACGGCCCCCCTCCCCGCGTTATGAAGGTCAGCGGTACCTTGGCCACAATCTCGCGGCCATGCGACGAGGAAGGGACACCAGTCAAAATGGCAGTAAGCCTGTCCAAGGGCGGCAACGTCTCGCTCACGAAGGAGGCCCCCGGCCTCAGCGCCGTCACGGTCGGCCTCGGCTGGGACGTCCGTACGACGACCGGTGTCGACTTCGACCTGGACGCCTCCGCCATCGCGGTCAACGCGATGGGCAAGGTCGTCTCCGACGGTCACTTCGTCTTCTTCAACAACAAGTCCACCCCGGACCAGAGCATCGTCCACACCGGTGACAACCGGACCGGCGAGGGCTCCGGCGACGACGAGTCCATCAACGTCAACCTCGCCGCGCTCGCGGCCGACGTGGACAAGATCGTCTTCCCGGTCTCCATCTACGACGCCGACGCCCGCAGCCAGAACTTCGGCCAGGTCCGCAACGCGTACATCCGCGTCGTGAACCAGGCCGGCGGCGCCGAGATCGCCCGCTACGACCTCTCCGAGGACGCGGCCACCGAGACCGCCATGGTCTTCGGCGAGCTCTACCGCAACGGCGCCGAGTGGAAGTTCCGCGCGGTCGGCCAGGGTTACGCCTCCGGCCTGACCGGCATCGCCCAGGACTTCGGCGTCAACGTCTGATCCGGAGCCAGAGCGGCCGGCCGTGGCGCGGCCGGCCCCGGCTCGCGCCTGACCGGCCGACCCTCTGACCGGCCGACACCGTCGCAGCCGAAGCCCCCTCCCGGCCGTCCGGGGAGGGGGCTTCGCTACGGTTCGGCGGGTGATCCTCCAACCGCTCGTCGCCGTGGACGGCGCCCTGCCCGGCCCCGTCCTCACCGAGATCGCCGCGCTCTACGCGACCAACCGCGCCTTCTTCGAGCTCAGCGGCGATTTCCCCGACCCGGGCCGCATCACCGTCGAACAGGTCGCCGCGGCCCTCGCCGGCGAACTCGCCCACGACGGCGCCGAGGTGCTCCTGGCCCGCTCCGCCGGCCGGCTGGTCGGCCTGGCCGCCACCCTCGCCCGCCACCCGGATCCGGCCTCCGGCGACCCGGACCCGTGGATCGGCCTGCTGCTCGTCGACGCCACCGCGCACCGCCGGGGGTACGGGCGCAGCATCGCCGGCCTCGTCGAGGACCGCTTCCGCGCCGCGGGACGGGCCGGCCTACGGCTCGCCGTACTGGACGGCAACCCGGCCGGCCTGGCGTTCTGGCAGGCCCAGGGCTACACCGCCCTGCGCCGCGCCAAGGACCGCGAGCAGGGCCGGGACTGCACGGTGCTGCGCAAGGACCTGTAGGACGCCCGCGCAAGGCCTACTTGGGACGGCCCTCCCCGTACAGCCAGACGTCCCAGACCTTCTTCAGGTCGTGCCCCGTCGTCCGCTCCGCGTACGCGGTGAACTCGGCCGTACTCGCGTTCCCGTACCGGTGGTCCTGGGCCCAGCCGCGCAGCAGGGCGAAGAACTTCTCGTCGCCCACCTCCTGGCGGATCCGCTGCAGCACCATCGCGCCGCGGTAGTACACCGGATTCTCGGAGATGTCCTTCGCCTTGGGCGGGTCGGCGGGCGGGAAGGCGTCCCAGTCGCTGTCGGCGTCCTTGTCGACCGCGGTGTCGCCCGCGAGGAACGCGTCGAAGTACTGCTGCGCGGTCGTCCCGCCGTGGTCCTCGGACCACAGCCACTCGGCGTAGGTGGCGAAGCCCTCGTTGAGCCACATGTCCTTCCAGGACTTCGGCGACACCGAGTCGCCGAACCACTGGTGGGCCGTCTCGTGCAGGACCAGCTTCTCGTCGGGTGCGCCGGAGAAGACGGGCTTGGTCTGCGTCTCCAGCGCGTACGTGAGAGTCTCGGCCGGCAGCACGATCGCCCCCGCGGTGCCGAAGGGGTACGGGCCGAACCGGCGGCTGCCCCACTCCACGATCTCCGGCAGCCGGGCCAGCGCCGGCGCGCTGGCGGCGGCCTCCCCGGGCGTGACGGCCTCGTAGAGGGCGACCCCCGACGGGGTCCGCCCGGTGGTCACCTTGAACTTGCCGATCGCGGCGGTGGCCAGGTAGCTCGCCATCGGCTCCGGGCTGTGCCACGCGAACTCGGTCCGCCCGTCGGCGGTGTCGGTGCGGGACTTCAACTCGCCGTTGGACACCGCCTCGTAGCCCTTGGGGACGGTGAGGGTGATGTCGTACGTGGCCTTGTCGCTGGGGTGGTGGTTCCCGGGGAACCAGGCCATCGACCCGATCGGCTCGCCGACCCCGACGGCACCGTCCTCGGTGGTGATCCAGCCTTCCTCGGCGCCGTCCGCATCGGTGATGGGCTTCGGCTTGCCGCGGTAGTCGATCTCCGTGCGGAAGACCTCGCCCTTCTTGAGGTCCTCGGCCGGACGCACCGTCAGCTCCCGGCCGATCCGGTTGAACCGCGCGCCCTCGCCCTGCACGGTGACGCCCTCGACCTCCAGGCCGCTCAGGTCGAGGTTGAAGGAGCTGAGCCCCTGCTCCGCGCGGGCGGTGATGACGGCGGTGGCGTTCAACTCCCCGCCGGCGGGGTCGTAGTCGAGGTCCAGGTCGTAGTGCTCGATCTGGTAACCGCCGTTGCCGGCCTTGGGGAAGTACGGGTCGCGCAGCCCGGACGCACCCGGCCGCCCCTGCACCGTGCCGGCCGTACACGCCGTGGTGAGGGCGAGCAGGGCGGCAGCGGCGGCGGCTGCAGGGGCGGCGAGGCGGGGGAAAGCGCGACGGTGTTCCACCCGCCCGATCCTAGATCGGGCGGGTGGAGCCGAGGCCTACTTGGCCAGGGCGTCGACGCCGGCCTTGGCGAACTTCTCGTCCAGGTCGCCGCTCGGGGCACCGGCCACGCCGATGCCCGCGACCGGGGCGCCGTTCGCCTGGACCGGGGTACCGCCGCCGAGGAAGAGGGTGCCGGGGATGTCCTTCAGGTTCGGGGCCTGGGCGAGGCGGCCCGCGAGCACCGAGGTCGGGGCGTTCCAGGACACGGCGGTGAAGGCCTTGCGCTGCGCCGACTCGTAGGACTGCGGGCCCGCGCCGTCGCCGCGCAGGGTGACGATGGTGTTGCCGCCCCGGTCCACGACCGCGACCGTCACCTTCTGGTTCTCCTTCTGCGCCGCCTCGAGCGCGGCCTGGGCGGCGCGGGTGGCGGCGTCGATGGTGAGGTGGGTCGTGGTGGTGAAGTTCTTGTCGGCCGGCTGGTCGTCCTTCTTGGCGGCGGCGACGGCCGGGACGGTCTCGGTCTGGGCGGCGCTGGCGCTGACCGCGCCGAAGGTCCCGGCGCCGAGCGCGACGGCGAGGGCGGTACCGGTGAGAACGCGGGTGCGGGTGTTCATGTCTGCTGCTCCTGGGTGCATCGGCCGGGTGCGTCGGCGCCGGGCATCGGTGTCGGGCATCGGTGCCGACCGGGTGCGTCGGCTCGCTCTGCTGCTCCAAGCCTGGGCCCGCACCCGGTGCCCACCGGTCCCCGTACCGGCTCGCGACGGCTGCCGCACCGGTTGACCCCGGGGTCAACCGATCGGTCGATGCGGACCGGGTACGCCTACGGATTGGCTGGTCGGCGCCATCGCGTACGACCAGGCACGATGGAGGAGCCAGACACCGACCCGGGAGCCCGCCGTGAGCCACGTGAGCCGCACCCCGCCACCGGCGCCGGGGACGCCCGGCGGGCCCGGCACACCGGGCAAGGCCGACACGCGCGCCCTGGCGACCGTCATGCACACGGCGTTCTTCCTGCTCCTCGGCGCCTCCGTGGCCCGCTTCCTGCTGCGCCACCCCGGCTCGCCCAGCACCCCGTGGATCATCGCGCTCAGCATCGTGCTGGCCCTGCTGTACGTGCTCGGCCCCGCGCTCGGGGCCGCGCCCACCGTGCGGCGGCTGATCTGGCTCGGGCTGGTGGTGGCGACCTGGGTGGTCCTGGTCGTCCTCGCGCCCAGTTTCGCCTGGTGCGCCGTCCCCCTCTTCTTCACCGCCCTGCGCACCCTGCCGCCCCGCGCGGCGATCGTCCTCGTGGCCCTGCTGACCGTGTTCGTGGTGGCGGCCCAGCTCAAGCTCTCCAGGCAGTTCGACCCGAACCTCCTGCTGGCCCCGCCCGCGATCGCCGCCCTCGCCACCGCCGTCTTCGTCCACATGGAGCGCCAGGCCGAGTCCCAGCGCGCGCTGATCGACGACCTGATCCGCACCCGCCGCGAACTGGCCGCCACCGAGCGCCGCGAGGGCACGCTCGCCGAGCGGCAGCGGCTGTCGATGGAGATCCACGACACGCTCGCCCAGCACCTGTCCAGCCAGCAGATGCTGCTCCAGGCCGCGGACCGCACCTGGGACAGCGACCCGGCGACCGCCCGCGCGCACGTCCGTACCGCCACCGGCATCGCGGCGCGCGGGCTGGCGGAGGCGCGGCGGCTGGTCCACGACCTGGCCCCGCCGGAGCTCGAAGGGGGCGGTGGCCTCGCGGACGCGCTGCGCGCGCTCGACGCGGGCCCGGACATCGAGGTCCGCTTCCACCTGGAGGGCACGCCCGCCCCGCTCCCCGACCGCGTCCAGTCGGCGCTGCTGCGGATAGCGCAGGGGGCGCTGGCGAACGTCCGCGAGCACGCGCACGCCCGGACCACGGCCCTGACCCTGAGCTTCCTCGGCGACCAGGTGGTCCTGGACGTCGCGGACGACGGCGAGGGCTTCGCCGAGCCGCGGCCGGGTGCGCGCGGGGCGGCCGGCGACCGCGGGCACGGGCTCCCCGCGATGCGCGCCCGCGTCCGCCAGCTCGGCGGCACCCTGACCCTCGAATCCACCCCCGGCGAGGGCACGGTCCTCTCCGCGGCCATCCCCCTGGAGCCCACCGGATGACGACTGGAACCGGCCCGACGACGATCCTGCTCTGCGACGACCACGCCGTGGTCCGCGCCGGCCTGCTGGCGCTGCTGGGCAGCGCCCCGGACATCGAGGTCCTGGGCGAGGCGGGCAGCGGCGAGGAGGCCGTGGCCCTGGCGGCGAAGCTGCGCCCCGACGTGGTGCTGATGGACCTCCAGCTGGGCGAGGGCATCGACGGGGTGGAGGCCACCCGCCGCATCACGGCGGTGACCGACCCCCCGCACGTCCTGGTCCTCACGACGTACGACACGGACGCGGACGTCACCCGCGCCATCGCGGCGGGCGCCACGGGCTACCTGCTGAAGGCGGAGCGCCCCGAGGAGCTGTTCTCCGCGATCCACTCGGCGGCGGCGGGCCGCACGACGCTCTCCCCGCCGGTGGCGAGCCGCGTGATGGCCGCGATGCGGGGCTCCCGCCCGACGCTGACCGACCGCGAGCTGGACATCCTGGGCCAGTTGGCGCGGGGGCTGGGCAACCGCGACATCGCGCGGGCCCTGTTCATCAGCGAGGCCACGGTGAAGACCCACCTGGGCCGCATCTACGACAAGCTCGGCGTGGACACGCGCGCGGGAGCGGTCTCGGTGGCCAAGGAGCAGCGCCTGCTGCCGTGACGGGGCTCGTGCCGTGACGGGGGCTCGGGCCGTGACGGGGCTCGTGCCCTGACGGCGCTCCCCGCTCCCTGCTGCCCTGACGGCGTCGGGTTCCGGACACCCGGCGGGGGCTGTTCGGACAACCCGGCCGGCCACCCCGAAATTCTTGTCGCAGACCTGCCAAAACCAGGGGCCCCGCCCGGCACTCTTCTACCTCCTCGCCGAAGGCAGCGGCCCCAAGGAGATCAACAAGATCTCCTACGACTCCCCCACCTACGACGGCTCCAAGCTGCTCGGCATCGGCCGGGACAAGGCCGTCCGCATCTGGTACCGGGCCCTGAGCAGCCGCATGACCTCCACCACCGACTACGCCCGCGCCCGCACCGCCACCCTCATGGCCGCCGCCGACCTCTACGGCCCGGGCAGCGCCGAGTACGGCCGCGTCGCCGCTGCCTGGACGGCCGTCAACGTCCGCTGACGGCACACCGCCGACCGCGGTTCCGGCAGGCGTTGCGGGGGCGGTGACCCGCGATGCCCGGTGACCCCCGCGACGCCTGTGGGCGGTGGCGGTGACGGTTCCGGAGGGGCGGTGTCCGGGACGTGCGGGGCACGCGCCGCATGCAGGCCCGCAGCCGCCCAGGCCCGCCGGGACGACTGCCGGATGCGGCGCCTGCAGCCCGTCATCCCCCGGGCTCAAGACGCCCCACCGACGTCCCGTCCCACGCGCCCGCCCCACCGTGACACCATCGGGTACGTGCTCGACATCGGCTACTCCCTCTCCCGGCGCTTCCCGGACCCCCCGCAGACCGACTACCGCTCGGCGGACGTCCACTCCCTGCGCCACGACCTCTTCTGCGGGGACGTCTACCTCGCCGACACCGCCAAGGACCGGGAAGTGTCCACAGCCTGGGGATGGGTCCCCGTACTCGACTTCGCCTGGGCGCTCTGCGACATCGTCGAACAGCTCGACCAAGACCCCCGCGGCAGCCGCTCCGCCCACCGCCAGTACGCCGAACTCGACTTCACCGAATCCACCGACCGCATGCTCTTCGAGCGCCGCTTCGGCTGGGTCGACATCGAGGCCGACTGGATGCCGCCGGAAGAAGAACCGCTGACCTTCAGCCACCGCCTGCTGCGCCGCGAAGCCCGCGACTTCCTCCACGACCTGATCGCCGACCTCATCGACATGCACGACGGTCTCGCCGACAACCCCGCCATCTGGACCCTCCAGGCCCGCTTCCCCCGCGTGCCTGCCTAGCCCTGGCCGGGAGCAGCCCCCGACAGGGGACTACGACACGACGCGCAGGCCCAGCTGCGCAGCCAGCGCCGGGGCCAGGTCGAGGAGCTGGGACGGGCTGATCACCGCCCCGGACAGCGCATCCACCCCCCGCGCAATGTCCAGCTCCGCGGCCCCCCGCAGATCCACGTCCGCCATCCGCGCCCCGGTGAAATCCACCCCCCGCAGCGCACACCCGCGGAACTCCACCCGCTCCAGCACCGCACCTCCGAAGTCCGCCTCCACCAGCACACACCCCTCGAACACCACGTCCTTGAGCCGCGCCTTCCGCAGGTTCAGGTAGTCGATCTTGCCCCCGCGGACCACCACCCGCTCCAGCACCGCACCGTGCAGCTGCACGCCACCCAGACGCGCCTCCACCAGCTCCACGTCCCGCAGCGAGGCCCCCGACAGGTCCGTCCCCACCCCCCGGACGCCCTCCAGCACCGAGTCCAGGATCCGCGCCTTCGCCAGCCCCGTCTCGTCCAGCGCGCACCGCCGCAGCGCGCAGTCCATGAACCGGGCCCCGATGCCCTCCTGCCCGCCCAGGTCCAGGTCCGCGAACTCCAGCCCGTCGTAGTCCCCGTCCGGCTCCAGCTCACCGCCCGCCCACGCACTCAGCTCCGGCAGCCGCACCTCCGGCCGCCGCGCCGCCATCACCGTCTCCCGCTGCCCCTGCTGCCCCTTGCGCGCCATCCCCCCATCGTCCCCCGCCCCACTGACAACGGCAGCCGGCGCCTCGAGCCCCGACCCGCCGGTAATACCGGATGACAGCAGCCCGTACCCCCACCACGTACCGTCCCCCGACGTGGACCCGCTCACCGAGAAACAGATCCGTTCGTCCTTCGTGAACTGCACCAAGGGCGAGGCAGCCCGCCTCAGACTCCCCCTGGACTTCGGCGAACTCCCCTGGGAAGAACTCGACTTCCTCGGCTGGGTGGACCCCGGCGCCCCGCTCCGCGCCCACCTCGTGCGCCAGGACACCGACGGCTCCCCCGTCGGCATCACCCTGCGCGTCCCCGGCACCAGCCGCACGAGCGCCCTCAAGTCCAGCGTCTGCCAGATCTGCCTCACCGGCCACGCCGCCTCCGGCGTCTCCCTCCTCGTCGCCCCCCTCGCCGGGGCCCGCGGCCGCGAGGGCAACACCGTCGGCATCTACGTCTGCGCCGACCTCGCCTGCTCCCTCTACATCCGGGGCAAGCGACAGCCCAAGCTGCGCGCCGGCCGCTACGAGGAGACCCTCACCCTCCCCGAGAAGATCGACCGCGCCCGCACCAACCTCGACGCGTTCACCGCCAGGATCACCGGCTGACGGCGCACCGGCACACCAACACCACCGGCTCGGCGCAGCCGCCTCAGCCCTGCGCCGAGCCCAGCTTCCTCAACGACTCGTCCGTCAGCCGGTACACCGACCACTCGTCCTGCGGCCGCGCACCCAAGGCCTCGTAGAACGCGATCGTCGGCTCGTTCCACTTCAACACCGCCCACTCGAGCCGCTCGTACCCGCGCTCCACACAGATCCGCGCCAGCTCCGCCAGCAGCGCCTTCCCGTGCCCGCCACCGCGCACGCCCGGCCGCACGTACAGGTCCTCCAGGTAGATCCCGTGCACCCCGCGCCACGTCGAGAAGTTCAGGAACCACACCGCGAACCCGACGGCCTCCCCGTCCTCCGTCTCCGCGATGTGCGCGAACGCCGCGGGCCGCGCCCCGAACAGCGCCTCCCGCAACTGCTCCTGCGTGGCCCGCGCCTCGTGCGGCGCCTTCTCGTACTCCGCCAGCTCCCGGATCATGGCGTGGATGACGGGCACGTCTTCGACAACAGCGCTACGGATCATGCCGTCAGCCTAGAAGGCCCGAACCACCCCTCACCGCCGGCCCAGCAGAGCCCCCGCCCCCGCCACATCAGCCAAACGGCCACCTCCCCCGCCCCAAAACCCGACATCCGGTACCTGGACACCCCTCCGGCACGCCCTGTACCAACTCCCCATGACGATCAACGGCGGCATCTCCTACTGGTACGCGACGGACCAGCAGACCCCCCAGCCACCCCGCGCCCCCCTCACCGGCCACGCCACGGCCGACGTCGTCATCGTCGGCGGCGGCTACACCGGCCTGTGGACCGCGTACTACCTCAAGACCGCCGCCCCCGACCTCCGCGTCACCGTCCTCGAGCAGAAGTTCTGCGGCTACGGAGCCTCCGGCCGCAACGGCGGCTGGCTCTACAACGGCATCGCCGGCCGCGACCGCTACGCCGAACTCCACGGCCACCAGGCCGCGCTCCGCCTCCAGCAGGCCATGAACGACACCGTCACCGAAGTCATCGACACCGCCGCCAAAGAATCCATCGACGCCGACATCCACCGCGGCGGCGTCCTCGAAGTAGCCCGCACCCCCGCCCAGCTCCACCGCCTCAAGGCCTTCCACGCCGCCGAACTCGCCTTCGGCGAGACCGACCGCGAGCTCTACGACGCCACCGACACCCGCGCCCGCATCGACATCGCCGACGCCGTCGGCTCCAGCTGGACCCCGCACGGCGCCCGCATCCACCCCCTCAAGCTCGTCAAGGGCCTGGCCGCCGCCTGCGAACGCCTCGGCGTGGTCATCCACGAATCCACGCCCGTCACCGAGATCGCCCCCCGGCAGGCCATCACCCCGTACGGCACCGTCCGCGCCCCCTACGTCCTGCGCTGCACCGAGGGCTTCACCGCAGCCCTCAAGGGCCAGAAGCGCTCCTGGCTCCCGATGAACTCGTCGATGATCGCGACGGCCCCGCTGCCGCCCGAGGTCTGGTCCCGCATCGGCTGGTCGGACGCCTGCACCCTCGGCGACATGGCCCACGCCTACATGTACGCCCAGCGCACCGCGGACGACCGCATCGCGATCGGCGGCCGCGGCGTCCCGTACCGCTTCGGCTCGCGCACGGACACCGACGGCGCCACCCAGCAGTCGACGATCGACTCCCTGACCGCGCTCCTGACGTCCTTCTTCCCGGTCCTCACGGGAGTGGAGATCGCCCACGCCTGGTCGGGCGTCCTCGGCGTCCCCCGCGACTGGTGCGCCACGGTCACCCTGGACCGCACGACGGGCCTCGGCTGGGCCGGCGGCTACGTGGGTTCGGGCGTGGCCACGTCGAACCTCGCGGCCCGCACCCTGCGCGACCTGGTCCTGGGCGAACCCTCGGACCTGACCACCCTCCCCTGGGTCAACCACCGCGTCCGCCGCTGGGAGCCGGAACCCTTCCGCTGGCTCGGCGTCCAGGCCCTCTACGCGGCCTACCGCGAGGCGGACCGCCACGAATCCGCGACCCACACCCCGACCACAACCCCCTTGGCCCGCCTGGCGAACCGCATCTCGGGCCGCCACTGACGACAAAGCGGAAGGCTCCGGATGATCATCCGGAGCCTTCCGCTTCTGTACGAATCCCCTGGGCCGGCAAGTCTCTGACCTGGGATGGGGCCCCCTGTCGGATTCGAACCGACGACCTTCCCATTACAAGTGGGGTGCTCTGGCCGGGCTGAGCTAAGGGGGCACATATGACACTGCACAGCGCACAGAATCGCCTTCACTTTACACAGCGAGCCGACTTCTCCGCGAAGAGCTTTCCGGCCTACGTAACCCCTCGCCCTCGCGTTCGTTATCCGTACTGGAGTGCACGTCCGACTATCGGACCGTAGGGCTGGGGAGGGACCGTGGCCGAAGCCACCGAGCAGGAGACCCGCGTCATAGGCGCGGAGGCCAAGCGCGTCAAGCGCGAGGTCCTCGGCATCCCCGACCAGCGCAAGCACCGGGAACGCGCTGCCAAGCCGCTCACGAGCCGGGCGAAGGAACCGGGGACGCAGCAGCGGGTGTACCGCTACCGCTTCTACCCGACCGGCGTGCAAGCCCATCAACTGGTGCAGACGTTCGGCGCCTGCCGGTGGGTCTACAACGAGGGCCTCGCACTGCGGGCAAACGCCTGGCGCGACCATCACGTGTCCGTCGGGTTCGCCGAGACCTCCCGCGCACTGACGGGTTGGCGGCAGGCCAGGGAGACCTCGTGGCTGCAGGCCGTGTCCTCGACCGTGCTCCAGCAGTCACTGCGCCACCTCGACGCCGCCTTCGCCCGCTTCTTCAAGGGAACGGCCAAGTACCCGAAGCCGAAGCGCAAGCACCGGTCCCGGGATTCGGCGACGTACGTCCGCACCGGGTTCCGCTGGCGGGAGGATCCGGAGCGGCCGGGTACCGGGCTCATCTCCCTGGCCAAGCAGACCGACCCACTGGACGTGCGCTGGTCCCGTCCGCTGCCGGCCGGAGTGCTACCGGTGAAGCTGACGGTCAACCGCGACCGGGCGGGCCGGTTCTTCCTGTACGTCCTCGTGGAGGAGCGGATCGCCCCCCTGCCCGCCGCGTTCGTCACCGGTTCCAGTGCTCCCAAGGCCGTCGGCCTGGATCTCGGTCTGGCCGCCCTCGTGACCACGGACGACGGCAGCACCGTGGAACACCCCCGGCTGCTGAAGAAGTACGAGAAGAAGCTGGCGCGGCTCCAGAAGGAGCTGCACCGCAAACAGAAGGGATCGAGCAATCGCGCCAAGGTCCGCGAGAAGATCGCCCGGCTGTACGCCTTGATCACTGACGTCCGCAAGGACGGACTCGACCAGCTCACCACCCGCCTCGTGCGCGAGAACCAAGTGCTCGCGGTGGAGGATCTGGCGGTCGCGAATCTGCTGCGGTCCCCCTCGGGGGCCGGGCGTCGACGGAAGGCGAAACTCAACCAGTCGATCAGCGACGCCGCCTGGGGCCAGTTGCTGCGCATGCTGCGCTACAAGTGCGAGTGGTACGGCCGCACGCTGGTGATCGTGGACCGGTTCTTCCCGTCGACGCGCCGCTGTTCTTCTTGTCACGCGAAGGGGGAGCGGCTCGACGTGTCGATCCGGTCTTGGACCTGCCGGGAATGCGGGGCGGTACACGACCGTGATGCGAACGCCGCGGTGAATCTCCGGGACGAAGGTCTACGGCTGTACTGGTTGGTGGCCATGGCACTGCCGCCGGGGCGGGCAACGCCAACGGTGATCAGGGCGTCGGAACTGCCGGGGTGCGTCGTGGCCGCGTAGGCCGCGCAGGAGTACGGGCCGACGGGCCGTCGGTCTTCTCGCCTGTGGAGTTCGTGTCAGACCGTCCGGTGCGGCCTTGAGGGCCGTGCCGGGCGGCAACGGACGGCGAAGCAGGAATCAGGGTCAAAAGGCAAGCGCTCTGCCGCGGCTCCGGAGGTCAAAAGTGCGGCTGGCGTCAACCGGGTCAGCCGGGTAGCCGGTGCGGCTCAGCATCGTTGCCACCTGGGCCAGGTCCAGTCCGGGGAGGACGCCGAGCAGTCGGGTCCGACAGATCGCACAGAGTTCGAAGTCACGGCCCTGGGGGTGCTGACAGGGAGGGAGTGGGCCGGTAGCGTCGGGCGGAGTCCTGGTTACTGGACTAGACCTTCCACTCGGATCGTCCGGCACGTTCCTGCCGGTAGAAGGGATTCATCACCATGGCTTCTGTCACCTTCGACAAGGCGACCCGGCTGTACCCCGGCGGCGACAAGCCCGCCGTCGACGAGCTCGAGCTGCACATCGAGGACGGCGAGTTCCTCGTCCTCGTCGGCCCCTCGGGCTGCGGCAAGTCCACCTCGCTGCGCATGCTGGCCGGCCTGGAGGACGTCAACGGCGGCGCCATCCGCATCGGCGACCGCGACGTCACGCACCTGCCGCCCAAGGACCGGGACATCGCGATGGTGTTCCAGAACTACGCGCTGTACCCGCACATGACCGTCGCCGACAACATGGGCTTCGCGCTCAAGATCGCCGGCGAGGACAAGGCGACCATCCGCAAGAAGGTCGAGGACGCGGCGAAGATGCTCGACCTCACCCAATACCTCGACCGCAAGCCGAAGGCGCTCTCCGGCGGCCAGCGCCAGCGCGTGGCGATGGGCCGCGCCATCGTGCGCAAGCCGCAGGTGTTCCTCATGGACGAGCCGCTGTCGAACCTCGACGCCAAGCTGCGCGTGTCCACCCGTACGCAGATCGCCGCACTCCAGCGCGACCTCGGGATCACCACCGTCTACGTCACCCACGACCAGGTCGAGGCCATGACGATGGGCGACCGCGTGGCGGTCCTCAAGGACGGTCTGCTGCAGCAGGTCGACACCCCGCGCAACATGTACGACCGTCCGGCGAACCTGTTCGTCGCCGGCTTCATCGGTTCCCCGGCCATGAACCTGGTCGAGGTCCCGATCGCCGACGGCGGCGTGAAGTTCGGCGAGACCGTGGTCCCGGTGTCGCGCGAGGCGCTGTCCGCCGCCGCGGACGCGGGCGACCGCACCGTCACGGTCGGCGTGCGCCCGGAGCACTTCGACGTCGGCAGCGAGGGCGGTCTGACGATCACCGTCAACGTCGTCGAGGAGCTCGGCGCCGACGGCTACGTCTACGGCCGGACCACCGAGGCCGCGGGCGGTCAGGACATCGTGGTGCGCGTGGGCGGCCGCCAGGTGCCGGAGAAGGGCTCGACGCTGCACGTGGTGCCGCGGGCCAGTGAGATCCACGTGTTCTCGACGTCGTCGGGTGAGCGGCTCTCCGACTGACACCCCGGACGAGCAAGGCGACAGGGGCGCTCCCTCCCGGGGCGCCCCTGTTCGCCATCCGGGGCAGACCGGCCCATTCGGGCCCACTCGTCAACCCTTAATTCGAAAAGCCACGTCGAACCATCCCCCGACCGGGTGACTAAATGTCGCCAAATCTTCACCGAGCGCTACTCTCGCCCTCGTGACCCACACTGCCCGCCGTATCGGCCGATCCCTCGCCCTGGTCCTGCCCGTCGTCCTGGTCCTGTCCGGGACCCTCGCGGTCACCATGGTCCCCTGGGCGGACAACACCCCTTCCCAGATCCTGACCGCCTCCGCCGAGGACGTCTCCGTCCCCGCGAAGCCGCGCGCCGCGCAGGACGTGCTGCGCGACAAGCTGCTGAGCGAGCTGCAGCAGGGCGAGACGCCGGGTGACGTACTGACGCACCTCCAGCGGGAGGTGGACCGGCGGCCGTCGCTGGCCGAGCACTGCGTGGGGATCGCGCGGGCGCTGGGGCGGGCTGCGGTGGATGCGTACGGTCCGACGAAGGCGCAGTCCTTCGCGCGGCCCGTGTGCGACACCTCGTACGCGACCGGTGTCGCCTCCATGGGCTGACGGGCGTCGCCGTACTCCTCCGGGTCTGGGCCTCTACCCTGACGGCCATGACCGACGTACCTCCCGTGTCCCGCTCCTCCGTTTCCGCGGCCGCGTTCCCGGCCTCCCTCGCTCAGGCGCCCGCTCAGGCGGTCGTGTTGGCGGGTGGCCAGGGTTCGCGGCTGCGTCCGTATACGGACGACCGGCCGAAGCCGATGGTGGAGATCCCGGGGACCGGGGTGCCGATCATCGGGCATCAGCTGGCGTGGCTGGCGGCGGAGGGGGTGACGGACGCCGTGGTGTCGTGCGGGCATCTCGCGGAGGTGCTGCAGGGCTGGCTGGCCAAGGCCGACCTGCCGCTGAGGGTGACGACGGTGGTGGAGGAGGAGCCGCTGGGGCGGGGCGGCGGGCTGAAGTACGCGGCCCGGCACCTGCCGCATCCGGACCGGGCCTGGTACGCGACGAACGGGGACATCTGGACGCGGTTCTCGCTGCGCGAGATGGCGGCGTTCCATGCGGAGCGGGGGGCGACGGCGACGCTGGCGCTGGCGCGGCCGCGGATTCCGTGGGGGGCGGTGGAGACCAACGAGTTCGGGCAGGTCCTGGACTTCATCGAGTCGCCGCCGTCGCCGTATCTGATCAATGCGGGCGTGTACGTCTTCGGTGCCGAATTCGCGGCGCTGCTGCCGGACTTGGGTGATCACGAGCGTACGACGTTCCCGCGGCTGGCCCGCGAGCGGCGGCTTGCGGGCTTTCCGCTGCCCCAGGGGGCCTACTGGCGGGCGATCGACACGGTGAAGGACCTGACCGAGGCGGCACGGGAGTTGGCCGCGCAGAGCGGCTCCTGAGGCCCTGCGCGTACCGTACGAGGCCGGGGCCGGCGCGCTGTGTGCGCGCCGGCCCCGGCTTCGTTTCGTCGCGTCCCGCCGTCAGCCGAGGAGGCCGCCGACCAGGCCGGGCTTCTTGGACGGCGCGTCGCCGCCGCCGCTGCCGCTGCCCGAGGTGGAGGACGGCGGCTTCGGGGTGGACTGCTTGGGCGTGCTGCCCGAGCTCTGGCCGCTGCCGGAGCCGCGGGTCGCGGTGGGCGACTGCGAGCCGGTGCCGGCGGTCTCCTTGGTGGTGGAACCGGCGGTGCCCCGGCCGGACTTGGCGGCGGGCGCCGAGGCGCTGGCGGTGGGTTCGGCCGGCTTGGAGGGCTGCTGGGAGGCGGGCTGGCGCTGCTGTTGCTGCTGCTTGGCGGGGGCCTGCGGGAGCGGGGAGCCGGGCAGGTAGTTGCTGGGGGCCTGGCCGGGTCCGGGGACGGTGACCACGGTGGTGGAGCGGACGGCGCCGCCGAGGAGCGAGCCGATGAGGAGGGTGAGTCCGCAGACGACGGTGGCCATGATGGTTCCGCGGCGCAGGACGCGGCGGCGCAGCCGCCAGATCTCGGAGCGGGGTCCGAGGGTGCGCCAGGCTTCGCCGGCGAGGCGGCCGTCGAGGGAGTAGACGGGGGCGCCGGCGATGATCAGCGGGCTCCAGGCGGCGAGGTAGATGATGTCGGGGGCGTCGTAGGCGGGGACGGTCTTCCAGCTCACCGTCATGAGGAGCGCGGCGGACAGCAGGGCGCCGACGCAGGCGGCGAACCGCTGCCACAGGCCGAGGACGGTCAGGACGCCGACGACGACCTGGAGGAAGGCGACGCTGAGGCCGGCTCCGACGGGGTGGGCGAGGGCGAAGTCGCGCAGGGGTTCGGCGAGTGCCCAGGGGTGGAGGGTGCGGAGCCAGGTGACCATGGAGCCGCGTTCGCCGCCGTCGAAGTAGACGGGGTCGCACAGCTTGCCCATGCCGGCGTAGATGCAGATGAAGCCGAGGAAGACGCGCAGCGGGAGGAGGACGACGCCGAGGTTCATGCGGCGGCCGGGGTAGTACGAGGCCTGCCCGCGGGTGTCGGAGGTGGCCCGGCGGGAGTCGGTGCCGGGTCGGGCGTCGTGGCCGCCTTGGCCGCCTTGGCCGTCGTAGGGGCCGCCGCCCGCGTACCGGGTGTCGTACGGGAGGTCGCGCACGGGGGTCAGCGGGCGGGTCTCGTCCGGGTCCCCGTAGGTGCGCTGGCCGATGACGGTCGGCGTGGCGAGGGTGTCGTCGGCGAGGTCGTGGGCGAGGTCGACACGGGGGATGGTCTGGGTGGTGCCGCCGTCGTATGCGTCGTGGCCGCCGTGTCCGCGCCCGTGTTCGCGTACGGCTTGGATGAGTCCGCCCATGGCGGCGGTGTCGCCGGGGGCGGACCTGCCGCTCCAGACGACGGGGGCCCGGCGGCGGCCGGCACCGGCGGCGGCGACCACGGCGCCGCCGAGGACGGGCACGCGGCCGGGGGCGTTCGCGGGCTTGGAACGCGCGCTCGGGCTCGGTGCGAGCCGCACGCGGAAGCTGGCGTGGTTGACGATGACCTGTGCGGGATCGCACGGCACCTTGACCATGCTCAGCGCGGGCTGGTCGTCGAACCCTGACGTTCTGGTGTCCACACTCATCTAACCGAGTGATCAGTGTTTAGGACACTGCCTTGACAGGAGGGATGTGTCCGAGACCCGTCAAGATCAAGCCACCCCGCCCGAAAGGGGCGGGGTGGCACGCTCACGGGTCACTTCCTGTGAGCCAAGTGGATCAAGGCGGCGGGGCCGCCCGGGGGTCAGACGCGGCCGCGGGTGGCCCGGCGGCGGGCCGCCTCGTAGAGCACGACGCCCGCGGCGACACCGGCGTTCAGCGACTCGGCGCCACCCGGCATCGGGATGCGGACGAGGTAGTCGCAGTTCTCCCCGACGAGGCGGCCGAGGCCCTTGCCCTCGGAGCCGACGACGATGACGACGGGACCGCCGAGCGCCTCCAGGTCCTGCACCTCGTGCGTGCCCTCGGCGGCGAGGCCGACGATGGCGATGCCGGCCTTCTTGAAGTCCTGGAGGGCGCGGGTCAGGTTGGTGACGCGGGAGACCGGGGTGCGGGCGGCCGTGCCGGCCGAGCTCTTCCAGGCACCGGCGGTCATGCCGGCCGCGCGGCGCTCGGGGATGACCACGCCGTGGCCGCCGAAGGCGGAGACGGAGCGGACGATCGCGCCGAGGTTGCGGGGGTCGGTGACCCCGTCGAGGGCGACGATCAGCGGGTCGTCGCCCTCGTCGTACGCGGCGGCGGTGAGGTCCTCCGGGTGCGCGTACTCGTAGGGCGGGACCTGGAGGACCAGGCCCTGGTGGTTGAGCCCGTTGGTCATGCGGTCGAGCTCGGGGCGCGGGGCTTCCATCAGGTTGATGTTGCCGCGCTCGCCGGCGAGCTGGAGGGCCTCGCGGACGCGCTCGTCGTTGTCGATGAACTGCTGGACGTAGAGGGTGGTGGCGGGGACGCCGTCGCGCAGCGCCTCGAAGACCGGGTTGCGGCCGACGACCATCTCGCTGGTGCCCTTGGGGCCGCCGCGGCGCGGGGCCGGGCGGCGCTTGGCGGCCTGGCGGGCCATGGCATTGGCGATGCGGTTCGCCTTGTGCTTCTTGCGGTCCTCGGCCTTGGGCGTGGGGCCCTTGCCTTCCAGGCCCTTGCGCCGCTGGCCACCGCTGCCGACCGTGGCGCCCTTCTTGTTGGACGTGCGGCGGTTCCTGCGCTGGCTGTTCCCGGCCATGACCTCTACCTGTTTTCGTTGGTGCTGCGATATGTACGTATGAAGAGTGTGCCGCCCGGAGCGCCGGGCGGCACAACATGGCTGGTCCGGGGGCCCGGATCAGCGGGGGCCGAGGGTCCAGCGCGGGCCGCTGGGGCTGTCCTCGATGATCAGACCGGACTGGTTCAGCTGATCGCGGATGGCGTCGGCCGTGGCCCAGTCCTTGCGGGCCCGGGCGGACTCGCGCTGCTCCAGGACCAGGCGTACGAGCGTGTCGACCGCACCGTGCAGTTCCTCGCCCCGGTCGCCCTCGCCCGCCCACTGGGGGTCGAGCGGGTCCAGTCCGAGCACGCCGAGCATCGCGCGCACTTCGGCGAGGCGGGCGACCGCCGCGTCCTTGTCGTCGGCGGCGAGGGCGCTGTTGCCCTGGCGGACCGTGGTGTGGACGATGGCGAGCGCCTGCGGGACGCCCAGGTCGTCGTCCATGGCCTCGGCGAAGGCGGGCGGGACCTCGGGGGCGGGGTCGACGGTCTTGCCGGCCTTCTCGATGACGCGCTGGCAGAAGCCCTCGATGCGCGCGAACGCGGACTCGGCCTCGCGCAGCGCCTCTTCGCTGTACTCGATCATCGAGCGGTAGTGCGGGGTGCCGAGGTAGTAGCGCAGGACGATGGGGCGCCAGTGCTTGACCATCTCGGAGACGAGCACCGAGTTGCCGAGGGACTTGGACATCTTCTCGCCGGACATGGTGACCCAGGCGTTGTGGACCCAGTACCGGGCGAACTCGTCGCCGAAGGCCTTGGCCTGGGCGATCTCGTTCTCGTGGTGCGGGAAGATCAGGTCCAGGCCGCCGCCGTGGATGTCGAAGGCCTCGCCGAGGTACTTGTGCGCCATGGCGGAGCACTCGAGGTGCCAGCCGGGGCGGCCGCGGCCCCAGGGGGTCTCCCAGTCGGGCTCGCCGGGCTTGCTGGCCTTCCACATGGCGAAGTCGCGGGGGTCGCGCTTGCCGGTGATGCCTTCCTCGGCGGGCTGCTGGAGGTTGTCGAGCTCCTGGTTGGACAGGGCCAGGTACTCGGGGTACGAGCGGACGTCGAAGTAGACGCTGCCGTCGGCCTCGTAGGCGTGGCCGCGCTCGATGAGGCCGCGCATCATCTCGATCATCTCGGTGACGTGGCCGGTGGCGCGGGGCTCGTAGGTGGGCGGGAGGCAGCCGAGGGCGTTGTAGCCGTCGTTGAAGGCCCGCTCGTTCTCGTAGCCGATGGACCACCAGGGGCGGTTCTGCAGCCCGCCCTTCGCGATGATCTTGTCGTCGATGTCCGTGACGTTGCGGATGAAGGTGACGTCGTAGCCCCGGTACGTGAACCAGCGGCGCATCATGTCGAAGTTGAGGCCCGACCTGATGTGCCCGATGTGAGGGGCCGCCTGGACGGTGGCGCCGCAGAGGTAGATCGAGACGCAGCCCGGGACGAGCGGGGTGAAGTCGCGGATCTGCCGGGCGCTGGTGTCGTACAGGCGAATAGTCACGGCATCCAGGGTAGTGGGCCTGCGGCAGTGCCCCGCGACCCTTTGGGGGCGCGGGGGCGCTTTGTTGCCGAAGCGGTGTCGTCGGGGAGCCGTCGGGACGAGCTATGCAGGGGTCGTCCGGTACACCAGTGCGGTGGCGATGGCGGCGAGGCCCTCGGCGCGGCCGGTGAGGCCGAGGCCGTCGGTGGTGGTGCCGGAGACGGAGACGGGGGCACCGGCGGCCGCGGCGAGCGCCTTCTGCGCTTCGTCGCGCCGCTTGCCGATCTTCGGGCGTACGCCGATCACCTGGATGGCGATGTTGCCGATCTCGAAGCCCTCGGCGCGGACGATGCGGGCGGCTTCCGCCAGGAGGGTGACGCCGGCGGCGCCGGACCACTCGGGGCGGGAGGTGCCGAAGTGCGCGCCCAGGTCGCCGACGCCGGCGGCGGAGAAGAGGGCGTCGCAGGCGGCGTGGGCGGCGACGTCGCCGTCGGAGTGCCCGGCGAGGCCGTCCTCGCCCTCCCAGAGCAGCCCGGCGCACCACAGCTCGCGCCCGGCCTCGAAGGCGTGCACGTCGGTACCGATGCCGACCTGGGGGATCGGCGGGGTGGCGGAACCTGCGGGGCTAGTACGCATCGGTGGCCCTCCTGCGGGCGAGTACGGCCTCGGCGAGGACCAGGTCGAGCGGGCGGGTGACCTTGAAGGCCTCTTCGTGGCCGGGGACCACCATGACGGTGATGCCGAGCTGTTCCACCATTCCGGCGTCGTCGGTGGCGCCCTCGCCGTTGACGGCGATGGTCTCGTGCGCGCGGGCGAGGGTGGCGAGGTCGAAGCCCTGCGGGGTCTGCACGGCGCGCAGCCGGGCCCGCTCGGGGGTGGCGACGACCGGCTCGGGCTCGCCGGGCCCGCCGGGCTCGACCTCCTTGACGGTGTCGGCGAGCGGCAGCGCGGGGACCACGGCCGGCGAGCCGTCGCGTACGGCTTCGACGACGGAGTCGACGGTGTCCACGGGGACGAGCGGGCGGGCCGCGTCGTGGATGAGGACGCAGGTGATGTCCGCGGGGAGCGCGGCGAGGCCCGCGCGTACGGATTCCTGGCGGGTTTCGCCGCCGGGGACGACCAGGATCTCGGTCCGGTCGGGCAGGGCGTGCTCGTCGACGAGCCGGCGTACCTCGGCGGCGCCGTCGGACGGGGCCACGACGACCACGAGGGAGACGGCCCGGGAGCGGGCCATCGCGCGGACGGCGTGGATGAGCATGGGGGTGCCGCCGAGGGCCCGCAGGGCCTTGGGGGCGCCGGGGCCGAGGCGTACCCCGCGGCCGGCGGCCGGGATCACCGCGGCGGTGCGGTGGGGGCGCGTTTCGTCAGACATCAGTAGCTCCGAGCCAGGTTTGTGACTTCGGCCGACATGGGTATGGCCTGAAGGGTGCCGGGTGCGACGCCCTCGCCCCTTCCGTGACGACCGGTCGAGCAGGCTGTCCGGACCCGGCACGCCGGTGAGAAAAGCCGGTGGAAAAAGATGTGGGTGCAGACATGCCGCAGCGCCCGGCAACAGCCCTCTCGTGGAGGAGAGGGCGTGTCATCGGGCACCGCGGCACAACCGTGTGAACGCTGTTTTCCTGGGCGGCACGCCGCGTCAGGACGCGAGAACCTCGTCGAGGAGGGCTTCCGCCTTGTCCTCGTTGGTGTTCTCGGCGAGCGCGAGCTCGCTCACCAGGATCTGGCGCGCCTTCGCGAGCATGCGCTTCTCGCCCGCGGAAAGCCCGCGCTCACGCTCACGACGCCACAGGTCACGCACCACTTCGGCGACCTTGATGACATCGCCAGAAGCGAGCTTCTCCAGATTTGCCTTGTAGCGCCGGGACCAGTTCGTCGGCTCTTCGGCATACGGTGCACGCAGCACCTCGAAGACCCGGTCCAGCCCGTCCTGGCCGACTACGTCGCGAACGCCGACGAACTCCGCATTGTCCGCAGGCACACGAACCGTCAGGTCGCCCTGGGCGACCTTGAGCACCAAGTAGGTCTTGTCCACGCCTTTGATCTGGCGAGTTTCGATGGCCTCGATCAGCGCGGCCCCGTGATGGGGATAGACCACGGTGTCGCCAACCTTGAACGTCATGTGACAGGTACCCCTTCCGTGGCTATCCAGGGTAACACGAGAACTGACTGTTATGAATGGCGTTTTCGCAGGTCAGGGCACATCTCGGGGCTTGACAACAGCGACACGAACGTGCTGCGAGGGGCTTCCGGAGGGGGGTATTCGCAGGTCGGAGGCGCTGTGCGGACCGGGCGAAACGACCACGCTACACCCGGGCGATGACCCCACCCCTGTGATGTACGTCCCGTTTTGCCGGTTTCGAAGCCGGGAAACCGAACTACTCCGTTCGACTGGCGACCACCCGTACGGAGCGGTTCCGGCCCAATCCGGAATTGATCACGGAGGGCCGTTCGAAGGAATCCCGGAATTGATCACGGCAGGCCCGGGGGACGATATGCGGGCGGCACATGATCGGCAGATGAACGGCGCGGGAAGTGCGCGGCGGAAGGGCGGGCGGAAGAGCTGCCGGAAGCGCCGGCGGAAGAGCCCGTGGAAAGGAAGATCGCGGGGCCGGTAGAGGGCGGCCCGTGCGCTGCGGAGGGTCGGGTGCGGGGGCGGGGCGGCGGCTCGGTAACCTAAGCGCGCTGACACACCCTTAGGACGGCTTTACCTCGGCCGCCCTGGGACTGCCCACCCTTCCGTTCCGTACGTCCAAGGAGTTGCCGCCGCCGTGAGCCGCAGCCTTCGACGCGGCGCCCTCGCCGCCACCGCCATCGTGTTCTCGATCGCCTCGCTGGCCGCTTGCGGTGCAGGCAACAACGCGGAGACGCTCCAGATCAAGCCGGACAACGCCGCCGTCACCAAGGGCGACATCAAGATCCAGAACGCGCTGGTGATCACTCAGGGCGAGAAGGGCAAGAAGGGCCCGGCCGCGGTCTCCGCGACGGTCTTCAACTCCGGCGACAAGCCGCAGACCCTTGACGCCATCACCCTGCCGGGTGGCAAGTCCAAGGTCGTCCTGAAGGGCGCCGAGGGCGCAGCCGGCAAGGTCACCGTGCCGGCCGGCGGCTCCGTGGTCATCGGCGGCAAGGGCAACGCCTCCGCCGTGATCGAGGGCGGCGAGGCCGTGCAGAACGGCAACGCGCAGAAGGTCGTCTTCCAGCTGAGCAAGGCGGGTGACGTGGAGATGGAGGCGTTCGTCGTCCCGGGCTCCGGCATGTACGCGGGCTTCGGCCCGACCGAGGCCCCGGTCGCGGCCCCCGGCTCCACCCCGTCGGGCAGCCCCTCGGGCACGCCGTCGGGCAGCCCGTCCGGCTCCCCGGCCACGACCCCGTCGGGCGCCGCTTCGGGCACCCCGTCGGGCGCGGCCTCGGGTTCGCCGTCGGGTTCCCCCTCGCACAGCGCCGGCCACTGAGCCGGTAGCACCCCGTACGAAAGGGCCCCCCTCCGCTCCGGCGGAGGGGGGCCCTTTCGTATACGCACCACGGATCACACCTGCCGGCTACGACTTACGGCTCGAACTTGTAGCCCAGGCCGCGGACCGTGACCAGGTAGCGCGGCGCGCCCGGGTCGGGCTCGAGCCCCTCCCGCGTGCGCCCCTCGCGCCGCTCGGCCCTGGAGGGCCTCCCGGGCTTCGGGCCGCTGGACCGGCCTCCGGCCGGCCGTGGCCGGCCCGGAACCCGCACCACCGCCGGAGGTTTACGGCTCGAACTTGTAGCCCAGGCCGCGGACCGTGACCAGGTAGCGCGGCGCGCCCGGGTCGGGCTCGATCTTGGCGCGGAGGCGCTTCACGTGGACGTCCAGGGTCTTGGTGTCGCCGACGTAGTCGGCGCCCCAGACCCGGTCGATCAGCTGCATGCGGGTCAGTACGCGGCCCGCGTTGCGCAGCAGCATCTCGAGCAGGTCGAACTCCTTGAGCGGGAGGTCCACCTTGGCTCCGGCGACGGTGACCACGTGGCGGTCGACGTCCATCCGTACGGGGCCGGCCTCCAGCGCGGCCGGGGTGACCTCCTCCGGCTCGCCGCGGCGGCGCAGGACCGCGCGGATGCGGGCGACCAGCTCCCGCGAGGAGAAGGGCTTCGTGACGTAGTCGTCGGCTCCTATCTCCAGCCCGACGACCTTGTCGATCTCGCTGTCCTTGGCCGTCACCATGATGACGGGGACGTTGGAGCGGCCGCGCAGCTGCCGGCAGACCTCCGTGCCGGGCAGGCCGGGGAGCATCAGGTCGAGGAGGACGAGATCGGCGCCGTTGCGCTCGAACTCGTCGAGCCCGTCGGGCCCGGTCGCGGCGATCGCGACCTCGAAGCCCTCCTTGCGGAGCATGTAGGACAGGGCGTCGCTGAAGGATTCCTCATCCTCGACGACGAGCACTCGGGTCACGGAAGGACCTCCGGGGCAGGAATGGCTGGTTCTGTTTTCAGGCGGGGGTGGGGTGGCTGGGTGCGGGGGCGGGCTCCGCGGCCGGGGCGGCCGCGGGTGCCGGAGCCTGAGCAGCTGCTTCCGGCAGGCGCAGGGTGAACGTGGAGCCCTGACCCTCCGAGCTCCATACGGACACCTCCCCGCCGTGCGAGGCCGCCACGTGCTTCACGATCGCAAGACCGAGGCCGGTTCCTCCCGTGGCACGGGAGCGGGCCGGGTCCACGCGGTAGAAGCGCTCGAAGATGCGCTCGCGGTCCTTTTCCGGGATGCCGATGCCCTGGTCGGTCACGGCGATCTCGATCAAGTCTCCCCCGGGTGCCGCGACCCTGCGTCCGGCTATGCCGACGCGGGTGCGGGCGGGGCTGTAGTTGACGGCGTTCTCGACCAGGTTCCCGAGGGCCGCCGCGAGCTGGCCGCGGTTGCCCCAGACGCGCAGGTCGGCGGTGCCGCCCGCGGCCATGGTGATCTGCTTGGAGGACGCCGTGTGGCGGCAGCGGTCGATGGCCTCGGCCACCAGCGTGTCCACTCGTACGGGCTCCGCGTCCTCGAGCGGGTCGTCGTTCTGTACCCGGGAGAGGTCGATGAGCTCCTGCACGAGGTTGATCAGGCGGGTGGCCTCGATCTGCATGCGGCCGGCGAAACGGCTGACCGCCTCGGGGTCGTCCGCGGCGTCCATGACGGCCTCGGACAGCAGCGAGATGGCTCCGACCGGCGTCTTCAGCTCGTGCGACACGTTCGCGACGAAGTCGCGCCGTACGGCCTCGATGCGGCGGGCCTCGGTGAGGTCCTCGACCAGGAGCAGGACGAGGCGGGAGCCGAGGGGGGCGACGCGCGCCGAGACCGCGAGGGCCTCGCCGCGGCCGGTGCCGCGCCGGGGCAGGTCGAGCTCGACCTGGCGTATCTCCCCGTCGCGGCGGGTGTCACGGGCCATGTGGAGCATGGGTTCGACGGCCAGTTTGCCGCCGCGTACGAGCCCGAGGGCGTATGCGGCGGACGAGGCCTTGACGACCGCGTCCCCCTCGTCGAGTACGACGGCGGAGGAGCGGAGCACGGAGAGGACGGTGTCCACGCCGGGCGGGAGCACCGCGTTGATGTCGGGGCGCATGGAGCTCCGGGTGGGGCGGGCCTGGTCGCGCTCGCTCCAGCGGAACGCCAGCATCGCGATCACGCCGGTGCAAAGACCGGCGATCGCTGCAGCTGCGGCGACCGCCGCGTTCACGTCCATGCATCAAGGTTAAGCAGGCCCGACGGCACTTCCACAGCCGTTCGGGTGGCAGCTCGAACAGTCGTCGCCCAGAGTTCACCGTGGCGACGGGGTTGATTCATTTGTGATGCCGGAGTCGGACGCGTTTACGGCCCACCGTGTCAACGTGGGGGCACGAGGCCGCCCCGGCCCGGCCCGTGGGGCAAGAGGCAGTAGGCAAGAGAGGGACGAAACCCATGCGTGACGCGTACCACGAGGAACTGGACTCGATCGGAGAAGGCCTGGTCGAGATGGCGCGGCTCGTCGGTTCCGCGATCGGGCGGGCCACGACGTCCATGCTCGACGCCGACCTGAAGCTCGCCGAGAGCGTCATCGCCGCCGACCAGAAGGTCGACGACCTCCAGCACGACCTGGAGGCCCGTGCCATCGCGCTGCTGGCGCGCCAGCAGCCCGTCGCCACCGACCTGCGCATCGTGGTGACCTCGCTGCGCATGTCCGCCGATCTGGAGCGCTCGGGCGACCTGGCCCAGCACGTGGCCAAGCTGGCCCGGCTGCGCTTCCCGGACACGGCGGTGCCGCGCGACCTGCACGCGACCATCCTGGAGATGGGGCAGCTGGCGCAGCGCCTGATGGCGAAGGCGGCCGAGGTCATCATCACGAAGGACGTCGACCTGGCGCTCCAGCTGGAGCAGGACGACGACGAGATGGACCAGCTGCACCGCACGCTGTTCCAGCACCTGATGGACGACCGCTGGAAGCACGGCATCGAGACCGCGGTCGACGTGACCCTGCTGGGCCGCTACTACGAGCGCTTCGCGGACCACGCGGTGTCGGTGGCCAAGCGCGTGGTCTACCTGGTGACGGGCGAGCACGCGGACGAGCTGCAGGCGCCGACGCAGGTCGACGGCGTCTGAACCGTTCTGCCCCCGTGCGCCGTTGACGCGCCGGTGCGGCTGGGCATGAATGAGGGCGAAGGCCAGTACGACTCCCTGTACGCCGCCTGCGAGGAGGATCCATGCCCGATTCCCCCGTCCCCATCACCCCGGAGCAGGAGCAGCCGCCGAGGCCGGAGCCCCTCCGGCTCACGCTGCTCGCAGCCTGCGGCTGCGGCTCGGGCTGCGGCTGCGGCTGCCAGTCCGGCGCGCCCTGCCAGTGCGGCGGCTGACCCCGCCCGCCCGGCATCCCGTACGTGAAGGGCCCCGACCGCATCCGCCGGCCGGGGCCCTTCCGTCTGCACGTACCCCGCGTGAGGCAGCGGCGGGCCTTGCCGGCGGTAGCGACCCTGCCCGGGGGCCGGCGGAGAGCTTCGGCGATCGATCAGACTCCAGGGTGCTGGTAGGGCTGCTGCGGCTGCCCGTACGCCTCACCGTCGGGAGCGCCTGCGGCCTGTGCCTGCGACTGCTCGGCCCATTCCTTGGGCACCTCCTGCTCCATGCCGCAGAACGTGCACTGAGTCGCGTACTTCGTCGAGACCGGGAACAGCGGCAGGAAGAACAGCGTGAACTTGGTGACGTACTTCGTGACCGTGTGCGCCACGGGATTGCCGCAGTGACGGCACGTCAGCATGAGTATCGCGAGCCGGTACAGGTACACCCTGGTGCCGAAGATGATCATGGGTTCGGCCCTCCTAGGCAGTGCCTACCGATGGGCGGGAGACGGTGACCGATGTCCCCTCTCCCATGTTCCCAGGAAGCAGCCGGGCCGCACTGAGGACCCCAGTGGGCCCGGAACAGACGAAAGCCCCCGACCTGCACCATGCGTGCAGGCCGGGGGCGTGATCGCTCTTGTTACTTCTTCTTGCCCTGGTTCTTGACGGCCTCGATGGCGGCCGCCGCGGCGGCCGGGTCGAGGTAGGTGCCGCCCGGGTTGAGGGGCTTGAAGTCGGCGTCCAGCTCGTAGGAGAGCGGGATGCCGGTCGGGATGTTGAGCCCCGCGATGTCGGCGTCGGAGATGCCGTCCAGGTGCTTGACCAGGGCGCGCAGGCTGTTGCCGTGTGCGGCGACCAGGACGGTGTGGCCGTCGAGGAGGTCCGGGACGATCGAGTCGTACCAGTACGGGAGCATGCGGACGACGACGTCCTTGAGGCACTCGGTGCGCGGGCGCAGCTCCGGCGGGATCGACGCGTAGCGCGGGTCCTCGGACTGGGAGAACTCCGTACCGTCCTCGAGGGCCGGCGGCGGGGTGTCGTACGAGCGGCGCCACAGCATGAACTGCTCCTCGCCGAACTCGGCGAGGGTCTGCGCCTTGTCCTTGCCCTGGAGCGCACCGTAGTGGCGCTCGTTCAGGCGCCAGGAGCGGTGGACCGGGATCCAGTGGCGGTCGGCGGACTCCAGGGCGAGCTGCGCGGTGCGGATCGCGCGCTTCTGGAGGGACGTGTGGACCACGTCGGGGAGCAGGCCGGCGTCCTTGAGCAGCTCACCGCCGCGGACCGCCTCCTTCTCGCCCTTCTCGTTGAGATTGACGTCCACCCAGCCGGTGAACAGGTTCTTCGCGTTCCACTCGCTCTCGCCGTGGCGGAGGAGGATCAGCTTGTACGGTGCGTCGGCCATGCGTACGAGCCTAATGGACGCGCGGGGGCGCTCGCGCGCGGTGTCCACGGCCGTGGATTGACGGTGCGCGTCAATCCGGTGGCCTTCGCAGACCCCCCGCCCGTAGGGTGCGGTGAGCAGGAGCGCCACTTACATCGCCGGGGGGATTCCGTATGTCCGTTGCCAGTCTCAGACGGGCGGCGCGCGAGAGCGTGTCGGGTCTGCCGCGGGAGTTCTGGTGGCTGTGGACCAGCACGCTGGTCAACCGGCTCGGGGCCTTCGTCGCCACGTTCCTGACCTTGTACCTGACCGTGGACCGGGGCTATTCGGCCTCCTTCGCCGGACTCGTGGTGGCGTTGCACGGGCTCGGCGGGGTGATCTCCTCGCTCGTCGCGGGCGTGATGACCGACCGGCTGGGCCGGCGACCGACGCTGATGGCGGCTCAGGCCTCGACGGCCTTCTCGGTGGCGCTGCTCGGGTTCATGCAGCACCCGGCGGCCATCGCGGCGGTGGCGCTGCTGGTCGGCATGACCTCGAACGCCTCGCGCCCGGCGGTCCAGGCGATGATGGCGGACATCGTCCGGCCGGAGGACCGGGTACGGGCCTTCGCGCTGAACTACTGGGCGATCAACCTGGGCTTCGCCGTCTCGGCGACGGCGGCGGGCTTCGTCGCCGAGTACAGCTACCTGGCCGGGTTCCTCGGGGAGGCGGCGCTGACGCTGGTCTGCGCGGTGCTCGTGTACGTGAGGCTGCCGGAGTCGCGGCCGGAGCGGACCTCCGCGGAGAAGGCGGCCGCCGAGCCGGAGATCGGGCTCGGGACGGTGCTGCGCGACGGGCGCTTCATGGGCGTGGTCGGGCTGTCGTTCCTGATCTCGCTGATCTTCACGCAGGGCTCGTTCGGGCTGCCGCTGGCCATGGGCTCGGGCGGCTTCTCCGCCGGGGACTACGGGCTGGTCATCGCCGTCAACGGGGTGCTGATCGTGCTGCTGCAGCTCCCGGTCACCCGGTTCCTCGAGACGGGCGACCCGCAGAAGCTGCTGGTGGTCTCGGCGCTGCTCGCCGGGTACGGGTTCGGGCTGACGGCCTTCGCCGGGTCGGTGTGGAGCCTGGGGCTGACCGTCTGCGTGTGGACGCTGGCCGAGATCATCAACTCCCCGACCCAGATGGGCCTGGTCGCCCGGCTCTCCCCGCTGCACGGGCGCGGCCGCTACCAGGGCATGTACACGATGTCCTGGGCCGTGGCCTCGCTGGTGGCTCCGCTGATGGCCGGGTCCATGATCGACCGGTGGGGCGCGGGCTGGCTCTGGGCCTCTGTGGCGCTGCTGGGCACGGTGGCGGCGCTGGGCTACTGGCTGCTGATGCGGAACCTGGCCGGGACCGAGCCCGGGTCCGTGGTCTCGGCATCGGCTGCGGCGCCGGTGGCTCCGGCCCCCGCCCCCGCCGTCGACACCGCCTGAGGCGGGTCAGGACGACGGCTGCGTCAGGTGCTTGAAGGCGTCCAGGTTGTACGTCGGCTCGCCGCGCGAGACGCGCCATGCGTACTCGCGGCGGATCGCGCTCGCGAAGCCCAGCTCCAGCAGGGTGTTGAACGCGCCGTCCGCCGCCTCCAGGACCGTGCCGAGCAGCCGGTCCAGGTCCTCGGGGGTGACCACGGACAGCGGGAGCCGGGCCGTCAGGTAGACGTCGCCGAGGCCGTCGACCGCGTAGGCCATCCCGTACAGCTTGAGGTTGCGCTCCAGCAGCCAGCGGTGGACGCCCGCCTCGTTCTCGTCGGGGTGCCGGATGACGAAGGCGTTCACGGACAGGGAGTGCCGGCCGACCCGGACCGAGCAGGTGGTGCTCAGCTTGCGGGTGCCGGGCAGCTGGACCACGTACGAGCCCGGCTCCGGGCTCTCCCACGCGAGTCCGGCCTCGGCGAGGGTGCTCTCGATGATCGCGGCGGTGTCGGCGGTGTCAGCGTCAGCCATGGTGGGAGCGTACGCGACGGCGGTGATCATGCATGGCTGCGGTGTACACGTCCGCCGTGCCGCTCGCCGCCGTGTCCCAGCCGAAGAACTGCGCGTGCCGCGCGGCCTCGGCGCCCATCCGGCCCGCGAGCCCCGGGTCGTCCACGAAGCGCCGCAGCTCCCGGGCGTAGTCCACCGGGTCGTGCCCGGGTACGAGGATCCCCGTCACGCCGTCGTTGACGGCGACCGGCAGCCCGCCGACCTGGGCGGCCAGCACCGGCGTGCCGGTGGCCTGGGCCTCGATCGCCACGAGTCCGAAGGACTCGCTGTACGAGGGCATGACCAGCACGGACGCCGCCCGGAACCAGTCGGCGAGCGCGTCCTGGCGGACCGGCGGGTGGAAGTGGACGAGGTCGGCGATGCCGAGCTTCGCCGCGAGCTTCTGCAGCCCCTCCGGCTTGGCGAGGCCGCTGCCGCTGGGGCCGCCGACGACGGGGACGAAGAGGCGGTGGCGCAGCGAGGGGTCCCGGTCGACGAGCTCGGCGACCGCGCGCAGCAGGATGTCGGGGGCCTTCAGCGGCTGGATCCGGCCGGCGAAGAGCGGGATGACGGCGTCCTGCGGCAGGCCGAGGCGAGCGCGGGCGGCGGCGCGGCCGTCGGCGACGGTGAAGCGGTCGAGGTTCACGCCGGGGTGGACGACGGCGACCTTGCCGGGGTCGGCGTCGTAGTGCCGGACCAGCTCTTCGGCCTCTTCGGTGGTGTTCGCGATGAGCCGGTCGGCGGCGGCCACGATCTGGGTCTCGCCGATGACGCGGGCGGCGGGTTCGGGCGTGTCGCCCTCGGCCAGCGCGGCGTTCTTGACCTTGGCCATGGTGTGCATGGCGTGGACGAGGGGGACGCCCCAGCGCTCGGCGGCGAGCCAGCCCACGTGGCCGGAGAGCCAGTAATGGGAGTGGACGAGGTCGTAGTAGCCGGGCCGGTGGCCGGCCCAGGCCTGCATGACGCCGTGGGTGAAGGCGCACAGCTGGGCCGGGAGCTCCTCCTTGGCCAGGCCTTCGTACGGGCCCGCGTCCACGTGCCGTACGAGGACGCCGGGGGCCAGCTCGACCACGGGCGGCAGGCCGCCTTCGGTGGCGCGGGTGAAGATCTCGACCTCGATGTTGATCGCGGCGAGGCGCTTGGCCAGCTCCACGATGTACACGTTCATACCGCCGGCGTCGCCCGTGCCGGGCTGGTGCAGCGGTGAGGTGTGCACGCTGAGCATGGCGACGCGGCGCGGCTTGCGGTGGTGGCCGACGGCCGGCAGGCGCAGGCGGGGCGGGTCGTGGCGGGTGCCGCGGGCGGCGGCGATCCGGCCGCTGAGGCTGCCGCCGAGGCGGGACACGTACTGGCTCAAGGGAGCAGTTCCTCTCGCTCGGACGGCGGCGTGCTGGACGGGACGTGCATGGAGGGCAGCGCTGACGGAGCGCGCGCGGCGCCCTCCAAGGAGTGCAACCGGTGCGGCCGTGTCCCGCATTCCGGGAGCCGGGGTTTTTTCCTCGGTGTTTGCGGCGCGGTCTGCCCTCTTTTCATCCGGCGGGGGCCCTTTTTCCTCCGGCGGGGGCCCTCCGCTTACGCTCGGCGCATGTCCTCGCGCTCCGCCCCGCCCCCGCGCCGCCCTGTGGGCACGGTGACCCGCGGGACGACGAACCCGAACCGGCTGCGCCGGATGGACCGCTGGATCGCGGCCACGCACGGGGCGGTGCTGCGGCGCGCACAGGCGCCGGTCGCGGTGGACCTCGGCTACGGGGCCGCGCCGTGGACGGCGGTGGAGCTGCTGGCCCGGCTGCGGGAGGCGGCGCCGCGCGTACGGGTGGTCGGCATCGAGATCGAGCCGGCACGGGTCGCGGCGGCGAAGCCGTACGAGCGCGAGGGGCTCAGCTTCCGGCACGGCGGGTTCGAGGTGCCGCTGGAGGGCGGGGCCCGGCCGGCGCTGATCCGCGCGGCGAACGTCCTGCGCCAGTACGACGAGGAGCAGGTGGCGGCGGTGTGGGAGCGGCTGTGCGCACGCCTGGCCCCGGACGGGCTGCTCGTCGAGGGGACCTGTGACGAGATCGGGCGGCGCCATGTGTGGGTTGCGCTGGGGCCCGAGGGGGCGCGCACGGTGACGTTCGCGACCCGGCTGGGCTCCCTCGAGCGCCCTTCGGACCTGGCGGAGCGGCTGCCGAAGGCGCTCATCCACCGCAACGTGCCGGGCGAGCCGGTGCATGCGTTCCTGCGCGACTTCGACCGGGCGTGGGCGGCGGCCGCCCCGTACGCCTCGTACGGGGCGCGGCAGCGCTGGATCCGGACGGCGCGGGCGCTGGCCGCCGACTGGCCGCTGGCGGACGGGCCGGTGCGGTGGCGGCAGGGGGAACTGACGGTGCGCTGGGAGGCGTTGCGCCCGGCGGGGTGAATGTGGCGCGGCGGGGAACCGGTTACCGGGGTGGCCCGTTGAGCCGTCGGGATGCGTATGGGGGACTGGGGAAGATCGGGATGGCACCTGCGAGGGTGTTGGATTTCACCGACTCGTGGCACCATCCCGAAGGCAGCGCAAAGTTACTGATGAATAGTCAGATGCGATGTCGGGTCCGGTGCGGATCTGACGTCGGGTCGGACTCGGGGCACCTTGGGGGGACCATGGGGACCGTGGAGCGTAGGCGGCGCAGCGGTATGTCCGCTCTCACGCTGCTGTGTACGACGGCGCTGCTCGCCGTGGCGGGCATGAGCGGTGCGGCACAGGCGGCGCCACTGCCGGAGCCGGGCGCCAAGTCCCTCGAGCAGGTGCGCAAGGAGATCGACGAGCTCTACCGCCAGGCGGGCACGGCGACGGACGCCTACAACCTCGCCGAGAGTGAGGCCAAGGCCCAGTCCGCCAAGATCGTCGAGATCGCGAAGCAGGTGACGGCGGGTCAGGACCGGATCACGGCCCTGAAGAACCGTGCGGGAGCCGCCGCGCGCGCCCAGTACCGCTCGGGCGGGATGCCGGCCGGCGCGCAGCTGGCGCTGAGCGGCACCCCGAGCCAGTTTCTCGACGGGGCGGACCGGATCCGCCGGGGCGAGAAGGCCGCCACGGACCTGATGTCCGAAATGAACCGCACGCAGAGCGACTTGCAGCAGTACGCGAAGGACGCGAGCGCTCAGTGGGAGAAGCTCGAGGCCAACCGGATCAAGCAGGAGACCTCGAAGAAGCAGATCGAGGAGAAGATCAAGGCGGCGGAGGCGCTGGAGAGCAAGCTGCAGGCCGAGGAGAAGGCCCGGCTGATCCAGCTCGAGCAGGAGGCGCAGTACAAGGCGCAGACGGCATGGCTGTCGACGGGCGTGCTGAAGGAGATCAACAGCTCGGCGTCGGAGTCGGGGAAGAAGGCGATCCAGTACGCCACGGCGCAGATGGGCAAGCCGTACGTGTGGGGCGCCGAGGGCCCGGACTCGTTCGACTGCTCCGGCCTCACCTCACAGGCGTGGCGCGCGGCGGGCAAGGGCATCCCGCGCACCTCCCAGGAGCAGCTGCGGCTGCTGCCGAAGGTCGCGATCAAGGACATGCGGCCGGGTGACCTGATCATCTACTTCGACGACGCCAGCCACGTCGGGATGTACGTGGGCGATGGCGCGATCGTCCACGCCCCCCGCCCGGGCCGCAGCGTCACCCTGACGGGCGCGGGCTCGATGCCGATCAAGGCAGTGGTCCGCCCGGACGCGTAGCCGCAGCCCGCGGGCGGGAAAGGCCGTGGCGGAGGGAACCCGCGGGGGATTCCGCGCGTCTCGCCAGGCGGGACGACGAGGGCCTGCGTCGTGACGTTGGTCATTCAGTGGTCAGTCAGTGAGGCGCATTCCCCCGCGATAACGGCATATGACGGCGGCCCTGTCCCGGAACGCCATTCCGTTCTGCGGCCGCCGACCGCTAGGGTCTGCCGGACGCACCCTCGGGGGGAGGGAAGGAACCGGAGACGATGGCCGTACCCGTACCGCGGCAGAGGGAGACCCCCGCCACGGAGAGCGCGCAGGCCGCCCAGGCGGTCCTGGCCGCTCAGCTGCCCGCAGCGCCGCACGCCACCGCACCCCAGGCGTCCCTGACCCTGCTGGTGATCGAGGACGACCCCGCAGGCGGGCTCACGGTGCCCGAGATCCTCGACGCCGACCGGCACCGCATCCGGCTCCGCACCGCCCGCAACCTCACCGAGGCCGCGCGCCTGCTCACCCACGACGTGCACTGCATCCTGCTGGACCTCTCCCTCTCCGGGACGGGGTCCACTGCCGGCGGCTCCCGTACCGCGGTCGTCGACGAGCTGGCCACCCTCCGCGAGGTGCTGCGGATCGCGCCCGGCCACGCCGTCCTCGTCCTCACCGCCGAGGCCGACGCCGAGCGGGCCGCCGAGGCCGTCCGGGTCGGGGCGCAGGACTTCCTCTTCCGCGACGAGCTGGACGGCCGCCTCCTCAGCCGGGCGATCCGCTACGCCGTGGAGAGAAAGCGGGCGGACATCGCCCAGTACAAGCTTGCAGAATCGAAACTTCGGGCCCAGGAGAACGCCCGCCTCGAGCGCGGCCTGCTCCCCAACCCCCTCCTCGAGGGGTCGGACCTGCGCTTCGCCGCCCGTTACCGCCCCGGCCGCAGCCGCGCGCTCCTCGGCGGGGACTTCTACGACACCGTCCGCACCCCCGACGGCACCGTCCACGCGATGATCGGCGACGTCTGCGGCCACGGCCCCGACGAGGCCGCCCTCGGCGTCGAGCTCCGCATCGCCTGGCGCGCCCTGACCCTGGCCGGCCTGTGCGGCGACGACCTGCTGGCCACCCTCCAGGAGGTCCTGGAGGTGGAGCGCCCCTGCGAGGAGATCTTCGCGACCCTGTGCACGGTGGACATCTCCCCCGACGGCCGCCGTGCGGGCCTGTGCCTGGCCGGCCATCCGGCGCCGCTGATATCCCGGCCGGGCCGCCGCGCGCAGCTGCTCCCCTACGAGAACAGCGGTCCGGCGCTCGGCCTGCTGCCCAAGGCCCGCTGGCCCCGCCGGCAGGTCGAGCTGGGCGGCACCTGGAGCCTGATGCTCTACACCGACGGCCTGATCGAGGGCCGCATCGGTGACGGCAAGGAGCGGCTCGGGCAGGACGGCATGGTCGAGATGATCAACCGGCACCTGGGTGAGGGCCTGAGCGGCGAGGGCCTGCTGGAGGCCTCCGTCACCGAGGCCCGGCGCCTGAACGGCGGCGAGCTCACCGACGACGTGGCCGTGGTCCTGCTCTCCCGCGCGGAGGGCTGACCGGCGGACGAGCGGCGGCGGGTCAGCGCCCGCCGTTGTACGGGCCGTACGGGCCGTCGCTGCTGCTGCCGCCCTTGCGCCGGCCGCCACCGCCCGAGACCTGCTTGAGGGCCGGGCGTACGTCGACGAAGAACACGATGGTGGCCACGAGGCCGGCGATCTGCAGGAACAGCATCCCCAGGAAGAAGTCCACCAGCACGGTGACCCCGAGGATGACCAGCCAGAACGTCTTGGTCTGCTTGTCGGCGGCGCGGTACGCGTCCTCGCGCGCGAGGGCCGCGAAGACGAGGGCCACGACGGCGAGCGCCAGCATGGCGAACCCGAGCAACGGGAGCACTCCGTTATCGAACCCGTTCATCAACATCGCCTTGACCGCCTTCTCACGCTTCGCACGCCTGATGCCGCCTGCCTCCACGCTACCGGCAGAGCGGCCCTCGCAGACGACAACGGGCCGGACACCCCGCTGGTGCCCGGCCCGCCGTCACGCAATCCGCTTCCGGTCCGCGATTCAGCTCTCGTCGCCCGCCATGACGGCGGCCTTCTTCGTGTTGTTCCTGCGCGCCGGGGACTTCCGGGCCGAGGGCTTCTCGTCCTCGGAGCCCGCGGCCTCGGCGGAGGCGTCGGCGGGCTCCTGCGCCGGCTGCTCCTGCTTCGGCTCGACGGCGACCGCGATGTCGACGATCTCCTCGGAGACCTCGCCGCGCCAGGTGCGCACGGCCTGCTCGCCGTGCTCGGCGACCTTGTCGTACGTCTCCTTCGCGCGCACCGCGTACTCGGCGGCCACGCCGACCCCGCGCAGCGCCAGGTCCTGCGCGGTCTCCCCGAGCTTCTTCGGGTCGATCGCGGTGAGCACCTCGGCGAACTTGGCGGTGACCGCCTCCTGCGCCTCCCTGGCCTTCTCCTGCACGATCTTCGGATCGGTGTTCTTCACGGCCTCGATGCGTGCGGGTGCCTCGGCGCGCAGCTGCTCGATGAGCCCGGGCACCTTCTTCGCCTGCTGCACCGCGAGGTCTGCGGTGCCGGCGGCGAAGTAGAGCGGAGTCGGGTCGGTGAGGGTCTTCTTCAGGTCATCGGCGATGGCCATGTGGCTGGTCCTCCCGGATCACAGTTCAGTTCGTAGGGTGCATGTCGGTGTCGTCGTCGTCCGCGCCGGCCGGTTCGGTCTCGGCCGCGTTCTCCTTGCGGAACGAGTCGTAGATCTGGAGCAGCACCTGCTTCTGCCGCTCGTTGATGGACGGGTCGCCGAGTATCGCGGCCCGCGTCTCCACCTCGTCGCGATCCCGCTCGTCGAGGATCCCGGCCTGCACGTACAGCGTCTCCGCGGAGATCCGCAGCGCCTTGGCCAGCTGCTGCAGGATGTCCGCGCTCGGCTTGCGCAGCCCGCGCTCGATCTGGCTCAGGTACGGATTCGACACCCCCGCCGCGTCGGCCAGCTGCCGCAGCGAGAGCTGGGCCTGCCGCCGCTGCTCGCGGAGGTACTCGCCGAGATTTCCGACGTTGAGCGATGCCATGCGTCGATCCTGCCGGACTCCGCTAACTATTGCAAGCGCCTGCTTGCAAAATCACCCACCGGCGCGCGGCTGGTTGAAGCGCAGCATGTTGCCGGCCGGGTCGCGGAAGGCGCAGTCGCGGACCCCGTACGGCTGGTCGACCGGCTCCTGGAGCACCTCGCCGCCCGCGGCGCGGATGCGCTCGAAGGCGGCGTCGACGTCGTCGGTGGAGAAGATCACGCCGCGCAGCATGCCCTTGGCGAGCAGCTCGGCCATCGCCTGCCTGTCGGCCGGCGAGGCGTTCGGGTTCGCGGCCGGCGGTTCGAGGACTATCTCCACGTCCGGCTGCGCGGGTGAGCCGATGGTCACCCAGCGCATCCCCTCGAAGGCCACGTCGTTGCGGACCTCCATGCCGAGGGCGTCGCGGTAGAAGGCGAGCGCCCTGTCGTGGTCGTCGACGGCGATGAAGCACTGGGACAGCTTGATCTCCATGCCACCGACGCTACGGGCGGGCGCCCGTTTCCGCTCCTCCGCCCGCGACCGTGCCCCTTCGGACCGGCCGGGTGTGGATCTTGGCGATGCACGCCGGGACGGCCGCGCCGGGGTCGTGGCGGCGGGCCCGGTACGCGCTCGGGCTCTCGCCGACCAGCTCCGTGAAGCGGGAGCTGAACGACCCGAGCGAGGTACAGCCGACCGCGAAGCAGACCTCCGTCACACTGAGGTCGCCCCGCCGCAGCAGCGCCTTGGCCCGCTCGACGCGGCGGGTCATCAGATAGCTGTACGGGGTCTCCCCGAAGGCGGCCCGGAAGCTGCGCGAGAAGTGCCCGGGCGACATGAGGGCGACCCGCGCCAGCGCCGGGACGTCCAAGGGCTGCGCGTAGTCGCGGTCCATCGCGTCCCGGGCCCGGCGCAGCCGTACGAGGTCCTCGAGGTTCACGCTGCCAGCCTAAGGCGGCGGTGGCGGCGGTGATAGGAAACCGTGACGGCCGCCAGGAGGGGCCCCCAGGCGACAAGGGGGAGGTAGAGGAACCCCACGACCGTTGCCCCCACGGGGGTCATGTCCGAATTGGGGAGCGTCCACCACAGGAGGAACGGGGTCCACAGGCAGGTCAGGACGACGGCCCCGGCGCCGGCCACCACCGTGACCGGCCGCGGCGGGACCCGGCGGCCGCCGAAGAACGGGACCCGGGACGGGAGGACCTCGCCCCAGGGCCGGACCAGGCCGAGCGTGAGCAGCGCCAGCAGCTCGCTGCCCACGCTGACGGCGGCCACGATCACCCGGCCCCAGCCGGGCAGTCCGGCGGCCGCGTAGCCGGTCTCGGTGTACCCCGCGAGGAAGCCCGCGGCCAGGAGCAGGCGCCAGATGCCCGACGGAAGGGTGAGCAGCGCGGTGGCGTGCGCGGCCCGGACCGCCCAGCGGGGCGCCGGCGCAGCGGTGGGGCCGATCTGCTGAGTGTTCGTCATGTACACCATCGTGTCGGCCGGCCGGTGCCCGTACATCGGCCCCGGGAACCGGCTCGGAGCCGCCCGGGGAAGGAGCCGCGGTCGGCCGGTCCTCCCCCGGACGGGGGAGGACCGCCCGACCGGTCAACTCGTTCGCCCCGTCACCGCGTTGTCCGTACGCTCACCCCATGACCGCACCCGGGAACGTCGAGGCGTGGCAGCGTGTGGAGTCCCGCCCCGACCTCGTCGCGTACCTGCTCCTGCTTTCGGCCGAGGACGGGGCCGCCCGCGCGGACCGGGGCGTCGACGGCTTCCTGTGGGGCTGGGTGACGGTACTGGACCGGCACCTCGACGCCGCCGCGTCGCTCGGCGGCGGCTGGCGCGGGCTGGCCTGCCAGCTGTACCGGGCGCGCACGGCCGAGCCGCGTCGGGACCCCGCGCTCGCCGAGCCCCCGACGGACGAGGACGCGGTGTCGGACGCGGCGGACCTGCGCCGGTACCTGGCGACGCTGGCCGTGGACTTCGCCCGCGACAGGCGGGAGATGCGCGCCCGCGCCGCCCGCGGCCTGTGGGCCGGCGACGGCGGCAGCTGGGCTCACGGCACCCCGCACGCGTGGTTCGACGCCTGGGCCGCATGGCTCGCGGCCACCCCCCATGCCCACGAACTCGAGCCGGTCACCTGGCGGTCGGTCGCCCAGCAGCTCGGTGCCGCGCAGGTCTACGAATAGGAACCGAGCCTTTGTCCTGGTGCTGCCCGGCCTTCCGGCCGTGCCGGCCTATGCCGCGCGGGTGCCGATCACCACCGTGGCGTGCAGTTCCTCCGACGTGGTCGCGCGGACGGCCAGGCCCGCCGCCGAGAGGGCCGAGGCCGTCTGCGGGGACTGGCGGGCGCTCGTCTCGATCAGCAGCCGGCCGCCCGGCGCCAGCCACGGCAGGGCCCCCGCCGCGACCCGGCGGTGGACGTCCAGGCCGTCCGCGCCGCCGTCCAGGGAGGCCAGGGGCTCGTGGTCGCGGGCCTCCGGGGGGAGCAGCCCGATCTCCTCCGTCGGCACGTACGGGGCGTTGACCACCAGCAGGTCCACCCGGCCGCGCAGCGAGTCCGGGAGCGCGGCGTACAGGTCGCCCTCGTGGACCCGCCCGCCGTAGGGGGCCACGTTGAGCCGCGCGTACGCCAGCGCCGCCGGGTCGATGTCCGCCGCGTGCAGTTCCACCCGGCCGCCCAGCTGCGCCGCCACCGCCGCGCCCAGCGCGCCGACCCCGCAGCACAGGTCCAGCACCACCGCGTCCGGCCGGCCCAGCGCCACGGCCTCCTGCACCAGGAACTCCGTGCGCCGGCGCGGTACGAACGCCCCCTCGCCCACGCGCATGCGCAGCCCGCAGAACTCCGCCCAGCCGACGACGTGTTCCAGCGGTTCGCCGCCGCTCCGGCGGGCCACCAGGTCCGCCAGGTGGCCGTCGTCCTCGGCGGCAGCCGTCAGCAGCTCCGCCTCCTCCTCCGCGAAGACGCAACCCGCCGCGCGCAGGGTTTCCACAATCGAAGCCACGTAGTTCAGCCCACTCCTCGGTCGTGCACCAACAATCCCATGCCCTGTCATGTCCCCTCGTGCCCGCGGCATCAGAACATCGTCGGGCACCACGGGCGGCGGGCCGTGCGGAACACCGCGTCCGCGAGCGCCAGCGCCCCCGGCCGCTCCTCCCTGATCCGCCCCAGGGCCCCGAGCCGCACCGCCGACTCGTCGCCGAGGTACAAGGAACCCAGCTCCGACACGTCGAGCCGCAGGTCCGCCGGCTCCTCGGTGACCGTGCACTCCCCCGTGCCCGCGTCGAGCCGGTAGCGGCCCGCGGCCGGCCCCGCCGCGTCCGTCACCTCGAGCACGAGGACCCCGGGCACGGCGTACGTCCGCGCGCCCAGGGCCCGTACGACGTCGATCACCCGCACCCACAGGAAGTCCGAGGCGGTCACGATCGTGGCCGCGCGCGGGTCGGGCAGCAGATGCGGGACGAGGTCGTCTGGGGCTCGGTAGCCGGTGCGGACCTTCAGCACCCAGTCGATGGAGCACAGGAAGTGCCACAGGGCGCGCTCCGCTTCCGGCGTGAGCGCGATCAGCTCCTTGACCTGCACGGTGTTGAGCGGGACCTTCGCGTCCGTCCAGTGGTCATCGGCCGTGTACACGGCGATGCCGGCCGGCTCGCCGTCCGCCGTCCGGTACACGGCGTGGAACTTGTCCTTGTACGGGCGCAGCGACGTCTCCTCCAGCCCGCAGGCCAGGCGCCACCAGCGCGCGTCCCGGCTGACCGCGCCCGGCGAGACCGCCCGCAGCCGCTCGTGCAGCCCGGGGCCGAGCGCGTGTGCCTCGGCCACGTCCACCAGCTCGATGCTCCCGCCGTCCGCGGGCCCGGACCAGCGCGGATCGAGCCCGGTGCGGCTCACGTCGATCTCCCACTCGGCGATCGAGGCCGCGGACCCGAAGCCGTACCGCCCGTAGATCGGGTACTCGGCGGAGATCAGCGTGGCCACCACGTCGCCGCGGGCCTGCGCGGCCGCCAGCTCGGCGGCCATCATCCGGGTCAGCAGGCCTTGGCGGCGGTGCGTGGGCAGTACGGCGACATTGGTGACGGCGCTCGCGGGCACGGCCGCGCCGCCCGGGACGGTCAGCTCCTGGGCGAAGGAGCGGAAGGTGGCCACGCAGCGGCCCGTGCCGGCGTCGAAGGCGCCCAGCGTGCGCTCCAGGTCGGTGTGCTCGGCCCGCTGGGCGACGTCGGACTCGGTGACGCGCTCGGGGCGCAGGAAGCCGGTGTTCACGGCTCGGAGCCACTCGGGGAGTTCGGATGCGGCGATCGGCCGGACGTCTGCACTCATAACCGGCCACGCTAACCGCAGCCCCGGGCCCAGTCGCCTGAATTTCCCTGCGCCCGGACCGCCTACACCAGCAGGTCGTCCACCTGCGCCTCGCCCTCCCGGTAGCGCCGGGTGATCTCCGTACTGCAGTCGTCCGCCGTGCGCTGCAGTTGCTGCCGGCGCCGCGAGACCTGCTGCTCGTACCGCACCAACCGGCCCATCGCTTCGTGCAGTTCGCCGTCGGTTCGGGCGTCCAGGTCCGACAGCTCCACGTCGGACAGCATCTCCGCGGCCAGCAGCCGGAACTCCTCGCTGTGCGGGGTGCCGAGCGTGACGTGCCGGGCGGAGGCGCTGCGGCTGGAGGGCGCGTCGGCGAGGATCTCCGAGAGCCGGTCGACCACCGGCGGCTCCGGGGTCACCGGCGCCTCCGGGTCGCTGCGCCGGGCCAGTTCGGCGCGCAGGATGTCGATCCGGCCCTGGAGGAGTCTGCGTACGTAGCTCAGATCGGCCTCGTCGCGCTGCGCGTCGCGGCGCAGCGTGCGCAGTTCCGGCAGCCCGAGCGCGGTGGCGGGCGTGGTCGGCGCCTGCTCCTCGCCCGTGCGCTGCGCGGGCGGTCGGACCGCGCCGGCCGCAGTGGCCGCAGATGATGCAGGTACGGGTGATGCAGGTACCGAGGTACCAGAAGTATTCATGTGAACGTGTCCGTCCCCTCGACCGGTGCATGGGGTCTCGCCCGGCCCGTGGGACCGGAGGGAAGCACCGCCTGCGTGCATCGTGCCACTCTCCGTGGTGCAGGTGCAGTCCCACTCCACCCGATCGGCCCCTGATGGGTGCACGCCTGATACACAGGTGGTATGCGAGCAGTGGTGCAGAGGGTGGACGGCGCGAGCGTCGTCGTGGCCGGCGAGACCGTGGGCGAGATCGTCGGCGAGGGGCTGTGCGTGCTGGTGGGGGTGACCCACGACGACACCCCGGAGAAGGCGGCGCAGCTGGCGCGCAAGCTGTGGTCCGTGCGGATCCTGGAGGCGGAGAAGTCCTGCAGCGACATCGGTGCGCCGCTTCTGGTGATCTCGCAGTTCACGCTCTACGGGGACGCCCGCAAGGGCCGGCGCCCCACGTGGAACGCGGCGGCGCCCGGCGAGGTCGCGGAGCCGCTGGTCGACGAGGTCGTCGCGCAGCTGCGCGCACTGGGGGCGACGGTGGAGACGGGCCGGTTCGGCGCGGACATGCGCGTCTCGCTGACCAACCACGGCCCGTTCACCATCGTCATCGACATCTAGACGCCGTTACGGCGCCACGACGACCTCCTGCGCGGCGGCCGTCTTCCCGGCCAGCAGCGGGGCGTCGACCGGCACGTTCCGCTTGACCAGCGCCAGGGCGATCGGGCCCAGCTCGTGGTGGCGGACCGCGGTGGTCACGAAGCCCAGCTGGCGGCCCTCCTCCCCGTCGGCGGCGAGCCGGATCGGGGTGCCGTGTGCCGGGAGCAGCACCTCGGAGCCGTCCAGGTGCAGGAAGACCAGGCGGCGCGGGGGCTTGCCCAGGTTGTGGACGCGGGCCACCGTCTCCTGGCCGCGGTAGCAGCCCTTCTGGAGGTGCACGGCGGTGCCGATCCAGCCGAGCTCGTGCGGGATGGTGCGGTGGTCGGTCTCCAGGCCGAGCCGCGGCCGGTGCGCCTCCACGCGCAGGGCCTCGTACGCGAGCAGCCCGGCGGCCGGGCCGTGCGCGGCGGCGAAGGCCTCCAGCTCGGCGCGGGGCAGGAAGACGTCGCGGCCGTGCGCGGTCTCCCGTACGGCGTACTCCTTGGCGACCTCGGCGATGGAGCCGGCCGGCAGGTGCACGACGGCGAAGTCGGCGGTGCGGTCGGCCACTTCGACGCGGTAGAAGAACTTCATCGACTCCAGGTAGGCGATCAGCGCCTCCTGGGTGCCGGGCTCCACGTGCGCCCACACGGTCTCGCCGTCGTCGACGAGGTAGAGCGCGTGCTCGATGTGGCCGTTGGCGGAGAGGATCAGCGCCTCGGTGGCCTGCCCGGGCGGGAGTTCGGTGAGGTGCTGGGTGAGCAGCAAGTGCAGCCAGCTCAGCCGCTCCGGTCCGGTGACGGTGACGACTCCGCGGTGCGAGAGGTCCACGAAACCGCGGCCGTCGGCGAGCGCGCGTTGTTCGCCGTACAGCTCTCCGTAGTGGGCGGCGACGCCCTCGTCGCGGCCTTCGGCCGGTACGGCGCCGGGGAGATGGAGCAAGGGGCTGCTGGTCATGCCACCAGCCTACGACCCGGCCCGGCCCGCTCCTATGCCGGAGCGTCGTGCTGCTTCGCGGCGCACTTCCTGCAGAGTCCGAAGATCGCGAAGTGCTTCATGTCGGTCTCGAAGCCGAAGGTGGCGCGCAGCTTCGCGGTGAACTCGGCGGCGATGTCCACGTCCGCCTCGATCACCTCGGTGCACTCGCGGCAGACCAGGTGGATGTGGTGGTGCCGGTCGGCGAGGTGGTACGTGGGGGCGCCGTGCCCGAGGTGGGCGTGCGAGACGAGCTTCAGCTCCTCGAGGAGCTCCAGCGTGCGGTAGACGGTGGAGATGTTCACTCCGGAGGCGGTCTTGCGCACGTGCGCGAGGATCTCGTCCGGGGTCGCGTGCTCCAGCGTGTCGACCGCTTCCAGCACGAGCTGGCGCTGCGGGGTCAGCCGGTATCCGCGCTGCCGCAGGTCGGTCTTCCAGTCAGCACTGCCGGTGTCTCCGATGGTCCCCACCCGGCCAGTGTAAGCGCGAGAAGGGGACCACGGGCCGGCCCGTGGTCCCCTTCTTGCACAGTCTGTGGAAAGCCGTTCGACGCGTCGCAGGCTCAGCGGCTCAGCGGAAGAAGGCGATGCCGTCGTCCGGCATGTCCGGCAGGTTGCGCGCCATCTCGGCGACCTCCTCGGGCGTGACGACCTTCTTGAGCTGGGCCGACATGTACGGACGCAGCTCGACGTCCGGCGTGGCCTTCTCGCCGACCCACATCAGGTCGCTCTTCACGTAGCCGTAGAGCCGCTTGCCGCCGCTGTACGGGCCGGAGGCCGCGGTGCGCGCGACGGCGTCCGTCACCAGGTCGATCTGCGGCTTCTGGTCGGCGAGCTCGCCGTACCAGACCTCGACGACGCCCTGGTCGCGGACCATGACGATCTCGACCTTGCGGTCCTTGTCGATGCGCCAGTAGCCGGACTCGGACTCCAGCGGCCGCACCTTGTTGCCGTCGGCGTCGAGGACCCAGCTGTGGGAGGTGTACTCCAGGAAGTCCCGGCCGTCGTGGCTGAAGACGACTTCCTGGCCGAAGTTGCACTTCTCCTCACCGGGGAAGTCGAAGACGCCCGCGCCCTCCCAGGTGCCGAGGAGGAAGGCGAGGGGGACGAGGCCCGGGTTCAGGTCGGACGGGATCTGGATCATGTGTGGCTGCTCAGGCGATCTGTGGGGAGGGGTTCCGGGTCCGGGAGGGCGGCCGATCGGAGATCAGCGCTGGCCCTGGTACAGCTTCTTCACTGCGAGGCCGGTGAAGGCGAGCACGCCGACGCAGACCAGGATCAGCAGGGAGGTGAAGAATGCCTCAAGCACGGGGTGCTCCTCGGAGTGATGGGGGCGTGTACGGGGCCGGTCCCCAAGCCTACTGGCCCGGGGACCGGCGCACTCCGTGAGGTAGGCCGCAGCCCCCTCCTGCGAGCGGTCAGCCCAGCAGCTGGTCCTGCAGGACCACCGTCTGGTGGAAGGGAACGGCGGCCACCTCGCCCTTGCGGGTCTGGAGGATCACGGCCTGGACGTCACCCGCCTGGAGGCATCCGAGCTTGGTCTGCTCGCCCCCGCCCGCGGACTTGGGCTCCTGGTACAGGCTGATGGCGCTGCTGGTGAGGGTGCCGGCGTAGCCGACCGCCTGCCCCTCCATGCTGGGCTGCGTGGACCTGACCTTGCTCCAGGTCAGGTCCATCTCCAGGACCGGGGCGCCGGCGAGCTGCGTGTTGATGTTGCAGCCGCGGAAGGCGTTCACGAAGCCCGAGGAGTGGAAGCGCAGCAGGTAGATGCGCGTGCGCGTGCCGTCGGGGGTGGTCCAGCCCCGGCCGGCGATCTGGCGCAGCCCCTCGTACTCCAGGCCCTCCTTCAGCTTCGCCCGGCTGTCGGGGGCGTACTCCTCGAGGAAGGCGTCGGTGGACACCAGCAGGTCCTTGTCCGCCTTGAGCCCGGCATCCGGCTCGGCGCCCTCGGGGGCGGGCAGGAGCAGACCGGTGAGCGGCGCGTAGTGCCTGTCGTCCTTGTTGTCCTTGCCCGCGGGCAGCGGGGCGCCGGCGGGCAGGGCGGGCTTGGCCAGAGCGGGGTAGACCCAGCGGCCGTCGTCCTTGGTGGACAGGCCGGGGAGGTCGGTGCGCTCGGCCCGGCTGATCCCGTACGTGACCCCGGTGCCGACGGCGGCGAAGACCACGACGGCGGCCGTCCACCGCAGGGCGGCGAAGAGCTTGCGACGGTCCTTGGGGGCGGTCGGCGCCGCTGCTTCGGCCGGTGCCGATGCCGGGGCCGGGGCCGGTGCCGGCGGCTCCGCCACGGCAGTGGTGTCGGCGGTGTTCTGCTCGGTCACACGGACTCCCCGGGGGACTTCAGGTGGTTCAGCTGCTGCTTGAACAGGCCGGCGGCGTCGTTCGCGGAGAAGGGCTTCGGCCCGTACATCCGGAAGCTCACCAGCACGTCTCCCTGGAGGGCTTCGCAGTCGATGGTGTCGATCTTTTGCTGCTCCTCCTTCTTCTCCTTGCCGAGGACCGAAAGGGAGCACTTGGCGTCGGGGAAGCCCTCGATCTTCGGCGCGTCGCGGTCACCGCCGAGCAGCTCGAGGATCTTCTTGCTGAACTCGGAGAACTTCGCGAGGGCCTGCGGGTCGGCCTGGGTGAGCTGGATCTCCATCACCTGCTGGTCGCGCAGATGGTGGTAGCTGCGGGCGGCCACGCCTTTGAGCTTCAGTCCGTCCAGCGCCTTGTCCCGTTGCGCCCGCTCCTCGCCGGAGAGCCCGGTGTCCGCGTCCTTGACGGTCTGGAGCGCCCGCTCGCCCGACACGTAGAAGTCGTTGCCCTCGGCGTCGAGGTCGGGACCGAGCTCGAAATCGGCGGACAGCGGCAGCAGCTTGCCCGTCAGGTCGTTCGGCGGCACGGTCGGGACCGGCTCCGGCGTACCGGTGGGCCTGGAATCGGCGCTCTCCGCGACCCAGTACCGGGTCGGCGCGGTGCGGTCGGCGTCGGCCATCCGCCCGGCGGCCCAGAGGGCGCCGCCGGCGAGGACGGCGATGCCGAGCCCGCCCGCGATCAGCGCCACGGTCCGGCGGCTCCGCGCCCGCGGCGCGCCGGCGGACGCCGCCTCGGGGGCGGTCACCTCGGCCGGTGCGGCCGGTGCGGTCGCCTCGGCCGGTGCCGTCGCCTCGGCCGGTGCGTCCGGCGCAGCCGTCCCGGTTGCTGCGACCGCCTCGGCGGCCTCAGCAGGCTCGGCCGCCTCCGCCGTCACGCCCTTGCTGTCCTGCGGGTCGCTCACAGCCGCTCCAACTGTCGCTTCGCGATCTCGACGATGTCCTTCTCGTCGAGGACACCGCGGTTGTTCATGTAGCTGACCTCCATGACGATGTCCCCGCGCCGTGCGAGGACCCGGGCCGCCTTCACCGGGAGGTAGCCCGGCTTCTCCCGCGGCGCGGAGTCCACCCACAGGTGGCCGAAGTCGGCGGGCACGCCGGGCAGGTCCTTGCCCGAGTTGCCCGTGTACCTCTCTTCCGCCAGGTAGTCGTGGGCGTGCTGGTACCAGTCGGCGCCGGAGCGCTCCCGGTACTGCAAGAGCCGGACGGTGACGAAGTTCCGGTCGTCCTGCGCCCATCGCAGTTCGGCGATCCGCCGTACGTCGTGCCGGAGCTGGCCTCCGAGGCCGCTGCCCGGCTTCTCGTAGTAGTCCGCCGAGAACTCGTCCGGGGACACCGTCCCCGAGGAGCGGACCTCCGCCCCGGCCGGGGCTTCGATCAGCAGCTTCGCCAGGTCGTCGTCCGTCTTGTGCCAGCGGCTGGCGTTGAGGGAGCGGGCGCTCGTCGACTCGTTCGGAGCCTGCGGCTTCGGCTGGTCGATCTTCTGCTGCGCCAGCGGCGGCAGCGGGGTGGGCTCGCGGTCGTACTGGATCGCGTAGCCGGTGACCGTGCCCGCGAGCACGCCGAGTACGGCGGCGCCGGCGATCAGGAGGACCGTACGGCTGCGGCCGCGGGGGCGGCGTGCTGCGGTCTCCTCCCCTTCCGGCTGCTCAGGAAGGGTCTGTTCGTGTTCCAAAGGAAGTCCCCCCACAGGACGTGAGGCACTGGGTGGGTACCCGTGCGTACCCATGACCCGTCCGTGGGGGGAGCGGTTGTACGAATGCTTGTCACGTTTTGATGTCTGGGGGTTTCAGTCCTCGTGACGCCGTTTTCCGTCCAGTTCGTCCCACCACTCGTCGGACTTCGGGTCGCCCGAGGGGTCGTCCCACCAGCGGTCGTCCGGCCCGCGCCGGTTCGCGATCATCGCGGCGACCGGCGGGATGACCATGGCGACCACGCACAGGGCCACGGCCGCCTCGACCGAGAACAGCCGCACGAAGGACCAGGCGGAGACGAACAGGAAGATGCATCCGCCCATGAGGAGGAAGTAGACGCGGCGCCGCCGGGCGTACATGCCTCAAGGGTAGGGCCGGAGGCGGGCGATGCGCAGGGCCGGGACGGCGCGAAGGGCCGCACCCCGTTCCAGTGGCGTCCAACCCCCTGGGGTGCGGCCCTTCGGCCGGTTCAGCTGCCGCTGCGTGCGCAGCGCGGTCGTCAGACCGCGATCGCCACGTCCGTCACGCCGCCGGCCTCGGCCACGACCACGGCGCGGTCCGCCTGGGCGCCGGGGACCAGCGCGCGCAGGGTCCACGTGCCGGTCGCCGCGTAGAAGCGGAACTGGCCGGTCGCCGAGGTCGGGACCTCGGCCGTGAACTCGCCGGTCGAGTCGAGCAGGCGCACGTACCCGCTGATGGGCTCGCCGTCCTTGGTCACCTGGCCCTGGATGGCGGTCTCACCGGGCTTGAGCGTCGCGAGGTCGGGCCCGCCGATCTGTGCTCCACACATGTTCTCTGTCCTGTCCTAGAGAGGTCGTACGGTCTACGGGGCGTCGCGTGCCCGGGAACTACTTGTTGGCGCCGAGCTCGATCGGCACGCCGACCAGGGAGCCGTACTCGGTCCAGGAGCCGTCGTAGTTCTTGACGTTCTCCTGGCCCAGGAGCTCGTGCAGCACGAACCAGGTCAGCGCGGAGCGCTCACCGATGCGGCAGTACGCGATGGTGTCCTTCGACAGGTCGACCTGCTCGGCCTCGTAGAGGGCGGTCAGCTCCTCGTCGGACTTGAACGTGCCGTCGTCGTTGGCGTTCTTCGACCACGGGATGTTGCGGGCGCTCGGCACGTGGCCGGGGCGCTGCGACTGCTCCTGCGGGAGGTGCGCCGGGGCGAGCAGCTTGCCGGAGAACTCGTCGGGCGAGCGGACGTCGACCAGGTTCTGGGCGCCGATCGCGGCCACGACGTCGTCGCGGAAGGCGCGGATCGAGGCGTCCTGCGGCTGGGCCTTGTACTGGGTGGCCGGGCGGTTCGGGACCTCGGTGCCGTCGACCAGGTCGCGGGAGTCGAGCTCCCACTTCTTGCGGCCGCCGTCGAGGAGGCGGACGTCCTGGTGGCCGTACAGCTTGAAGTACCAGTAGGCGTAGGACGCGAACCAGTTGTTGTTGCCGCCGTAGAGGACGACGGTGTCGTCGTTGGAGATGCCCTTGGCGGAGAGGAGCTTCTCGAAGCCCTCCTGGTCCACGAAGTCGCGGCGGACCGGGTCCTGGAGGTCCTGCTTCCAGTCGATCCGGACGGCGTTGGTGATGTGGTTCTTGTCGTACGCGGACGTGTCCTCGTCCACCTCGACGATCACGACGTTGGCGTCGTTCAGGTGGGCCTCGACCCAGTCGGCGTCTACGAGGACGTCGCTGCGGCTCATGGTGTTCTCCTCCGGGGCAGTGTGCGGCGGGGCGTGCTGTTGCAGGTGCAGTGCAGGTGCTGCGGAGCGGTCTGCAAGTGCTGGGTGCTGCGGGGGCGTGCCGCTGCGGGCGGCGCCCTCGGACACTGCGCGGGGAGGCGTCAGCGGGGAGGAGGGGGCGGCTGCGGTGCGGTCACGCGGGAAGGACGGTCGTCCGGCTGATGGAGCGGAAGCGCTCACAGGTCACATGGATCGACAGAGCATGGCGGCGACGCGACACAGGTCTACTGCCCGTCGCTTCGTGAGGTCCGCCTGCTGATGCTTCATAGCCATGGATCGTAGGGACGAATCGGCCGCCCTGTCACCGGCGTGTCATATTCCGAGACGGGATCGTCCGAATATTGGGATGCACATGCCCCCGGGTGGCTGCCGCACCGCCTCCGGGGGCCTTGGCAGGGCCCGTCCTTCTAAGGATCGGACCGCGCCGTCTCACGATCCGGCCAGCACCACGTCCGAGCCGCTCAGCGTGAGGTGGACACCGGCCTCGTCCGAGGTCAGCGTGGTCAGCTTGAGCCCGGACGGCAGTCCGCCGTCGAGCCGGCGGTCGAAGTCGGTCTTCTTGCGGACCGCGCTCTCGATCCCGGGCAGACCCTCGCCGGGCACCTCGTCGGCCCGGACCCGGACCATCTTGCCGCCGCCCGGCGCGTCCACGAGCGTGACGGTCGACACCACGCTGGGGGAGAGCCTGCGGCCGAGGACCTCCACCGCCGCCGTGACCTTCACCTTGCCCGGCGCCCCGCCGTAGGTGACCGTCACACCGGTCTGCGAGGCCTCGGTCAGGTCCCGGTACGTGACGAGGGCCGTGCCCTCGGCCCGCTCGGCGGTGCCCCCGCTGTAGTCCCCGTTCAGCTTCACGCTGCGGAAGCTGGCGTCGAGCTGCGAGAGCCGCGTCTTGCGGCCGTCCGAGACGGCCTCGACGCCCTTCAGCTTCACGTCGACGCGGTCGAGGTCGTGGCTGAGCGCCTGGGTCAGGAACGGGAACCCGTGGATGTCCACCTCCGTGCTCCCCGCCAGCCCCTGGCGGGCCTGGATGCGCTCGGCCAGCCGGTTCTCGGCATAGCTGACCGCCCAGCGGTCGGCGCCCGCGAACAGGGCGCCCAGCACCACTCCGATGATCACAACAACACGCAGGAACCGCACGTGCCCCTCCCCCTGTAGATCGGTACGTGCGTTCTAGTGGACCATGATCGGCCGTACGGAGGCCGTCAGCGGCGGTGTGATGCCCGCCGCGGCCGGCCGGCCTTGGGGAGGTCCGGCCTCAGCCCACCACCCGCCCGATCAGGTAGACGGCGGGAGCGGCGGCCGCCAGCGGCAGCGCGACACCGGCCGTCATGTGGACGAACTTGGACGGGTAGTCGTACGCGGCCACGCGCAGCCCGATCAGCGCGCACACCCCGGCGGCCAGCCCGACCAGCGCCCCGCCCACCCCGACGGAGGTCAGTCCGCCCACCGCGATCCCGGCGCCGGTGGCCGCGGCCAGCGAGACGCCGACGGAGGCCGGCGTCGGCAGCGGCAGCGCGCGGGTGAACACGGCGACCGCGACGGCCGCGGCGCCGACGCTGACGGCGGCGGAGTCGGCGGCGAGGTAGCCGGCGCAGACGATGGCCAGCGCGGCGGAGGCCACGGAGGCCATCAGCCCGTACATCCGCTCGTCGGGGTCGGCGTGGCTGCGCAGCTGGAGGACCAGCGTGAGCAGCACCCAGGCCCCGAGGGTGCCGATGATCGCGCCGGGGCCGTACGGGTCGTCCAGGGCGAGCACGGCGGCGTCGGCGACGAGCGCCCCGAGGAAGGCGAGGGCGATGCCCTGCCGGGCGGGCCACATGCCGTTGAGCCGGAACCAGCCGGCCGCGGTGAGCGCCTGGAGGGCGACCAGCGGGGCGAGCAGCGCGAGGTCGCCGAAGGCGGCGGCACCGGCCAGCAGCAGCCCGAGGGCGGCGGTCAGTATGGCCGGCTGCGGGCCGGGGTCGATGATCGGCGAGCGGCCCTCGGCCCGCGCCTGGGCGGGATCGACGGCGCGCAGGGTGTTGCCGGCGAGGGTGGGCGGGGAGTACGCGGGCTCCTCGCCCGGGATCTCGGAGCCGACGGGGCCCGCGGGCTGCTCCGCCGGAGCGGGGGCGGCCGTGGCGGCCGGCTCCTCGGCGCCCGGGCCGGGGCCGGGGCCGGGGTACGGCGGCAGGAAGGCGGTCTGCTCGGCGGCGTCGCCCGCGGGGGCGGCGGCCTGCGGCGGGAGATAGGCCGTCTGCTCGGCGGCGGAACCCTCGCCCCAGGCGGCACCCCCGCTCGGCGCCCAGTCGGGGGCGGGAGCCTGGGCCTGGGCCTGGGCTTCGGGAGCCTCGTCGCGGAACCAGCCCTCGGGCGCCATGGGCTGCGCCTGCGGCTGCGGGTCGGCCGCGGCCGGGCCGGGGTACGGCGGCAGGTACGCGGTCTCGGCGGCCGCCGGGGCCCCGGGGCCGGGGTACGGCGGGAGGTAGGCCGTCTGCTCGGCGGCACCGGCCGCCTGGGGCGGGAGGTAGGCCGTCTGCTCGGCGGCGGAACCCTCGGACCAGGCCGCGCCCGGGCCACCGCTCGGCGGCCACTCGGCCGCGGGCGCCTGGGCCTGCGCCTGGGCCTGGATCTGGGCCTGGGCCTGGGCGGCGGGGGCCTCGTCCCGGAACCAGCCCTCGGGAGCGACCGGCTGCGGGTCGGCCGCGGCCGGGCCCGGGTAGGGCGGCAGGTACGCGGTCTGCTCGGCCGCGGCGCCGGACCCGGCCGGCCACGACGTGCCGGCGCCGCCCTCGGACCAGCCCTCGGCGGTCTGGGGCTGGGCCTGGGCCTGGGGCTGTGCCTGCGCGGCCGGGGCCTCGTCGCGGAACCAGCCCTCGAGAGCCACGGGCTGGCCGGGCAGCGCCCCCAGCGGCGGCTGGACCGGCTGGACCGGCTGGACCGGCTGGACCGGCTGGTAGCCGGTGTCCCAGGTGTCCGACTGCCAGGTCTGGGTCCCGTACGGGTCCTGCCGGTCGTTGCGGGGCTGCTGCTGGTGCTGCTGCTGGTGCTGCTGTTGTTCCTCGGGAGTGCTCATCGGTTTCCGCTCACCCGCCCGCGAACGGCGGGAGCACCTCGACGGTGCCCCCCTCGGTCAGCGGAACGGCATCGTGCGGGCGCTTGCCCACGGGCTCTTCGTTCACGAGGAAGGAGCAGCGCTGCAGGACCCGGGTCAGCTCCCCGGGGTGGCGCTCCCGCACGGCGTCGAGCGCCTCGGCCAGTGTCTGCGCCGAGTACGGCTCCTCCGCCGTCTTGGCCGCGGCCTTGGCCGCCGCCCAGTAGCGGATGGTTCCGGTTGCCACTGCAGCTCCTATCGTCGGCTCTCTACCGTCGGCCTCCATCATGAACCCTCCGGAGCGCTGATCCGGTGTGCCTCCGCGCGCCCGGCGTGCGCCCGGGCGGCCCGCCGTACGTCCATCGATCCGGTGAAACCGGGGCATAAGCTGGGCGTAAGGGTGGCAGGAACCACAGCAGAGGCGGTGCCGAAGCCTCGGCCCCGCACCGGCGGGTGGGCTATTCTGCTGGCGAGAGGATCCGGGCAACGTTGCCCCCGGGTCCTTTTGTGCTTTCAGCACGTTGAACGGACCGAGAACAGTGGCGTCCGTCCGGACCTCAGGGCGCGGGGACCGGCAAGGCGCCGCACGCACCACGTACGAAGCAGTACCGCGAAAGTCCTCGACGGGACCGAGGAGGAACCGACGTGATGGACCAGCGAACCGTGCAGAACCGCCCGACCTGGGCAGGTGGTCGGGCATGAGCTCACTCCTGCTGCTGACCAATGCCCTGCAGCCGTCCACCGAGGTGCTGCCCGCCCTCGGCCTGCTGCTGCACAACGTCCGGGTGGCCCCCGCGGAGGGCCCCGCGCTCGTGGACACCCCCGGCGCGGACGTCATCCTCGTCGACGGCCGCCGCGATCTGCCGCAGGTGCGCTCGCTGTGCCAGCTGCTCCGCTCCACCGGCCCCGGCTGTCCGCTGATCCTCGTCGTCACCGAGGGCGGCCTCGCCGCCGTCACCGCCGACTGGGGCATCGACGACGTCCTCCTCGACACCGCGGGCCCGGCCGAGGTCGAGGCGCGGCTGCGCCTCGCCACCGGCCGCCAGCAGCTGGGCTCCGACGACTCCCCGATGGAGATCCGCAACGGCGACCTGTCGGTCGACGAGGCGACGTACTCGGCGAAGCTGAAGGGCCGGGTCCTCGACCTCACCTTCAAGGAGTTCGAGCTCCTCAAGTACCTCGCGCAGCACCCGGGCCGGGTCTTCACGCGGGCCCAGCTGCTCCAGGAGGTCTGGGGGTACGACTACTTCGGCGGCACCCGGACGGTGGACGTCCACGTACGGCGGCTGCGCGCGAAGCTCGGCCCCGAGCACGAGTCGCTGATCGGGACGGTCCGCAACGTCGGCTACCGCTTCGTCACGCCGGAGAAGGTCGAGCGGGCGGCCGCGGAGGCGGCTGCCCAGGCCGCGGCCAAGGCAGCGGCCCAGGCGGCGACCGGCGTCCCCCGTATGGAGGAACCTCCTGTGATCGTCCAGTCGGCAGGACGGCCTGCCCAGAGGTAGGTCACCCCGCGTAGACTCCCGAGCGTGGCCAAGGTGACGCGGGATGACGTTGCACGACTTGCGGGTACGTCTACCGCCGTCGTGAGCTACGTCATCAACAACGGACCCCGGCCGGTCGCCCCGGCCACGCGCGAGCGTGTACTCGCCGCGATCAAGGAGCTGGGCTACCGCCCGGACCGGGTCGCCCAGGCGATGGCGTCGCGGCGCACCGACCTCATAGGCATGATCGTCCCCGATGCGCGGCAGCCGTTCTTCGCGGAGATGGCGCACGCGGTCGAGCAGGCCGCCGCCGAGCGCGGAAAGATGGTCCTGGTCGGGAACTCCGACTACCGGGACGAGCGCGAGGTGCACTACCTGCGTGCCTTCCTCGGGATGCGGGTCTCCGGGCTGATCCTGGTCAGCCAGGGCATGAGCGAGCGGGCGGCCTCGGAGATCGAGGCGTGGGACGCGCGGGTCGTGCTGCTGCACGAGCGGCCGGAGGCGATCGACGACGTCGCCGTCGTCACGGACGACATCGGCGGCGCGCAGCTCGCCACCCGGCACCTGCTCGAGCACGGGCACGAGTACGTCGCCTGCATCGGCGGGGTGGAGAACACCCCGTCGGTCGGCGACCCCGTCGCCGACCACGTGGAGGGCTGGCGCCGGGCGATGCAGGAGTCGGGCCGCTCGACGGAAGGCCGCCTCTTCGAGGCGCCGTACAACCGGTACGACGCGTACCGGGTCGCGCTGGAGGTCCTGTCGGGCCCGGACCGCCCGCCGGCGATCTTCTGCGCCACGGACGACCAGGCGATCGGCGTCCTGCGCGCGGCGCGGGAACTGCGCATCGACGTGCCGGGAGAGCTGGCGGTGGCCGGCTTCGACGACGTCAAGGAGGCGGCCCTGACGGACCCGCCGCTGACGACGATCGCCTCGGACCGCCCGGCGATGGCGCGGGCCGCGGTGGATCTGGTCCTGGACGACGCCCTCCGGGTGGCCGGCTCCCGCCGGGAACGCCTGAAGCAGTTCCCGTCGGCCCTGGTGATCCGCCGCTCCTGCGGCTGCCACTAGCCCTTTTCAGGTACCCCTCGCACCGCTCGGGCCGGCCGGCTCATGTCGGGCATACGCGGTTCTGTCGGGGTTCTCAGGGGGGACTCAGGAAGCTCTCATGATCCGCGGACAGAGTCGTGGTCATGACCGAGAGCTTCCGCCGCGACGGCGAGTACCCGCAGGAGAACGGCCCGACCCAGAGCGCGCCCCTCGGCGGGGCCTACCCGCCGCCGCCCGCCTACCCGCCCCCGGCGGCACCCGGCTGGCACGAGGCGCACCAGCCCCCGGCAGCCCAGCCCCCGGCAGCTCCCGCACCCCTTGCGGGCCCCGCGCACGCGGCCCGGGCCCGGCGGCCCGTGGCACTGCTCGCCGCCGTGGCGCTGGCCGCCGCCGTCGTCGGGGGCGGCACCGCGGCCGCCGTGCAGCAGCTGCTCGGCAGCCAGGTCCGCAGCGGCGGCGTCAACGGCACCAACGTCTCGCAGTCCAGCAGCGGCACGGTCTCCGGAGTGGCCGAGCAGGTCAGCCCCTCCGTCGTGCGGATCGACACCCGCACCGGCTCCGGCCAGGGCACCGGCTCCGGCGTCGTGGTCACCGCCGACGGCGAGATCGTCACCAACAACCACGTGATCGACGGCGCCACCGAGATCCAGGTGACGATGAGCGACGGCAAGAAGTACACCGCCAAGACCGTCGGCACCGACCCCGACAAGGACCTCGCCCTCATCAAGCTCCAGGGCGCGACCGGCCTCAAGCCGGCCAGGCTCGGCGACTCCGACGGCCTCAAGGTCGGCGAGCAGGTCGTCGCCATCGGCTCCCCCGACCGCCTCACCGGCACGGTCACGAGCGGCATCGTCTCGGCCCTGAACCGCGAGGTCAACGTGCCCAAGTCCGAGCAGCAGGCACCCCAGCGGCAGCGCGGCAACGGCGGCGGCTGGCCGTTCTCGTACGACGGTCAGCAGTTCAACGGGAACACCGGGTCGAACACCACCTCGTACAAGGCCATCCAGACGGACGCCTCCCTCAACCCGGGCAACTCCGGCGGCGCCCTCGTCAACATGAACGGCGAGATCGTGGGCATGCCCTCCGCGATCTACTCCCCCTCGAGCGACAGCTCCACCGCCGGCAGCGTCGGCCTCGGCTTCGCCATCCCGGTGAACACGATCAAGGCCGACCTGGCCTCCCTCCGCAAGGGCGGCGCCGGTGGCAGTGACAGCGTCGGCGACGGCTTCGGGACCTCGTCCTAGGGCCGCCGTGCGAGCCTGGTACGACCGACCACGACCCCTGGGGGACCACAGATGATTCCGGCCGAAGGCGACCCGCACCGCATCCTCGTCGTCGACGACGAGCCCGCCGTGCGGGAGGCGCTGCGCCGCAGCCTCGCCTTCGAGGGGTACGCCGTGCAGACCGCCGTCGACGGGCTCGACGCCCTCGACAAGGCGGCCTCGTACGAGCCCGGCCTGATCGTCCTCGACATCCAGATGCCCCGTATGGACGGACTGACGGCGGCCCGCCGGCTGCGTGCCGCCGGCAGCACCACCCCGATCCTGATGCTCACCGCCCGCGACACCGTCGGCGACCGCGTCACGGGCCTCGACGCGGGCGCCGACGACTACCTCGTCAAGCCCTTCGAGCTCGACGAGCTCTTCGCCCGCGTCCGTGCCCTGCTGCGCCGCAGCGCGTACGCCGCCCCGCGGCCCGGCGGCGTCGAGGCCGAGGAGACGGACACGCTGGCGTTCGGCGACCTGCGCATGGACCTCGCCACCCGCGAGGTCACCCGCTCCGGGCGCCCGGTGGAGCTGACCCGCACCGAGTTCACGCTGCTGGAGATGTTCCTGGCGCACCCGCGCCAGGTGCTGACCCGCGAGCAGATCCTCAAGACCGTCTGGGGCTTCGACTTCGAGCCCAGTTCCAACTCCCTGGACGTGTACGTGATGTACCTGCGCCGCAAGACCGAGGCCGGCGGCGAGCCCCGCCTGGTGCACACCGTGCGCGGGGTGGGCTACGTCCTGCGCGCCGCGGGGGCCGGCGACTCCGGAGGGCACGAGTGAGCCCGGTCGCCCGGTTCCGTGCGCTGCCGCTGCGCTCTCGGCTCGCACTTCTGGTCACGGTCGCGGTGGCGGTCGCCGTCGCTGCCGTCGCCGTCGTCAGCTGGTTCATGGTGCGTACGCAGCTGAAGGGCCAGCTGGACAGTTCGCTGCGCTCCACCAACGCGAGCGCCCAGGCCAATCAGACGCTGCCCCAGCTCGGCTGCCGGGAGCAGGTGCCCGGCGCGATCGTGAACAACCTGAGCGCGCAGGTGCAGATCGTGCTGCCCACGGGCGGGCGCTGCTGGGTGGACGGCAAGAACACCCTCCCGGTGACGGGGTACGACCTCGAGGTCGCCCGGGGCGAGCGCGGCCCGGTGCTGTACGACGGCCACACCACGGACGGCACGCCCGTACGGGTCTACACCCAGCCGGTGAACGTCACCGGCCCGGTGGGCGGCAGCGTCGCCATCTCGGTCGCCAAACCGCTCGCCGACATCGAGAAGCCGCTGTCCACGCTGGCCTGGGTGCTGCTCTTCGTCTGCGGGGTCGGTGTCGTCGGCGCGGGCGCGGCCGGCCTGTGGGTGGCCCGTACGGGGCTGCGGCCGGTCGACGAACTCACGGGCGCCGTCGAGCACATCGCCCGGACCGAGGACCTCACCGTGCAGATCCCGCACGACGGCGACGACGAGATCGCCCGCCTGTCGCGCTCCTTCAACTCCATGACGGCGGCGCTCGCCTCCTCCCAGGAGCGGCAGGCCCAGCTGATCGCGGACGCCGGTCACGAGCTGCGCACGCCGCTGACCTCGCTGCGGACCAACATCGAGCTGCTCGCGCGCAGCGAGGAGACCGGCCGGGCCATCCCGCCCGAGGACCGCAGGGAGCTGCTGGCCTCGGTCAAGGCGCAGATGACGGAGCTGGCCGCGCTGATCGGCGACCTCCAGGAACTGTCCCGTCCGGACGCGGCCCCGCCCGCCAGGCTGGAGGTGGTGGCGCTGCAGGAGATCGTGCGGACCGCGCTGTCCCGGGCCCGGCTGCGCGGCCCCGAGCTGGACTTCACGTCCGATCTGGAGCCCTGGTACGTGCGGGGCGAGGCGGCGGCGCTGGAGCGGGCGGTCGTCAACGTCCTCGACAACGCGGTGAAGTTCAGCCCGCCCGGGGGCTCGGTGGAGGTCTCGCTGCGGGCGGGCGAGCTGACCGTACGCGACCACGGTCCCGGTGTCCCGGCCGAGGACCTCCCGCACGTGTTCGAGCGGTTCTGGCGGTCCCCGTCGGCCCGGGCCCTGCCGGGCAGCGGACTCGGGCTGTCGATCGTGGCCCGTACGGCGCAGCGCGCGGGCGGCAGCGCCGAGCTGCGCGCCCCCGCGGACGGCGGCCCGGGCACGGAGGCCCTCCTGCGCATCCCGGGGGCCCCGACCCCGCCGCCGGCCGACCGGCCGGACCCGGCCGCCTGACCGGGGCCGGCCCGCGGCGGCCCTGCCGGGGGCCGTCCCGGCCGGGTACCGGGCTCAGTTGTGCCGGATCAGGGAGGCGACCAGGCCTGACCGGGTGTTCGGGAAGTCCATCGGGACGATCCCCAGCCCGGTCCCGCCGGCCAGCTCCCCGCCGTCGACGAAGGCGTGCACCTGCGGGTTGAGCCGGTCGGAGTTCCAGCGCGGCGGCATGTAGGCGGCGGTGCTGACGTAGTTCACGAACAGCTTGCCGGGCTGCTGGACGGCCTTGCGGAAGTGGTTCTCGATCCGGCCGCGTTTGGCGAAGGGCTCGGTGTTGTAGTCGTCCTGGATGTCGAAGAGGTTGCCGTCGCCGTAGCGCAGTCCGGGCAGGCCGCCGTTGTCGGCGAGGAGCACGACCTTGCCGCGGGCCTGGCCGAGGGTGGGCAGGCTGTCGGCGATGCGGAAGAGCGGGCGCCAGCCGCGGTGGTCGAGGTAGTCGTCGAAGACGGCGCGGAAGGTGGCGTCGCTGTCCTCGGAGTACTCCTGCTTGAGCCGCATCAGCAGGGTCTCGGAGGGGTGCGCGGCAAGGAAGTTCGCGCAGGCGACGAGGACGTCGCCGAACATCAGATCCTGGAAGAAGGCCGCGTGGTGGATGGCGAACGAGCCGCCCGTGACGCGGCAGCGGACGTCGAGGAAGCGGATCCCGGAGTCGAGCTGCTGGGCGATCGAGGTGTTCTGGCAGGCGACGTAGAGCCCGCCCTTGGTGGCGCCGGAGTCGTGCGTGCCGGGGATGGTCATGCGCTGCAGGGCCGTGGAGTCGCCGAGTCCGGCCATCCAGTCCTGCGTGCCGAGGGCCGCGCGGGTGCCGAGCGTGCGGGCGGAGGCAGGGGCCGCCGCTCCGAGGCCCGCGGCCGCGCCCGCCGCCATCGCCCCGACCAGAAATGCCCGACGATCCAGTGCCATGTCCGCCCCTTTGCCGACCCGGTGATGGATTCCCAGCCACGGCTGGGTGCCCCCGGATTCTGGCGTGCGGGACCTGGCTTTACTACCCTTCGGTAGCACTCACCTTTCGAGCAACTCGGCCATGATGCGCAGCCCTTGGGCGAGCTCCCGCCCGTTCGGCGCCTGCTCCGGGTCGGTCAGGGTCTGCACCATCACCCCGGTCAGCAGGGCGATGTGCACCGACCCGAGGGCCCGTACGTCCTCCTCGGCGACCGCGTCCTCCGGGACCCCGCGCAGCTGCGCGGCCACCATGCGGCGGGAGCGGCGCTGACCCTCGGCGAGGGCCGCGAGCAGCTCGGGCGAGGACTGCGCGTGGACGAAGGCCTCGACGTTGGCGATCCAGAGCCAGCGCATGTCGCCGAAGTCCTGGATCTTGCGGTCCCAGGTGTCGGCGTACCGCTCCTCTGTGGTGTCGCCCTGGCCCGCGAGTCGGCCGGACCCGGCGGCCCATTCGTCCATGGCGGCGAACAGCGCGAGGTTGAGCAGGGCCTCGCGGGAGCCGAAGTGGTAGCCGATCGCGGCCATGCTCACCTTCGACGCCGCGGCGATGTCGCGCACGGTCGTGCGCGAGTACCCCTTCTCCTCCAGGCAACGGCGCGCTCCGGCCAGCAGGTCCTCGCGATTTCCCATGCCGGGATCGTAGCCGCGCAGCGACTTGGGCAAGCGCCCAAGACAAACGTATTGCACGCTTGCCCAAATCCTGGCAGTCTTCGTTGGGTCACCGCCACAGCAGGACACACAGGGGAGAGCGGAACCATGCGCCACACGATGACGATCGACGGCCGCACACTGTCGTACCGGGACTTCGGCGGCCCGGGCCGCCCGCTGCTCGCCCTGCACGGGGGCATGTCCGAAGGCCTCGCGTTCGCCGGCCTGGCCGGCGCCCTGGACGACGGCTGGCGGGTCATCGCCCCCGACCAGCGCGGCCACGGCGACTCCGACCGGGCCGCCGACTACGGCCGCGCCGGATACGTATCCGACGCCGTCGCGCTCCTCGACCACCTCGGCCTCGATGCCCCCGTCGCCCTCCTCGGCTACTCCCTCGGCGGGCTCAACGCCGTCCACCTGGCGGCCGCCCACCCGGACCGGATCTCGGCGCTCATCGCCGTGGATTCCACCGTGGAGGTCCACCCCGTCCCGCAGGGGGCGGTCTTCGACTTCCTCCACGGCATGCGGTACACCGCCCCCACCCGCGAGGAGCTCCTCGCCGCCGCCGGGCCGGTGGGCTCCCAGTTCGTCGAGCGGGTGCTGCGCCCGCTCCCGTCCGGCGAGGGCTGGCGGCTGCCGTTCCACCCGCAGGACATGCTCGACTCCATCGAAGGCTGCCGCGGCGACCACTGGGACGCCTGGCTCGCGAGCAGCTGCCCGGCCGTGCTGATCCACGGCACCGGCAGCCAGGCGCTCACCCGGGACACGGCCGACGCGATGGTCGCCCGGCGGCCCGGGACCTCGTACACGCCGCTGGACGGGGACCACTTCGTGCCGTTCACGGACCCGGCGGGCTTCAACGCGGCCGTGGGGAAGTTCCTCGCGACGCTCTGACGGCCGTGTCCGTCCCGTCACGGGGGTACGGGGCAGATGCCGAAGGGGCGGCGGGCCGCAGGGCCCGCCGCCCCTTCGGGCGTGGCTGTTGCGTACAGACCGTCGCCGGTGCTGTCCGCGGGTGTTACTTGACGACCGTGATGCGGTCCGCCGCCGGCGGGGCGATCGGGGCCGCCTGGGTCGACTTCGCCAGGTAGGCGTTGAACGCCTCCAGGTCGGGCACGCCGACCAGCTTGTTCTTGTGCTCCTTCAGGACGGTGAAGCCGTCACCGCCGCCCGCGAGGAACTCGTTCATCGCGACCCGGTAGGTCTTGGCGGGGTCGATCGCCGCGCCGTTCAGCTTCACCGAGTCCACGGCGATGCGGTCCACGCCCGTCTTCGTCATGTCCAGGGTGTAGGTGAAGCCCTTCGAGACCTGCAGGATCTTCGGGTTCGCACCGTTGACCGGGCCGCTGACCTGCTGCTGGAGCGCGGTGATCAGCTGCGCGCCCGTCAGGTCGACGATGTTCATCAGGTTGTTGAACGGCTGGACCGTGTAGGACTCGCCGTACGTCACGACGCCGTCGCCCTCGGCGCCCGCGGCCTTGTAGGCCAGGTCGGCGCGGATGCCGCCCGGGTTCATGATGGCCAGCTGCGCGCCGCCCTTGGCCGCCGGGGCCGTGGCCTCCAGCTGCGCGTCGGCGATCAGGTCACCGAGCGGCTTCTCGGGCGCCTCGGAGCCGCGGCCCGCGATGTCCGCCGAGATGTAGCCCATCGGACGGCTGGCGACCGGGGCCGCGAGCGCGTTCCAGCGGGTGATCAGCTCGGTCATGTCCGGTGCCTTGGGCTGGTCCCGGGTGACGACCTTGTTGACCGGCTTCGGCGCGAGTGCCGCCGTACGGACGATGTCCTTGGTCTGGCGGTCGTACGTCAGCGTGGTGTCCGTGAACAGGCGGCCGTAGGAGGCGGCCGAGGTCACCATGCGCGGGTTGCCCGCCGGATCCGGGATGTTGCAGGCGTACGCCTGGTGCGTGTGGCCGGTCACCAGCGCGTCGACCTTCGGGTCCACGTTCTTGGCGATGTCCACGATCGCGCCCGAGATGCCGGCGCCGGCGCCCGGGGTGTTGCAGTCGTAGTTGTACGCGCCGCTCGCGGGCAGGCCGCCCTCGTGGATGAGCGCGACGATCGACTTGACGCCCTGCTTGTTCAGCTCGGCGGCGTACTTGTTGATCGTCTCGACCTCGTCGCCGAACTTGAGGCCCTTGACCCCTTCGGCGGTGACGACGTCCGGCGTGCCCTCCAGGGTGACGCCGATGAAGCCGATCTTCACGTCCCCCTTCTGCCAGATGAACGTGGGGTTCATCATCGGACGCTTGGTCTTCTCGTCCGTGACGTTCGCCGCGAGGTACTTGAACTCGGCGCCCGTGAACTCCTTGCCGAACTCGAAGCAGCCCTCGACCGGGTGGCAGCCGCCGTACGCCATGCGGCGCAGCTCGGTCTTCCCCTCGTCGAACTCGTGGTTGCCGACGCTGCTGACGTCCAGCTTCAGCTTGTTCAGCGCCTCGACGGTGGGCTCGTCGTGGAAGAGACCGGACAGCATCGGGCTGCCGCCGATCATGTCGCCGGCCGCGGCCGTGACGGAGTACTCGTGGCCCTTGCGGGCCTCGCGCAGGCTGGTCGCCAGGTACTCGACACCACCGGCGGGTATCGCCTTGGTGGTGCCGTCCGGCTGACGCTCGCTCACGGTGCCGGAGGAGCCCTGCGGCGGCTCCAGCGTGCCGTGGAAGTCGTTGAACGACAGCATCTGCACATCGACGGTGCGGCTCTTGCCCGCACCGCCACCACTCGCGGCACCGGCCGGCAGTGCGGCCGCGACCATCGCTCCGGCGCCGGCCGTGACGGCGATGGCGGCGAAGGTCAACCGGCGGGTTCGGCGGTGCCGTTGTGGCGTCGCTGACATTTAGTCCCCTTTTGGACAGCGGTGAAACTCGGGAGGTCGGCGGCAGCCTATGGTCAACGCGCGTAGCACGACAGGGGGTACGGGTGTCAGCCTGGTTACACGCAGAAGACGGCTCACCGTCGGTCCGCTGCACGCACACCACCGCAGGCGCCTCCCGCGGTCGTACGCTCGACGCATGACTGACGACGCAGCAGCGGCCCTGGAGCCGGGACGCCAGATTGAGACCCTCGACGAGCTGACGGAAGAACAGGCAACGGCCGTGCTCGCCCTCATCGAGGACGCGGCGCGCACGGACGGCACGACCGCCGTGTCCGAGCAGGGCCGCCTCCAGCTGCGCGGCGGACGCCGCGAGGGGATCCGACACTTCCTGCTCACCGAGAAGGGCCGGCTCGCCGGATACGGGCAACTGGAGGACACCGACCCGGTGGAGGCCCCCGCCGCCGAGCTCGTCGTCCACCCCGCGCTGCGCGGGCGCGGGCACGGGCGGGCGCTGGGCTCGGCCCTGCTGGCCGCCTCCGGCAAGCGGATCCGGGTGTGGGCGCACGGCGGCAAGTCCGCCGCCCGCCACCTCGCACAGGTCCTCGGCCTGACCCTGTTCCGGGAGCTGCGCCAGCTGCGCCGCCCGCTCGGCCCGGAGGGGCCCCCGCTGCCCGAGGTGGTGCTGCCGGCAGGAGTGACCGTACGCACCTTCGTGCCCGGCCAGGACGACGCGGCCTGGCTCGCGGTCAACGCGGCCGCCTTCGCCCACCACCCCGAACAGGGCGCGCTGACCCAGCGGGACCTGAACGACCGCATCGCGCAGCCGTGGTTCGACCCCAAGGGCTTCTTCCTCGCCGAGCGGGACGGGGAGCTCGTCGGCTTCCACTGGACGAAGGTCCACGCCGAGGAGCGGCTCGGGGAGGTCTACGTGCTCGGCGTCCGCCCCGGCGCCCAGGGCGGCGGCCTCGGCAAGGCCCTCACCGCGATCGGCCTGCACCACCTCGCCGGGGCGGGACTGCCCACCGCGATGCTGTACGTGGACGCCGACAATCCGGCCGCCCTCGCCGTCTACGAGGGCCTCGGCTTCAGCACCCACGAGGTCGACCTGATGTACCGCACCGAGAGCTGATCCGCAGCCACGGGGGAAGCCCGTACGGGTGCGCCGGAGGCGCGCGGGGCCCGTACGGGTGTATACCGGGCGCGGAAAAGACGTACTCGTGCACCACCCGGAGCCTGGAAGCCATGCGCCATTCACCGGACCTTAAGACGCGCTTGCGACTCTCCCCGCATGCAGCCCCGACTCCGACTGACGGCGACCACTTCCGACGCGCCTGTCCTGCCGCTTGCGCGGAACAATGGAGTCATGAGCCACCAGCCCAGCGCAGGCCCCACCGAGGTCCCCGCCCAGCACCCGTCTCACACGTCCACCGCAGCCTCCGCCGGCCCGGCGCCCAAGCCTGCGCGGATCGGCTCCATAGCCGCGCACCGCCCGCATTCCGGCCAGGGGCCCGGGCTGGCACCCGATCTCGACGCCGATCTGGACGCCTACGACGACAAAGAGGGCGGCGAGCTCCCGCCGGGGCGGTTCCTCGACCGCGAACGCAGCTGGCTGGCCTTCAACGAGCGGGTCCTGGAGCTGGCCGAGGACCCGGCGACCCCGCTGCTGGAGCGCGCCAACTTCCTGGCGATCTTCGCGAGCAACCTCGACGAGTTCTTCATGGTCCGCGTCGCCGGCCTCAAGCGCCGCATCGCGACCGGCGTCGCCACCCGTTCGGCCTCCGGGCTGCAGCCCCGCGAGGTGCTCGACCTGATCTGGACGCGCTCGCGCGAGCTCATGGCGCGGCACGCCGCCTGCTTCCAGCAGGACATCTCCCCGCAGCTCGCCGAAGAGGGCATCCACCTCATCCGCTGGCCGGACCTCACCGAGAAGGAGCAGGCCCGCCTCTTCACGCTGTTCCGGAACCAGATCTTCCCGGTGCTCACCCCGCTGGCCGTGGACCCCGCGCACCCGTTCCCGTACATCTCCGGGCTCTCCCTGAACCTGGCCGTCGTCGTCCGCAACCCGGTCAGCGGCCACCGCCACTTCGCCCGCGTCAAGGTCCCGCCGCTGCTCTCCCGCTTCCTGGAGGCCTCCCCGCAGCGCTACGTCCCCCTCGAGGACGTCATCGCCGCGCACCTGGAGGAGCTCTTCCCCGGCATGGAGGTGCTCGCGCACCACATGTTCCGGGTGACCCGAAACGAGGACCTCGAGGTCGAGGAGGACGACGCCGAGAACCTGCTCCAGGCCCTGGAGAAGGAGCTCATGCGGCGCCGCTTCGGCCCGCCGGTGCGCCTGGAGGTCGAGGAGTCCATCGACCCCGGCATCCTGGACCTCCTCGTGCAGGAGCTGAACGTCTCCGCCGCCGAGGTCTACCCGCTGCCCGGCCCGCTGGACCTGACCGGCCTCTTCGGCATCGCCTCCCTGGACCGGCCCGAGCTGAAGTACCCCAAGTTCGTCGCCGGCACCCACCGCGACCTCGCCGAGGTCGAGTCCGCGTCCGCGCCCGACATCTTCGCCGCGCTGCGCGAGCGGGACGTGCTGCTGCACCACCCGTACGACTCCTTCTCCACCTCGGTGCAGGCCTTCCTGGAGCAGGCCGCCGCCGACCCGGACGTCCTCGCGATCAAGCAGACGCTGTACCGGACCTCCGGCGACTCCCCGATCGTGGACGCCCTGATCGACGCCGCCGAATCCGGCAAGCAGGTCCTGGTGCTCGTCGAGATCAAAGCCCGCTTCGACGAGCAGGCCAACATCAAGTGGGCCCGCAAGCTGGAGGAGTCGGGCTGCCACGTCGTGTACGGGCTGGTGGGCCTGAAGACCCACTGCAAGCTGTCGCTCGTCGTCCGCCAGGAGGGCGACACGCTGCGCCGCTACTCCCACGTCGGCACCGGCAACTACCACCCCAAGACCGCCCGCCTGTACGAGGACCTCGGCCTGCTCACCGCCGACCCGCAGGTCGGCGCGGACCTCTCCGACCTGTTCAACCGGCTGTCCGGGTACTCGCGCCGCGAGACCTACCGCCGGCTGATCGTCGCGCCGCGCTCGCTGCGCGACGGGCTGATCTCGCGCATCGACAAGGAGGCCGCCCACCACCGGGCGGGCCGCCCCGCGTACGTGCGGCTCAAGATGAACTCGATCGTCGACGAGGCCCTGATCGACTCGCTCTACCGGGCCTCCCAGGCGGGAGTGCCCGTCGACATCTGGGTCCGCGGCATCTGCGCCGTGCGCCCCGGGGTCCCCGGGCTCTCGGAGAACATCCGGGTCCGCTCGGTCCTCGGCCGCTTCCTGGAACACTCCCGGGTCTTCGCCTTCGGCAACGGCGGCGAGCCCGAGGTGTGGATCGGCAGCGCCGACATGATGCACCGCAATCTCGACCGCCGCATCGAGGCACTGGTCAGGGTCGCCGACCCGGCCCACCGCGCGGCACTGGACCGGATGCTGGAGACCGGGATGTCCGACTCCACCTCCTCCTGGCACCTGGGCCCGGACGGCGAATGGACCCGGCACAGCACGGACCACGAAGGCCAGCCGCTGCGGCACGTTCAGGAGATGCTCATAGACGCCCGGAGGCGCCGGCGTGGCTCTGCCAAACCATGACCTGACAGCGCGTGGAGAGGGCTCCGCGGGGGACGTGCTCGGCACGTACCTGCGGGCCCAGGCCACCGCCTTCCTACGCGGGCTCCGACTCCACGAGGAGAGCGGGGCCGACGCCGCGGAGGGCGGCGGTGCGGCGCGCAGCCTGCGGGGGGCTGCGCGCCGGATCAGCGGGTCCCTGACCACCTTCCGGGTGGTGACCGAGTCCTCCTGGGCCGACGGGCTGCGCACCGAACTGGTGTGGCTGTCCTCGACCCTCGCGGACGAGCACGCGTACGCCGCCCGGCTGACCCGGCTGCTGGACGCCCTGCACCGGCTGTCGGGCTCGCCGGAGGTGCCCGCGCCCCGCGGCGCCTCGGGTGCGCTGACGGTGGGCTCGGCGCGGGCGGCCGCCCTGCTGGAGCGGCAGCTGACGCTGGCCCGGACCCGCGCCCACTCGGCGACCCTGCAGGCGCTGGGCTCGTCCCGGTTCCACGCGGTCGCGGACGCGGTGGCGGTCCTGGCCTCCGAGGTGCCGCTGGACCCGGTCGCGGCCCGGGGGCGGGTCGACGAGGTCCTGGTCCCGCTGGCGGAGGTGGCCCGGACCCGGCTGGCGACGGCCGTCTCGGCGCTGCCGCACGCCGCCGAGGCCCACCCGTACAACCCCGACCAGGACGGCTGCTGGCACGAGGTGCGCCGGCTGCTGCGGGTCCACCGCTACGCCCGGGAGGCCCTGGGCGAGGACGTGGCCCGGCTGGCGGCGGCCGGCGACGCGCTGGACCGCCACCGCGACGCCGCCGAGGCCGCGGCCGCCTCGGCGACGGCGGCCCGCACCCCGCGGATCGCCCCGGCGACGGCGTACGCGCTGGGGGTGCTGCACGCGGACCAGCGCCACGAGGTGGAGGCGGCCCGGTTCACGTTCCAGGACCTGTGGCAGCCGGCGGCGGCCCCCGCCGGCTGACCGAAAGGAATCAGCCACCCCCGGCCGGTCACATAACGGTAACGGCGGGACAACGGCGGATGACGCTGCAGCGCAAACCGGCCCCTCCACACCAGGCCGTCCGCCATGGTTCACCGTCCGTTCATTTGCCCCGGTCGGCCACTTCACCTGATCTGCCTAATTTCATTGGTGCACGGAGCGCGTCGCCCACCGGGACGAGCGACACGTCGTGCACCTGACGTAGTCCTCTTCGCACGCCGCCCCGATACAGAAAGCGGCCGGCGGCTTCTGGAAGGAACACCCGAAAGTGAAGCTTCAGCGCAAGAACATGCTTCGTGCCTCCGCCCTCGGGGCGCTTGTCGTGTCCGGCGCCCTGGTCCTCACGGCGTGCGGCTCGGACGACAACACGAAGGACGGCGGCGCCGCCAGCGGCAAGCCGTCGGCCGCCGCTGCGGGCGACATCAAGTGCGACGACGCCAAGGGCAAGCTCCTGGCCTCCGGCTCCTCCGCCCAGAAGAACGCCGTCGACCTGTGGGTGAAGGCCTACATGGCCGCCTGCTCCGGCGTCGAGGTCAACTACAAGTCCTCCTCCTCCGGTGAGGGCATCGTCGCCTTCAACCAGGGCACCGTCGGTTTCGCCGGCTCGGACTCCGCGCTGAAGCCCGAGCAGGTCGAGGAGTCGAAGAAGATCTGCACCGGCGGCCAGGGCATCAACCTGCCCATGGTCGGCGGCCCCATCGCCATCGGCTTCAACGTCTCCGGCGTGGACAAGCTGACGCTGGACGCCCCCACCCTCGCCAACATCTTCAACGACAAGATCAAGAAGTGGGACGACGAGGCGATCAAGAAGCTGAACCCCGGCGTCACGCTTCCCTCCACCGCCATCCAGGCCTTCCACCGCTCCGAGGACTCGGGCACCACCGAGAACCTGGGCAAGTACCTCAAGGCCGCCGCTCCCGCTGAGTGGACCTACGACGCCGCCAAGAAGTGGCCGGCCCCCGGTGGCCAGGCCGCCTCCGGCTCCGCCGGTGTCGCCTCGCAGGTCAAGGCCGTTGACGGCGCGATCGGCTACTTCGAGCTGTCCTACGCCTCCGCGCAGAGCATCAAGACGGTCGACGTGAACACGGGCGCCGCCGCTCCGGTCAAGGCCTCCGCCGACAGCGCCTCCAAGGCCATCGCCGCCGCCAAGATCGCCGGGACCGGCTCGGACCTGGCTCTTAAGCTTGACTACACCACCAAGGCCGAGGGTGCCTACCCGATCGTCCTGGTGACGTACGAGGTCGTCTGCGACAAGGGCAACAAGCCCGAGACGCTCGCCACCGTCAAGTCCTTCCTCAACTACACCGCCTCGGACGCGGGCCAGAAGGTCCTCTCCGAGAACGGCTACGCGCCGATCCCGGCCGAGATCAACACCAAGGTCCGCGAAGTCATCAAGTCGCTGTCCTAATCACTGAATCCCAGGTGCCGGGCAGCTCCCGTCCGAGCTGTCCGGCCTCCGGGACCCTCCCCTCCACCCAGGGGATCCGGTGCACCGCCGCCAGGGGGCCTTCCCCCCACCCAGACCGGAAAGATCATGGCTTCCACCACACCCACCCAGATAGACCAGGCTCCGCCTGTCTCCAAGAGCGCGAGGTCCACCGGTCGTGCCGGTGACAAGATCTTCGCCGGGCTGTCCAAGGGCTCCGGCATCCTGCTCCTGGTGATCATGGCGTCGATCGCCATCTTCCTCACCTACCGTGCCTCGATCGCACTGTCGAAGAACGAGGGCAACTTCCTCACCACCTTCGACTGGAACGCGTCGGCCAACCCGCCCGTCTTCGGCATCGCCGTCCTGCTCTTCGGCACCGTCGTCAGCTCGATCATCGCGATGGCCATCGCGGTTCCGATCGCTGTCGGCATCGCCCTCTTCATCTCGCACTACGCGCCGCGCAAGCTGGCCGCCCCCCTCGCGTACGTGGTCGACCTGCTCGCCGCCGTGCCGTCGATCATCTACGGCATCTGGGGCGCGCTCTTCCTCGTCCCGCAGCTCGGGGGCCTGAACCTCTGGCTCGACGAGTACATGGGCTGGACCTACGTCTTCGACAAGACCCAGGTCGGCGTCGCGCGCTCGCTCTTCACCGTCGGCATCCTGCTCGCGATCATGATCCTCCCGATCGTGACCAGCGTCAGCCGCGAGGTCTTCCTGCAGGTCCCGCGCATGAACGAGGAGGCCGCCCTGGCCCTCGGCGCGACCCGCTGGGAGGTCATCCGCATGTCGGTGCTGCCCTTCGGCCGCTCCGGCGTCATCTCCGCCTCGATGCTCGGCCTCGGCCGCGCCCTCGGCGAGACCATGGCCGTCGCCACGGTCCTCTCCCCGAGCTTCCTGATCAACGGGCACATCCTGGACCCCGGCGGCGGCACGTTCGCGCAGAACATCGCCGCGAAGTTCGACGAGGCCAACGAGTTCGGCCGCGACGCGCTGATCGCCTCCGGTCTCGTGCTCTTCCTTCTCACCCTGCTGGTCAACGGCGCAGCCCGGCTGATCATCGCCCGTCGCAAGGACTTCTCGGGGGCGAACGCCTGATGAGCCACGCACTCCAGGACCAGCGCCCCACCGGGGCCCGCAAGTCCGTCGCCCCCGCCGGCCTCACCCGCGGCGGCCTGCCCCGCTGGGCCCCGGCCGCCATCGCGGCCCTCTCGATCGCACTCGGCTGCGGCATCGGCGTCGTCGCCGACCTCCACAGCAAGATCCAGTGGGGCCTGATCGCCTCGATCCTGTTCGTCGCGATCACGTACACCGCGAGCGCGATCGTCGAGAACCGCCGCCAGGCCAAGGACCGCGTCGCGACCTCCCTCGTGTGGGTCTGCTTCGTCCTCGCCGTCATCCCGCTGCTCTCGCTGATCTGGACCACCATCAGCCGCGGCATGGAAGCCCTCTCCGGGGACTTCCTCAGCCACTCGATGAACGGCGTCACCAGCTTCGAGGAGGGCGGCGGCGTCTACCACGCGCTGCTCGGCACCATCGAGCAGGTCGCCCTGGCCACCGCGATCGCCGCGCCGATCGGCCTGCTGACCGCCGTCTACCTCGTCGAGTACGGCAGGGGCCGACTCGCCAAGGCCGTGACGTTCTTCGTCGACGTCATGACCGGCATCCCGTCCATCGTCGCGGGTCTGTTCATCCTGACGACCTGGAACCTGGCGCTCGGCTTCGGCCCGTCCGGCTTCGCCGGCGCCATGGCCCTGTCGATCCTGATGATGCCCGTCGTGGTCCGCTCCACCGAGGAGATGCTCAAGCTCGTCCCGAACGAGCTGCGCGAGGCCGCCCTCGCCCTCGGTGTGCCGAAGTGGCGCATGATCCTCAAGGTCGTGCTCCCCACCGCCATCGGTGGCATCGCGACCGGCGTCATGCTGGCCGTCGCCCGCATCGCCGGTGAGACCGCGCCGATCATGCTGCTGGTCTTCGGTACCCAGCTGATCAACGGCAACCCCTTCGAAGGTGCTCAGTCCTCGCTCCCGCTGTACATCTGGGAGCAGTACAAGGTCGGCAGTGACGCCTCCTACGACCGGGCATGGGCCGCAGCGCTCGTCCTGATCGCCTTCGTCATGATCCTCAATCTGGTGGCCCGCGGCATCGCCCGCTGGAAGGCCCCGAAGACCGGTCGCTGACGCGACCAATGAAAGCGAAGTGACCCCTCATGGCGAAGCGAATCGACGTCAGCGGACTGTCCGCCTTCTACGGCGCCCACAAGGCCATCGATGACATCTCGATGACCGTGGAGCCCCGCTCCGTGACCGCCTTCATCGGCCCGTCCGGCTGCGGCAAGTCCACCTTCCTGCGCACCCTGAACCGCATGCACGAGGTCACCCCCGGCGGCCGCGTCGAGGGCAAGGTGCTGCTGGACGACGAGAACCTGTACGGCGCCGGCGTCGACCCGGTCGCGGTCCGCCGCACCGTCGGCATGGTCTTCCAGCGCCCGAACCCCTTCCCCACCATGTCGATCTTCGACAACGTGGCGGCGGGCCTGCGCCTCAACGGCAGCTTCAAGAAGTCCGAGCTCGCGGACATAGTGGAGCGGTCCCTGAAGGGCGCCAACCTCTGGAGCGAGGTCAAGGACCGCCTGAACAAGCCGGGCTCCGGCCTCTCCGGCGGCCAGCAGCAGCGTCTGTGCATCGCCCGCGCCATCGCGGTCGAGCCGCAGGTCCTGCTGATGGACGAGCCCTGCTCGGCCCTGGACCCGATCTCCACCCTCGCGATCGAGGACCTGATCGGCGAGCTCAAGGAGCGCTTCACGATCGTCATCGTGACGCACAACATGCAGCAGGCCGCCCGCGTCTCCGACCGGACCGCCTTCTTCAACCTCTCGGCGGTCGGCCAGCCCGGCAAGCTCGTCGAGATCGACGACACGGACCGGATCTTCTCGAACCCGTCCGTGCAGGCGACCGAGGACTACATCTCGGGCCGCTTCGGCTAAGCCGAAGCCCCTCGGATGTGAACACGTCCTGCGGTGCTGCATGGCGGTGCCACCGCAAGGCGAAAGAAAAGGGCCGGCTCCCCCTGGGTGGGGGGAGCCGGCCCGCTTTCGTTCTCCGGCCCACGGCCGTCGTACGACTAGCCGACGAAGGCCAGGTCGACGATCCAGAAGCTGAGCGCGGCGACCAGGGCCGCGGCCGGCATGGTGATGAACCAGCCCATGACGATGTTCTTGGCGACGCCCCAGCGGACCGCGTTGACCCGCTTGGTCGCGCCCACGCCCATGATCGCCGAGGTGATCACGTGGGTGGTGGAGATCGGCGCGTGGAACAGGAACGCCGAGCCGAACATGATCGAGGCGCCCGTGGTCTCGGCTGCGAAACCCTGCGGCGGGTCCAGCTCGATGATCTTGCGGCCGAGGGTGCGCATGATGCGCCAGCCGCCCGCGTACGTACCGAGCGACAGCATCACGGCGCACACGAGCTTGACCCAGACCGGGATCGCGTCACCGTTCTGCTGCACATCGGCGATGACCAGGGCCATCATCACGATGCCCATCGTCTTCTGCGCGTCCTGGAGGCCGTGGCCGAGGGCCATGCCGGCCGCCGAGACCGTCTGCGCGATACGGAAGCCACGCTTGGCCTTGTGCGGGTTGGCCCGGCGGAACATCCACAGGATGGCGACCATCACCAGGTAGCCGACGACCAGGCCGACGACCGGCGAGACGAACATCGGGATGACGACCTTGTCGAGGACTCCCGACCAGATGACCTGGGTGCCGCCGGCCAGCGCCGCACCCACCATGCCGCCGAACAGCGCGTGCGAGGAGGACGAGGGCAACCCGAAGTACCAGGTGACCAGGTTCCAGACGATCGCGCCGACCAGGGCCGCGAAGAGGATCCACATGCCCGTCTTGCCGGTGGGCGTCTCGATCAGGCCCTCACTGACCGTCTTGGCGACCCCGCTGCCCAGGAAGGCACCGGCGAGGTTCATCACCGCGGCCATCGCGAGGGCGGCGCGCGGGGTCAGCGCGCGGGTCGAGACCGAGGTCGCGATCGCGTTCGCCGAGTCGTGGAAACCGTTGGTGTACGTGAAACCGAGCGCGACACCGATGGTCACGATCAGAGCGAAGGTGTCCACGAGGTTCAGGACTCCTTGACCGCGATGGTCTCCACCGTGTTCGCGACGTGCTCGAACGCGTCGGCCGCCTCTTCGAGCACGTCGACGATCTGCTTGAGCTTCAGCACCTCGATGGCGTCGTACTTGCCGTTGAAGAGCTGGGCGAGCAGCTTGCGGTGGATCTGGTCGGCCTGGTTCTCGAGGCGGTTGACCTCGATCCAGTACTCGGTCAGGTTGTCCATCGTCCGCAGGTGCGGCATGGCCTCGGCGGTCAGCTCGGCCGCCCGCGCCAGCACCTCGATCTGCTGCTCGACACCCTTGGGGAGCTCCTCGACCTGGTAGAGGACGACCAGGTCGACGGCCTCCTCCATGAAGTCCATGATGTCGTCGAGCGACGACGCCAGGTTGTAGATGTCCTCGCGGTCGAACGGCGTGATGAAGGAGGAGTTCAGCTGGTGGAAGATCGCGTGAGTGGCGTCGTCCCCCGCGTGCTCGGCTGCCCGCATCCGCTCCGCGATCTCGGCCCGGGCGGAGGAGTCCGCTCCGAGGAGTTCCATAAGGAGCTTGGAGCCCGTGACGATGTTGTCCGCGGATGCGGCGAACATGTCGTAGAAGCTCGTCTCCCTGGGGGTCAGACGAAATCGCACGTGAGGTCCTCGGGGTGCATTGGATTCGGTCAGGCTGATGCTAGGCGCATCCCCCGGCCACGGCTAACCGGCGGTTCCGGGCGGTTCCCCAGTGTCCTCCATCAGGCAGAGTGAGGACCACGGGCCCCTGCCCCTTCGCCCGGGGCCCGGTACCCTATACCCATGAGGGGTATGCACACCCCTCAGGTCCGGACCACGGGAGGACGCATGACTGCCATCGAGGCGGAAGGCTCCGGAGCCGACGTCGCCGCCACCGCCGGCGCGGTGCACGGCTACCACCACCAGAAGGACGAGCACCTCAAGCGGCTGCGCCGGATCGAGGGTCAGATCCGGGGTCTGCAGCGGCTCGTCGACGAGGACGTCTACTGCATCGACATACTCACCCAGGTCTCGGCGAGCACGAAGGCCCTCCAGTCCTTCGCGCTCCAGCTGCTCGAGGAGCACCTGCGGCACTGCGTCGCCGACGCGGCCGTCAAGGGCGGGGACGAGATCGACGCCAAGGTCGAGGAAGCGACGAAGGCCATCGCGCGCCTGCTGCGCACCTGAGCCCGCCGGCCCGCGCTGCGGATGCGGCTACAGTCCGAGACCCATCAGGACCTCGTCGATCCGGTCCTGGCTGAGCCGCTCCTCGTCCGCCGCGGAGGCCGCGATGATCAGTTCGCCGCACAGCTCGATCTCGGCGAGCGCCACGTGGTCCTGCACCGTCGTACCGCCAGCGGGAGTCACGCGTGTCACCTCAATCTGCCGTCATCGGTCATCGGGCCATCGGTCGTCGGCGCTCGATTTCTCAGCGTAGGGAGGACGGGGCGCTGTGCGCATGACACGGATGGACCATTTCCGGATACCGGGCCATGGCCCGATCGCGCCGCCCCGGGACCGTCCGGCCGGCTATTCGGCGATCTTCCCGGCGTAAATGTCCCCGCTCGCGGGCAATACGACGGTCACCGGCGTCCCGAACCCGTAGAGCAGCGTGGTGGAGGAGACATCGATCACGCCATTGTTGACGTAGGTGAAACGGTGCCGGACCTTCCGCACCCGGCCCTCCTCGTCGAGATAGACGTCGAAGGGGACCGCGTCCTTGCTGAACCCTTTCGCTGCCGCCTCCAGCGCCCCGCGGACCGCCGGTGAGGCGCTCTTCGCGGCCTGCCCGATGTCGGTGGTCCCGCGGTAGTGCCGCACCTTCGTGCCCGCCACCTCGGTCTCGCCCACGTACGTCGCCTCCTGTACGCCGCGCAGCAGCTCGGCGGCGGCCAGCGGATCGGTGGCCCCGCCCGTGACGAGGTTGCCGTCGGCGAGGGTCGTCGTGTCGACGCGGACCCACTTGTCGGCGGGCACGCCCGCGCCCCGGTTCTTCATGTAGAGGGCGCCGGGTACGAGCAGCTCGGTGATGGGCCGGTGCTCGTCCTTGCCGGCCGCGTCGGCCGGGAGCATCACCAGGAGTTGGCCCATCCGATTCTTGAAGTCGACCCCGCCCTCGCCGCGGATCGTGACCCGGGTCCCGCCGGTGGCCATCTCCATCGCCGTACGGGCCTGCGCGCTGCCGGTCTTCGCCAGCACGTCGGCGGCTCCCCGGACGGTCGCGGCCGGGTCGGCGGCGGGCCGGTCGTCGGCCTGGTCCGGGCCACCGCACCCGCTCATCGCGGCCACGGTCAGGGCCATGCCGAAGGCGAGCACCGCCCCACCCGCACGCCCGCGCCGCCGCCTGTGCTGGTGCACCACCATCGCCTGCCAACCCCCAACGCGTGACCGCTGTTTGCCCGAGGCCCCCACCCGCTCCGGTTAACGAGGTCCGGGGTTTCCCGTCACGGGCCGCCGCGGTCCCGGGCCCGTGCCGGACCCAGGTACCGTGGTGGTGTGGATCCGCACACCAAGGCGTCGCTCGTCCCTCCGCTTGAAGCCGTGCCGCTCCCCCGCACCACCGAGCGGCCACCCGCCGGGCACACCACGAGCACCGCCGAGCGCGGTTCGTTCTGCCTGGCCCTCTGCACCTGCGGCTGGAGAGGCCCGGCCCGCCGCTCCCGCGACCTGGCCCGCAAGGACGCGGACCGGCACACCTCGGGCTAGGGGGTCGGGGGAAGGTCCGGGGGTCTTCGGGTCTTCTTGATCGCCCGTTCGGACGGCCCGGCTGGCCGAGGCCCGCGGGAGCGGATGCCCTGGAACCATGCCAGGACCCGCACCCCGCGTCGCCGCCCTCCTCTGGGCCCTGCTCATCACCCTCACGCCCGCCACCGTCGCCTCGGCACGCCCGACGGGCTCGTCCGACGGCCCGGCCGACGTGGCCCTGGCCATCGGGGCGACCACCACCGCGTCCGTGGCCACCGGCCTGTGGCTGCGCTCCCGCTACCGACGCGAGGGCGCCCCGGAGGGCCACGGCGCGGAGGGCGGCGACCCGTGACGCCCCGCCTCCGCCCGAGAGCGGTCCGGCTGTGCTTCGGCGGAGCGGGGCTGTGCCTGCTGGCGGCCGTACTGATCTCCCTATGGGACGCGTACGGCCGACCCTGAACAGCTACGCCGCGAGGTCCTTCTCGTGCGTGAGGCAGCCCGGCGGCGGGGTCTGGGGCTGGGCGAGGTCCACCGGGCGGGGCAGGGCGCGGCGCTTGGCGCGGACCAGCCGGCAGGCGCGCGGGGCGCGGGCCACCGCCCGCACGAGCGGGTTCAGCAGCGCCATCGCGAGCGGCGCGAGCACCAGCACGACGGCGGTGCCGAGCGCGAAGCCGCCGATGACGTCGGTCGGGTAGTGGACCCCGAGGTACACGCGGCAGACGCCCTCTGCGAGGGCCAGACCGATCCCGATGAGCCCGAGCCTGCGGTTCGCGATGAACAGGCCGACGCCCAGGGCCATCGCGAGGGCGGCGTGACCGCTGACGAAGGAGAAGTCGCCCGCGCCGGCGTACGGTGCGAGCACGTCCAGGCCGCTGTGCTCGGCGAACGGCCTCGGCCGCCCGACGAAGGCGCGCAGCGGGACGTTCACGAGGAGCGCGAGCGCGGCGGCGATCGGGGCCCACACCAGCGCGGCGAACGACTCGGCGGCCGTGGACTCTTCCTGCCGGCGCGCACCGTGCCAGCACCACAGGACGAGGAGCACCAGGGCCAGCGGGATCCCGTACGCGCTGACGAGACCGACGGCCCGGTCGACCCCGTCCGGGGCGTGCCGGGCCAGCCCGTTGATGTCGTACAGCAGGCTGACGTCCACGTTCGGCCCACTACTTGTGAGTCCAGCCATGGCGATGCGGCCCCTTGCCCTTGCTCGGTTCCCCTCGGGCGCACCCCTGTGTGCGCCCCTGAACCCCCCCGTTGATCAAGCCTGCGTCCATGGAACGCCCGTTCTGAACGCCACGTTCCACTCTCCACCGAATGATCACGGCAACGTTATCGAAGAGTGACTCATCGTCGCAGCTCAGGGCCTTGGGTTGACGCAGCGTGGCGAACGGGGCAGCTAGGGGGACTTGGCGTCGGCGGTGCGGTCGGGAAGGGCCTCGGCCCCGTCCTTGGTGACACGCGTCGCGCCGAAGTAGTCGGGGGTGTCGATCTTGTCGAAGCGGATCACAGCGCCCGTGTACGGGGCGTTGATCATGAATCCACCGCCCACGTAGAGGCCGACGTGCCGGATCTCCCGAGAGTTCGTCAGATCATCGGAGAAGAACACCAGGTCACCGGGCAGCAGTTCGCCGCGCGCGGGATGCGGCCCGGCGTTGTACTGGTCGTTGGCGACGCGCGGCAGCTCGATCCCCACCGATTCGTACGCCGCCTTGGTCAGCCCCGAGCAGTCGAACCGCCCGTCCTGGTCCGGCGTGCCGTTGCCGCCCCACAGGTACGGGGTCCCCAACTGCTTCTGCGCGAAGTAGATGGCCCCGGCGGCCTGCTGCGAGGGCGCGACCCGCCCGACCGGCCGCTCGAAGCTCTTCGCGAGGGTCGTGATGGTCTTCACGTACCCCTGGGTCTCCTTGTACGGGGGCACCCCGCCGTACTTGATGACCGCGTACGCCCCCGCGTTGTAGGCCGCGAGCATGTTGCCCGTCGGGTCCCCGGGCACCCCCGCCACGTCCTTGGCCAGCTCGCAGTCGTACGAAGCGGCCGAGGGGATCGCATCGTTGGGGTCCCAGATGTCGCGGTCGCCGTCACCGTCCCCGTCGATGCCGTGACCGGCCCACGTGCCCGGGATGAACTGCGCGATGCCGCGGGCGTCGGCCGGGCTGACGGCGCTCGGATTCCAGCCGCTCTCCGAGTACAGCTGGGCGGCCAGCAGCGCAGGCGTCATGGCCGGGCACAGCGCCCCCCACTTCTGCACCAGGTTCTGGTACTTCGCGGGTACGGCCCCCTTGGCCAGCCCGAGCACCCGGCCCCCGGCCCCGGCACCCACCATGCCGGCCGCGGCGGAGTACGTACCCACCACGATCAGCACGAGGAAGCTCAGACAGAGCCCGATCCCGATCCCACTCGCCATCCAGAATCTGCGCACCCGTCAACACTCCCCCATCCCCGTCGCTTTAACGTGTGAATCGCCCGTGTCGTCGGAAGCACTACCCCACTCGGAAGCCCGTGCAGAGGATGCTTGCGTACTTCGTAGGGTCATCCTCGACGTGGTAGAAGACCACCGTCCAGTCCCCCGGGTCGTTGGCCAGGGGCACGCCGGGGTACGTCTTGCCGTTCACGTGCTCCGCGAAGTCGTCCGGGTACTTGAGCGTCAGGAACTCGCCCGTCTTCCACTTGCCGTAGATGTCGACGGGCTTGCTGGTGAAGCCCACGGCCCGGTTGTCCATGGGGAAGGGCTTGCCGGTGGACGGGTCGAGGTCGTGCGGGGACCTGACCGCCACCGACACGTAGTACGGATCGGGTTTGGTCTCGCTGTTCTCCGCATACTTGATGCGCATGCTGATGTTCACGGACTTCCCCGAGACCTCGGCGCCGGCCTGCATGTCCGCACCGGGCGGCTTCTGCTCCGGCCCCAGGTTGCACGCGCCGGTGCCGTGCGCGGCGCGCTCCGGGTCGGTGGAGGGCAGCCAGAAGTAGTGCGAGATCCGGTTGCCCTCGATGTACTCGGCAGGGGGCTTGCCGGCGCTCTGGGACACCGAGGGCGCGGCGCCGCCCGCACCCGGCGTCTGCCCGGGCGTACCCGTGACACCCGCCGCACCGTCCTTGCCCCGGCTCCCCTCGCCGTTCCCGTCGAACGGGGCCAGCTTCCAGGCCGCCAGCGACAGGGCCGCGGCCACCGCCACGGCCGCCACCCACACGCCCGTCCGCCCACGCCGCGGCGGGATCCGGGCCGTGTGCTGCGTCGGCGTGTAGCCGTACGGCAGGCCCGGCCCCTGCGTCCGCATCTCGTGCACCGGTACGGCCTCGCCCAGCGCGCCCAGCCCCACGTACACGGGATCGTCGATCAGCGCGTCCCGTACCCCGCACCGGCCGATGACCTCGGGCAGGGCCGGCCGGGCCGCCGGGTCCTTCGCCACGCACGCCTCGATCAGGGCCGCCAGCCCCGGCTCCACCCCGGCCACGTCGACCGGCTCGTGCACCGCCCGGTAGCTCACGCTCGGCGCGGCGCCCGTGCCGAACGGCGGCCGCCCGGTCGCCGCGTACGCGAGCGTCGCGCCCAGCGCGAAGACGTCCGCTGCGGCCCCCGCCTCGGCCCCGAGCAGCACCTCGGGCGCGGTGTACCCCGGGGTCCCCGGGGCCTGGCCGTCCTGGGTGAGGGCCGTCTCGCCCACGCCGCGCGCGATGCCGAAGTCGATGAGCTGCGGGCCCTGCGCGCCCAGGATGACGTTCTGCGGTTTGAGGTCCCGGTGCGTCACCCCGTACGCATGGACGCTCGCCAGCCCCTCCGCGAGGGCCGCGAACAGCCGGCGGCAGGTGTCCGCGGGCAAACCGCCGCGCTCCGCCACGGCATGACCGAGCGTCGGACCCGCCACGTACTCCGTGGCCAGCCAGAACGGCGGCGCCGCCAGCGAGGCGTCGATCAGGTTCGCCGTGTACGCCGACCGCACCGCGCGCACGGTCTCGGCCTCACGCCGGAACCGGGCCAGGGCCTCGGGGTGGCCGGTGATCTCGTCCCGGATCACCTTCACGGCGACCAGACGCCCGCCCGGCGAGCGCCCGAGGTACACCTGCCCCATCCCTCCGGCACCGAGCCGGGCCAGCAGCGCGTGCGCCCCGATCCGGGCGGGGTCGAGGTCTCTCAGGGGCTCCATTGACCCGAGCCTGCCACACCGACTGCCGTGCCACGGAACCGGGTTGACCGGGAAGGCCGCCGCGCCCGCGCCACTCCGAGCGCGCCGCTGGGATCGCGGCGCCAGGAGCGCGGTGCCAGGAGCGCGGTGCTAGGAGCGCGGTGCGACGAACAGGCTCTGCGCGCTCCGCCCGATCGGCCCCTTCTCGTCGTGCAGCCGGGCGTCGGCGAGCCCGATCCCGCCCGCGTCCACACTCGTACGGGCCTCCACACAGGCCCACTCGCCCACCGGGTGGCGGTGCAGGTGCACGGTCAGGTCGCCGTTGATGAACACGTACCGCCCGAAGTCCATGACCGAGCTGATCCCGTTGCCCGAGTCGGCGGCGATCAGGACCCGGTCCAGCGGCCTGGTCTCCTCCCCGGCGACGAGCGGCACCTTCATCCGCATCCAGCACGTGCCGGGGCCCAGCTCCACGAACGCGCCCTCGGTGAACCGGGTCTCCATCGCCGAGTGGTAGCCGGTCTCCCACGGCACCGGGAAGAACGGCGTCACCTCCACCTCCCCGGGCGGCGGCAGCTGCGGCCCCGGGGCCACCCCGGGCACGGCCTCCTCGGCCACCCGGATCCGCAGCGCCCGCGCGAGCATCACCGGCGCGGCCCCGGCCGGGGCGAGGGCGGCCTCGACCACCTCCGTGCTGCGGCCGGCCCGGAGCACCGACGTGGTGATCTCCAGCGGGCCGATCGGCACCGGCCGCAGGATCTCGTACGTGATCCTCGCGATCCGCATGTCCGCGCGGGCGCCCTCCCGCTCCTCCACGGCCCGGCCGAGCAGCGCCGCCGGCGGCCCGGCATGCTGCGAGCCGGGGTCCCACGGCCCCCGCGTGTACTCGGTGGCCAGGAACCGCCCGGCATCGACCCGTTCGAAGAACGCCTCGGAGATCGCCATGCCCGGCACGCTACCGACAGGTAACCCGCCCCGCCAGGCCTTCACCGAACAACGGGCCCCGGCCGGAACACCGGCGCGGGACCTCAGCGGGCGAAGCCCAGCCCGACCCCGAGCCCCACCAGCACCGAGCCGATCGCCCGGTTCAGCTCCTTCTGCGCCTTCAGCATCCGGTCGCGCAGCCGGGAGTTCGAGAAGAACAGCGCGACCGCACCGAACCAGCCCAGGTGCGCCGCCGACATGAACAGCCCGTACCCGGCCTGCTGCCAGACCGGCGTGTCCGGGTTGACGACCTGCGTGAACGTCGACACCACGAACAGCGTGGTCTTCGGGTTGAGCACGTTGGTCAGGAACCCGGACCGCAGCGCACCCACCCGGGTCAGCTCCGGCTTGGACTCCAGGTCCACGCTCAGCTCGGCCCGCGCCCGGAAGGTCCGGATCCCGATCCACACCAGGTACGCGGCACCCGCCAGCTTGATCGCCGTGAACAGGGCCGTGGAGGAGGCGATCAGGAGACCGACCCCGAGCATCGTGTACGAGACGTGCACCAGCACGCCGGCCGCGACACCGGCCGCCGCGAAGAGCCCGGTGGGCCGCCCGTACAGATAGCTGTTCCGGACGACCATCGCGAAATCGGCGCCGGGACTGATCACGGCGAGGAGGGTGATGACGGCAACTGCGATCACTTCTGTCATGTACGGATGCTCACCGCACCGGCCCCCGCGATCAACCGGGTTCCGCACACGAATACTCGAGACATGAACACGACGCCTTCCTCACCCTCGGCGGCGCCCGCGCCCCTCTCGCTGCGCCCGTTCCGCCCCGCTGACGACGCCCCGGCCCTCCGCCGCTGGATCACCACCCGGGCCGAGCTCGTCACCTGGGCGGGGCCGGCCTTCACCTGGCCGCTGGACGACGCCCAGCTCACCGCCTACGCCGCCGAGCCGGACCGCCACACCTGGACCGCGGTCTCCCCCGACGGACGCCCCCTCGGCCACATCTCCGTACGCGGCACCCGCCTGGGCCGCGTACTGATCGCCCCCGAGGCACGCGGCCAGGGCCTCGGCGAGACCCTCCTCACACTCGCCGTCGCCCGCGCCTTCGACGAGCTGGGCCTGCCCTCGCTCGACCTCGGCGTCTACACCCACAACACCGCGGCCGTACGCCTCTACGAGAAGCTCGGCTTCCGCACCGAGCAGGTACTGAAGGACGTGGAGGAGGTCGACGGCGTCCTCTGGTCGGCCCTCCAGATGCGGCTCACCGCCCCCGACCGGTGACAATGAAGGGGTGTCCGCAACTCCCGCCACGCCCGCCACGCCCGCCGTCCCCGCCGGGGCCGCCCTCCCGGCCCTCCCCGTCCTGCAGGCAGACTGCTCGAACTGCTTCGCGCTCTGCTGCGTCGCCCTGCCCTTCGCCAAGTCCAACGACTTCGCGGTGAACAAGGCCGCCGGAACGCCCTGCAAGAACCTCCAGCAGGACTTCCGCTGCGGCATCCACACCCGGCTGCGCGACAAGGGCTTCCAGGGCTGCACCGTCTTCGACTGCTTCGGCGCGGGCCAGCAGGTCTCCCAGGTGACCTTCGGCGGCCGGGACTGGCGTACGCACCCCGGCACGGCCGCCCGGATGTACGAGGTCTTCCCCGTCCTGCGGCAGCTGCACGAACTGCTCTTCTACGTCACCGCGGCGCTCGCCCTCCCGGCTGCCGCCCCGGTCCACGCGGACCTGAACCGCGCGCTGGCCGAGACCACGCAGTGGACCGCCGCCGACGCGGACGCCCTCACCGCCCTGGACGTGGGCGACCTGCGCGGGCGCATCAACACGCTCCTCCTGCGCGCCAGCGAGCTGGCCCGCGCCAAGGCCCCGGCCCGCAAGAAGAACCACCGCGGCGCCGACCTGATGGGCGCCCGCCTCGCAGGCGCGGACCTCCGCGGCGCCAACCTCCGCGGCGCCTACCTCATCGCCGCGAACCTCAACGGCGCAGACCTCCGCCTGGCGGACCTGATCGGCGCGGACTTCCGCGACGCCGACCTGCGCGGGGCGGACCTCCGCGACACCCTCTTCCTGACCCAGCCCCAGCTCAGCGCAGCCCGCGGCGACGCCAGGACCAAGATCCCCCCGACGCTGGCCCGCCCCGCGCACTGGCCCGCGTAACCCGCCCCCGGGAACCCGGACTCACCCCCCGGGCTCCGCCGGCCCGGGGCTCAGCCGCCGATCGCCCCCAGCCTGGCCTCGACCCGCCCGCGCAGCAGTTGGTACTCCTCCCAGCGCCGCGGCAGCCGCCCCTGCGGCCGCGGCCCCATCAGCCGCCCCTCCGTCACCACCTGGCCCCGGCGGAACTGCTCCCGCGTCAGATCCACCTGTATCCCCCCGGGGAGCACGTTCCACGTATGGAACCCCTGCTGCTCCCCCTCGAGCCAGACCTCCCCGACCATCAGCCCTCCCCCCATCAGGTCCTGCACCACCAGCGAAGTGATGTCGCAGTGCCCCCAGGCAGGGTTGTCGGCCGTCCAGGGCGCCCGCTCGACGTCATCGGGCGAACAGGTCTCGGCCGACCAACCCGCCCGGATGGCCGCTTCGATGTCCTTCAGGGTCCACGGAGTCGCAGTCGTCATCAGTCCACTGTGCCGCGCCCCACTGACAACGGCCCTCAGGGCCTGATGATGGCCGTCCACCCCGACGGACAGGTGAGCGCGCCCGTCCCCGTGTACGTGCAGTGGTTCTCGAACACGTCGCCCTGGGTCGTCAGCACCTTCACGAACACCGTGGCTCCCACGGTGTTGACCGACACCCCGCACGCGTTCCGCGGATGCCCCGGGTTCAGCGCCGTGGTGAGGTCCCGCCAGGTGTACGCGCCGACCGGCGCCGTGTCGCGCACACCGAGGAACGTCCTGCCCCGGTGCAGGACGGCACTGAACTCCAGGTCGCTCACTCCCGGGGCCGTGTCGATGTCCTGGCAGGGTCCCTGCGGCCCGCGCGGCCCGGGCGGACCCGCCGGCCCTCGGTCACCCTTCGGCCCCCGGTCACCCTTCGGCCCCCGGTCACCCTTGGGCCCGTGGGGCCCCTGGGGCCCCCGATCGCCCTTGGCCCCGGCACACGAACTGGCAGGCGCCGCCCTGCCGGCCTGCGGGGCCGGCAGCGTTCTCGCATGCGGCTCCGGACACCTGCCGCCCCAGCCGGGCGCCACCACCACGGCCGTCCCCCCGGCAGCCGCCGCCGGGACCGAGGCGCCCATGAACGCGACCGCCAGCGAAACCGCGCATCCGCCGGCCAGCCACGCACGCCGAGCGGCCTTCACTGCGGAACCCATCCGTCACTCCTTGCGTCGTCCTGTCGAACGGCCTGGAGCATCTCCCGCAACACGCCGAAGCGATGGAACGACTGACGGAATGTCGGACGAACGTCAACGGCTCGGCCCAACGACACGCCCGCACACTGCGCCGAACGGCGGCCACCCGAGCGGCCCCCCGCAAGCCGAGAGGGCAATCATTGCCCGGGGTCACCCCCCGTGATACACAGAGTGACCATACGTTCTTTCGGATGCCCGCCGCCCGTGCCCAGGTCAGAGCGCGCGAGCGGGCCAAGGGCCGGGAGATCGGGTAAAGAGAGCCGTCAAGTCGACGTACGACGACGGTTTCATCAGCGAAGATAGTACGTGACCCCTGCCGTCGGGCACGGGCGACCGGAACTACCCATACAGGGGCGGTGAGTTACATGATCCTGGCAGCCGAAAAGGGCGACATCACCACCATCATCGGCGGAATCGCCCCGAACTGGGGGCCGTTCGGCAGTCTCGGCAACGAAGCGAAGGTCATGATCGAGGTGGTCATGGCCGTTGCGATCCTCCTCTGCCTCGGCATCGCCATCTGGGGCGCGGCCAAGCAGCGCATCGGCGCGACCGCCCTGCGCGACACGTTCAGCGCGGAACAAGGCAAGGGCCTGATCGTCGCCGGCCTCACCGGAGTCTTCATCATCGGCTCCCTCGGCACCCTCTTCACCATCGTCTACGGAATGGCCGTCTAGCCGGGCCGCCCACCGGCTGCCGGACCTGATGAGGACTCACCACACCACCGTCGTACGACGCAGAGGGGGCGGACACGGAATGAGCAACGAAGACCAGTACGGCGGTGGCGACGGCTACGGCGAGATCGGCGGCACGGGCCAGACCCGCACCCGCCTCCCCGACGCCCCCTCGGACCCGTACGGCACCCCCCGACGCACCCCCCGCGCCTCCCGGGGCCTGGTCACGGTGGTCGGCGTGGTGGTCCTCCTGATCGCCGCGATCGCGTTCGCGAACCAGTCGGGCGACACCCCCACCACCCCCTCGGCAGACACCCCCCCTGCCCCCGCCTCCACCCAGGCCACAGGCACCCGCCCGGTGGACGGCAAGAACGGCGGCATCCCGAAGGGCTTCGCGCACGACGAACAGGGAGCCCAATCGGCCGCCGCCAACTACGCGGTCGCGCTTGTTTCCGCGGACATCCTGAAACCACAGGTGCGGCGCCAGATCGTCCGCCAGGTCTTCGTAGCGGACAAGGTGTCCGAGCTCGAGACCAGACTTGATCAGGCCTACGGCAAGACGTTCCTGGACCAGGCCGGACTGGACGCCAACGGAAATGCGGCGCAGGGCCTGACATACATCTCTCGGACCGTTCCGGTCGGCACCAAGACGACCAAGTACTCCGACACGACCACGTCCATCGATGTGTGGTGCACAGGCGTATTCGGCACTGCAGGCGTCGGCTCCACCAACCCGGTCAGCAACGACTGGTTCACCATGACGCTGACTCTCCGCTGGGCGGAGAACGACTGGAAGGTCGAAAGCTTCGCCCAGAAGGACGGGCCGGCCCCGGTCCACACGGACCGCACGGCCTCCACGGCCGAGGAGATCGCAAAGGCTGCAACGGAGTTCGGAGGGTTCACCTATGCCCGGTAGCCGCACCCTCCGCGTCACCGGGGCCCTGGCCGCTGCACAGGCGACAGTTGTGCTCCTGTCGGCCCGCGCCTCCGCAGCCCCCACCCCACCGACGTCCCCGTCCCCGTCCCCATCGGCCTCGCAGCCCAATGACAACCGGTGCGACCTGATCGTGGGCCCGGCCAAGGACTACTGCGAGCGCGGCAGCGGCGCCACCGGCGGAGCCCCCCGCACGGGCTTGGCGCCCAGCGACCCGGCCGACGCCCTCAACCCCCTCGCCTCCCTGGCCAAGGGCTGCGCCGACGCCGCCGCCTGGATCGTCACCGAGCTCAGCAAAGCGATCAACGGCTCCGCCAACGTCGACTTCACCAACGGCGCCTTCCTCAAGCAGTACGCCATCGTCTTCGCCGCCTCCACCATCCTCACACTCGTCCTCTGGCTCTTCGCCGTCGCCAAGCGCGCCATCCGCGGCGTCCCCCTCACCACCGCCATCTCCGAAGCCGTCGGCTTCCTCTGGCTCACCGTCCTCGCCTCCGCCTTCACCCCCCTGATCCTCTACACCGTCGTCTCCGCCACCGACGGCGTCACAGAAGTCATCGCCTCGGCGAGCGGCGGCCAGACCGACGTCTTCTTCGGCTCCTTCATCGAGGCCCTCAAGAAGGGCGACTCCATCGGCGGCGGCCCGATCATGCTGATCGTCGTCTCCCTCGTCACCGTCCTCGCCGCCGGCGTCCTCTTCCTCGAGCTCTTCATCCGGGCCGCCCTCCTCTACGTCGGCGCCCTCCTCGGCGTCGTCGTCTACGCGGGGCTCGTCGACCGGAACCTCTGGGGCCACGTCCGCCGCTGGGCCGGCATCATGATCGCCGTCATCCTCGTGAAGCCGGTCATCGTCATCGTCCTCGGCCTCGCCGGAGCCCTCGCCGGCGAGAAGGGCCCCAATGCCTTCTCCGCCGTCGTCTCCGGCCTCGCCATCATCCTCCTGGCGATCTTCGCGTCCGCGATGATCTACCGCTTCGTCCCCGGCTTCGGCGACGAGATCGCCTCCGCCCGCGCGGGCCGCAGCAAGGCCACCGACGGCGCCCAGGCCGCCGCCGTCATCAGCTCCCCGGCCTCCCTCGTCTCCCAGGGCATCAAGACGCACAGCAGCCGCGGCGCCCACCGCGGAGGCGGTGACGGCGGCGGCTCCGGCGCCCCCCGCCCCGCCAACCCCCTCTCCGGAGGCGTGGCCGCCCACAGCAGCCGCCCCACCTCCGGCGGCGGGGCCGGCGGCGGATCCGTCCCCTCCGCCGCACCCCCGCCCCGCACGAGCTCGAGTACGAGGAACACAGGAGGTGACGGGCGTTGACGACCCAGTCACACCAGCTGCACCCGGTCACGCCCCGCCGCACGTATCTCATCGGCCGGGCCCGGCCGAACGCGATCGTCGGCAAGAACCGCGAAAGCGGCGAGATCGCCCTGATCATCGCCGGCGCGTTCCTCGGCATGATGAGCGGCCTGCTCGTCCCCGAACTCACCCTGCGCATCGTCACCCTCGCCGGGTTCCCCATGCTCGCGCTCGCCGCCGTGTACGTCCCGTACAAGGGCCGCACCTTCTACAAGTGGTTCGAGATCAACCGCAGCTACAAGCGCACCCTGCGCCGCGGTACGACCTACCGCTCCGGCGCCATGGAAGCCGGCGTCCGCGCCGCCGACGGCCGCGAGGTCGAGGTCGGCCCGCCCCCCGGCATCGGCCGGATCAACTGGCTCGCCGCCCCCTTCGGCCCCGACGAGATCGCCGTCCTCCTCCACGCCGACCGCAGAACCGTCACCGCTGCCATCGAGATCGAAGGCCCCGGCGTCGGCCTGCGCGACAGCGAGGACCAGGAAGCCCTCGTCGACCGCTTCGGCACCCTCCTCAAGCACGTGGCCAACGGCGACGGCTTCGTCACCCGCCTCCAGATGCTCGCCCGTACGCTCCCCGCGGACCCGGACGCCCACGCCAAGGACGTCGCCCAGCGCGGCGACACCCACGCCCCCGTCTGGCTGCGCGACTCGTACGACCAGCTCCAGTCGATGGTCTCCACCTCCTCCGAGCAGCACCGCGCGTACCTCGTCGCCTGCATGCACTACACGCGCGAACTCGCCGCCGAGGCCCACACCATCGCCCGCGCCGGCACCCCCCACAAGGGCCGCAAGCTCGACCGCGACGCCGGCCTCGCCATCGTCATGGCCCGCGAGCTCACCGACATCTGCGCCCGCCTCGCCGAGGCCGACATCCGCGTCCGCCAGCCCCTGGGCCAGGGCCGCCTCGCCTCCCTCGTGCACTCCATGTACGACCCGGACCACGCCATCGACCACATCCAGGCCATGACCAAGCGCAACGCCTGGCCGGCCGAACTCGACGCGGTGGAACCCACGTACCTGCAGGCCAAGACCCGCGAGTCCTCCACCCGCGCCCCCTGGTGCCACGCCACGGCCTGGGTGAAGGAATGGCCGATGACCCCGGTCGGCGTCAACTTCCTCGCGCCCCTCCTCGTCCACACCCCGGACGTGATCCGCACCGTCGCCGTCACCATGGATCTGGAGCCCACCGAGGTGGCCATCGAGCGCATGCTCACCGAGAAGACCAACGACGAGGCCGACGCCAGCCGCGCCGCCAAGATGAACCGGACCGTCGACCCCCGCGACATCGCCGCCCACGGCCGGCTAGACCAAAGAGGTGAAGATCTCGCCAGCGGTGCGGCAGGAGTCAACCTGGTCGGGTACATCACGGTGTCGTCGCGATCGCCGGAGGCCCTCGCCCGGGACAAGCGCACCATCCGCGCCTCGGCGGGCAAGTCGTACCTGAAGCTCGAATGGTGTGACCGCGAGCACCACCGCGCCTTCGTCAACACCCTGCCGTTCGCCACCGGCATCCGACGCTAGCTGGAGGGAAGTGCCGCCCATGCGAGATCCCATGTCCGCTCTGACGGACGCCTTCACCAGCTTCCTGTTCGGCAAGGTCGAGACCACGCGCCTGCCCGTACGCACCTCCACCGGGCAGGCGCAGGCCGTCTACCTGCCCACCGCCGCCCCCGGCCTCGGCGACTCCGGCGTCATCATCGGCCGCGAGGTCTACAGCGGCAAGGGCTACATCTACGACCCCTTCCAGCTGTACGGGCAGCAGCTCCCGGCCCCGCACTGGCTGGTCCTCGGCGAGTCCGGCAACGGCAAGTCCGCCCTGGAGAAGACGTACGTACTGCGCCAGCTCCGCTTCCGGGACCGCCAGGTCGTCGTCCTCGACGCCCAAGGCGAGGACGGCGTCGGCGAGTGGAACCTGATCGCCCAGCAGCTGGGGATAACCCCCATCCGCCTGGACCCCATCGCCGCCAACGACGACGGGATCCGCCTCAACCCCCTCGACCCGGCGATCACGACGACCGGCCAGCTCGCGCTGCTCCGGACCATCATCGAAGTCGCCATGGGCCACGGCCTCGACGAACGCTCCGGCTTCGCCCTCAAGGTCGCGCACGCGTACGTCGTCGACGCCATCCGCGACCGCCAGCCGGTCCTCACGGACATCGTGGAACAGCTCCGCCACCCGGAGGCCGAGTCCGCGGAGGCCATGAACGTCGACATAGACGATGTCCGCGCCTGGGGCCTCGACGTCGCCCTCGTCCTCGACCGCCTGGTCGACGGCGACCTCCGCGGCATGTTCGACGGCCCCACCACGGTGGGCATCGACCTCGACGCCCCCCTCATCGTCTTCGACCTGTCCCACATCGACCGCAACTCGATCGCCATGCCGATCCTGATGGCGATCGTGGGCGTCTGGCTGGAACACACCTGGATCCGCCCCGACCGCAAGAAGCGCATCTTCCTGGTCGAGGAAGCCTGGCACATCATCAACAGCCCGTTCGTGGCCCAGCTGTTCCAGCGCCTCCTCAAGTTCGGCCGCCGCCTCGGCCTGTCCTTCGTAGCCGTCGTCCACCACCTCTCGGACGTCGTCGACGGCGCGGCCGCCCGCGAGGCCGCGGCCATCCTCAAGATGGCCTCGACCCGCACGATCTACGCCCAGAAGGCGGACGAGGCCCGAGCGACGGGCCGGGTCCTGGGCCTGCCCCGCTGGGCGGTGGAGATCATCCCGACCCTCACTCCCGGCATCGCGGTCTGGGACGTCAACGGCAACGTCCAGGTGGTCAAACACCTGATCACCGAGGCGGAACGCCCCCTCGTCTACACGGACCGCGCCATGACGGAATCCTCACCCCAGCCCCAGCTCCCCGACGACCTGCTGGCAGCCGAACTGGAGGCGGAGGAAAGAGCCCTCCTGATGGAACGCCACCGCAACGGCGGCCCGGGCTCGGCAACAACGGTGGCGTAATGCACGACGAACGGAACGGAAAACCGGGCGGCATCCCGGACGCCCTCCTCCTCGCCCTCCTCGCCTTCCTCCTGGGGCTGGCGGCCCTCGTCTGGACCTCCACGGGCCTGGCCGCGCTCTTCTCGAAGGGCGCCTGGCCGTCCACGGTGACGTTCACCCGCACCCCCGGCGCGGTCCGCGCCCTGATAACCCAACCGCACGACGTCCCAGGAGCCTGGCCCGACACGGACCCCTCGGCCCTCTCCGGTTGGGGCCTGTTCTGGGGCCTCTTCATCAGCCAACTCCTGGTGCTCTTCGTCCTGACGGTCTTCGCCATGGGCATCATCGCCCGCACGAAATCCCGCCGAGCCAACCCGGCCGGGGCACCCGTCCCAGCCGGAGCACCCGTCCCAGCCGGGACGCCCATCCCAGCCGGGGGTCACCACCCGGCCCAGCAGCCCCTTCCGGCCGGGGCGGCCCATCCAGTCCCGCCGGCGTTCGAGGCGCACGGGTCCAGGGGCAGCGCCCCCGGCAACTCCCGCCCGGCGACCCCGACCCCGCTCCCCGACCCGACCCCGCTGCCCATCCAAGCCGGGCCGGCCGATCCGGCGCCGCCGGCGTTCGAGGCGCAGGGGCCCAGGGGCAGCGCCCCCGGCAACTCCCGCGCCACCCTGACCTACGCCGCTCCCCCGGAGCGCCACCACCTGGCCACCGAAGCCCTGGCTGCAGCCCCCGGCGCGGCCCTGGTCCTCACCTCCTCCCCCGCCCTCTGGGCAGAGACGAAGGACGCCCGCGCCAAACTCGGCCCGGTCCTCCTCTACGACCCCTCGCACCTCTGCGACACCCCGGCCCGCATGCACTGGAACCCCGCCGATGCCTGCGCCGACCGCGACACCGCCGCCGCCCGCGCCACCGCGCTCCTGTCCCCCGTACGCCCGCAGGCCCGCATGGACGCAGCCGTCGCCGACACCGCGGAAACGCTCCTGCGCAGCTGGCTCCAGGCCGCCGCCCTCGACGACCGCCCGTTCAAGCAGCTGCACCGCTGGGCCCAGGGCAACAACGCCCAGGACCCGGTCCGCATCCTCCGTACCCACCCCCAGGCCGCCCCCGGCTCCGCCGGCGAACTCGAGAGCGCCCTCACCGCGCACCCCGAACGCCGCGAGCAGGCCCAGAACCTGACGGCCCGTGCCCTCTCCTGCCTCACGTCCATCCACATCCGCGAGGCCTGCAACCCGAACCGAACAGATGCACTCACCCTCGCATCGTTCGTGAGCGAAGGGGGCACCCTCTACATGGTGGGAGAACCGCTGGAAGACCCCCGCACCCACCCGGGTGCGATGCCCCTGCTCACCGCACTCGCCGCGAGCGTGGTCGAGCACGGCCGCCGCATGGCCGCACGGTCATCCCACGGCCGGCTCGACCCACCACTCACGCTGGTCCTCGAGGACGTCGCGGCCGTGGCCCCGATCCCCCAGCTCCCCGAGCTGCTCCAGGACGGGACCCTCCCCCTGCTCGCCCTGTGCCGCAGCCGCGAACAGGCCCGCGCCCGCTGGCCGGAGGCAGCTGCGCTCCAGTACTAGGGGGTGTCGTCAAAGTCCCGTCTGGCCGGCGGCCCCGCCCTTACGGGCGGACGACGCTACTTTGACGACACCCCCTAGGGACGCGGCAGCACGTACTCGAACTCCTTGGCCCCCGGATCCGCCGGCACCGGCACGACCTCCCCGCTCGCCCGGAACCCGAACCGCCGGTAGAACGCCCCGGCCCGCTCGTTGTCCTCGTGCACGAAGAGCCGTACGCGCTCCAGCGCCGGCCCCTCCAGCGACCAGGCCCAGTCCAGCGCGGCCGCGAACAGGCCGTCGGTCACCCCGGTACCCCGCTGCTCCGGCCGTACGAACACACCCACGACATGCCCCTGGGTCTGCTCGACGACCCGCTCGAAGAAGTCGCTGGTCCCGCCCTCCTCGACCAGGACGGTCACCGACCCGACCCACCGCCCGTCCGGAGCCTCGGCCACGAACTGCCGCGCCCGCCGCCCGTGCGAAGCCCCCTGCGCCCGGTCCTGCCAGAACTCATCGGGCCTGGCCTCCGCTTCGGCCAGGGTCTCCAGGAAGGCCACCGGCGCCGCCGGATCCCGCAAAGCGGCGATCCGCAACTCCTTGACCTTCTCCCATTCGTCGCCCCGCACCGCGCGCATCACATACTGATCCATAATCGCGGATCCAATCACAGGACTGATGCACACTGCATCCATGAATCCACACGTCCGGGCCCTCCGCCACGTCACCGATCTCGCGTCGGGCCCCCCACTGGACCCGACCCTCACGGTGACGCTCAACTTCCACCCGGACCGCGTCTTCGGCGACCGCCCGATCCTCACCGCGCTCGCCGAGGACGGCGTGTACCGCTCGCAATTCGTCACGGGCACCAGCAACGGCGGCCTCACCGCCCATGCAGGCGGAGCCCGCTGGCACTGGGAGAGCCGCATCTTCGCAGGCGCCTACGACGACGCGCCGGCCGAATCCCGCCCCGTCTACGGCGCCTTGAACCACCGCCGCCGCCCGGTCGGCGCCGCACCCCGCTTCGGCTCCGCGCACTTCCGCCTCACGGCGGAGGTCCTGCCCCGGACCACGTTCTGCTACCCGGACAGCTACCTCGAGCCCGAATCCTTCGGCGTCGCGGACCGCATGTCCCTGATCGCCCTCGCGGAGGCCGACGACCAAGACGCCCTGGACGACTACGTCGAGGCCCAGATCCACGCCCCCGTCCGGCTCGACCGTGACGTCGCCGCGCTCGTACTGGACCCCAGCCATCGGGGCACCGAGGTCGAGGCGGCAGCCGAGAAGCTCCCCTGCGCGCTCGAATGGCACGCCGGCTTCCACCTCACCGTCGAAGAACTCCGCCGCCACCCCGACTACCGCGGCCAGGCGTACGTCGACCTCGGCGAGGCCATCGCCGTGGCGGGCAACCTGACCCCCCGCATCCTCGGCGAGGCGGCCCGCACCGGCCGGTACGACGAACAGGCGCTGAAGCGTGTCTGGCATTACCTGGCCCGTTTCGGCCAATGCCCGTAAACGCAGAAAAGCCCCGCACCATAAGGTGCGGGGCTTTCCCACAATGATTGTTCGGCGGCGTCCTACTCTCCCACAGGGTCCCCCCTGCAGTACCATCGGCGCTGAAAGGCTTAGCTTCCGGGTTCGGAATGTAACCGGGCGTTTCCCTAACGCTATGACCACCGAAACACTATGAAATTTGAACGCTGGCATGAACACAGCTGTTCGTTATTTCAGAACTAACACAGTGGACGCGAGCAACTGAGGACAAGCCCTCGGCCTATTAGTACCAGTCAGCTCCACCCGTTACCGGGCTTCCACATCTGGCCTATCAACCCAGTCGTCTACTGGGAGCCTTACCCTCTCAAGGAGGTGGGAATACTCATCTTGAAGCAGGCTTCCCGCTTAGATGCTTTCAGCGGTTATCCCTCCCGAACGTAGCCAACCAGCCATGCCCTTGGCAGGACAACTGGCACACCAGAGGTTCGTCCGTCCCGGTCCTCTCGTACTAGGGACAGCCCTTCTCAATATTCCTACGCGCACAGCGGATAGGGACCGAACTGTCTCACGACGTTCTAAACCCAGCTCGCGTACCGCTTTAATGGGCGAACAGCCCAACCCTTGGGACCGACTCCAGCCCCAGGATGCGACGAGCCGACATCGAGGTGCCAAACCATCCCGTCGATATGGACTCTTGGGGAAGATCAGCCTGTTATCCCCGGGGTACCTTTTATCCGTTGAGCGACGGCGCTTCCACAAGCCACCGCCGGATCACTAGTCCCGACTTTCGTCCCTGCTCGACCCGTCGGTCTCACAGTCAAGCTCCCTTGTGCACTTACACTCAACACCTGATTGCCAACCAGGCTGAGGGAACCTTTGGGCGCCTCCGTTACCCTTTGGGAGGCAACCGCCCCAGTTAAACTACCCATCAGACACTGTCCCTGATCCGGATCACGGACCGAGGTTAGACATCCAGCACGACCAGAGTGGTATTTCAACGGCGACTCCACCCCAACTGGCGTTGGGGTTTCAAAGTCTCCCACCTATCCTACACAAGCCGAACCGAACACCAATATCAAACTGTAGTAAAGGTCCCGGGGTCTTTCCGTCCTGCTGCGCGAAACGAGCATCTTTACTCGTAGTGCAATTTCACCGGGCCTATGGTTGAGACAGTCGAGAAGTCGTTACGCCATTCGTGCAGGTCGGAACTTACCCGACAAGGAATTTCGCTACCTTAGGATGGTTATAGTTACCACCGCCGTTTACTGGCGCTTAAGTTCTCAGCTTCGCACGCCCGAAAGCGCACTAACCGGTCCCCTTAACGTTCCAGCACCGGGCAGGCGTCAGTCCGTATACATCGCCTTACGGCTTCGCACGGACCTGTGTTTTTAGTAAACAGTCGCTTCTCGCTGGTCTCTGCGGCCACCCCCAGCTCACGGAGCAAGTCCGATCACCAGTGATGGCCCCCCTTCTCCCGAAGTTACGGGGGCATTTTGCCGAGTTCCTTAACCATAGTTCACCCGAACGCCTCGGTATTCTCTACCTGACCACCTGAGTCGGTTTAGGGTACGGGCCGCCATGAAACTCGCTAGAGGCTTTTCTCGACAGCATAGGATCATCCACTTCACCACAATCGGCTCGGCATCAGGTCTCAGCCTTATATGAGGGACGGATTTGCCTACCCCTCGGCCTACACCCTTACCCCGGGACAACCACCGCCCGGGCTGGACTACCTTCCTGCGTCACCCCATCGCTTACCTACTACAAGTCTGGTTCGTCGGCTCCACCACTTTCCTTTCCCCGAAGGGTCCGGAACGGCTTCACGGACTTAGCATCGCCTGATTCGATATTGGGCGTTTCAAAGCGGGTACCGGAATATCAACCGGTTGTCCATCGACTACGCCTGTCGGCCTCGCCTTAGGTCCCGACTTACCCTGGGCAGATCAGCTTGACCCAGGAACCCTTAGTCAATCGGCGCACACGTTTCTCACGTGTGTATCGCTACTCATGCCTGCATTCTCACTCGTGAACCGTCCACAACTAGCTTCCGCTGCTGCTTCACCCGGCACACGACGCTCCCCTACCCATCACAGCAGGCGTTGGCCCTATTGCTGCAATGACACGACTTCGGCGGTACGCTTGAGCCCCGCTACATTGTCGGCGCGGAATCACTTGACCAGTGAGCTATTACGCACTCTTTCAAGGGTGGCTGCTTCTAAGCCAACCTCCTGGTTGTCTCTGCGACTCCACATCCTTTCCCACTTAGCGTACGCTTAGGGGCCTTAGTCGATGCTCTGGGCTGTTTCCCTCTCGACCATGGAGCTTATCCCCCACAGTCTCACTGCCGTGCTCTCACTTACCGGCATTCGGAGTTTGGCTAAGGTCAGTAACCCGGTAGGGCCCATCGCCTATCCAGTGCTCTACCTCC